>CAZSWN010000027.1:0-241 GCA_964611135.1 uncultured Coxiellaceae bacterium | reverse complement strand
CTAAGCCTTTGATTATACTGGCTCCCCGAACAGGACTCGAACCTGTGACCCAATGATTAACAGTCATTTGCTCTACCAGCTGAGCTATCGGGGAATTTAAAGCCGATAAGGCCGCTTATAGTAATAGCAGAGCTGAAATGGGTCAAGGGCTAAAAGCAAATAGTACCACTTCGAAAAAGCCGTTCTGTAAGCTGTCATCTTTATTATCGGATTGACTTCATCAACATCACTAAAAAACATC
>CAZSWN010000026.1:0-20887 GCA_964611135.1 uncultured Coxiellaceae bacterium | reverse complement strand
ATTAGGCCAAACGCCATTATATACAGCCGCTTATAACGGTCATTTACATCTAGTAAAATATCTTGTGGGTAAAAACGCTGATTTAAAAGCCATAACCGAGGATGGGAATATTCCTTTACACTATGCAGCCTGGCATGGTCACTTAGAGGTAGTAAAATATCTGGTCGATAAAGGTGTTGATATCTACACTAAAAATAAGGGTGGTTATAATCCTTTCCAGCTTGCGGCTCTCCACGGCCACTTACCTATTGTTAAATATTTTATAGAAGAAAAAAATATGTATGTCGACGATATATTTCACGCCGTAAAAAACAGCTACTTGGGTATTGTCAAATATCTTATAGAAGAAAAAGAGATTGATTTAAACATTAAAAATAATCTTGGCGACACTCCGCTGCACTATGCAGCCTGGTATGGGGTAACAGATATAGTAAGATACCTCGTAGAAAAAGCCGCTAATCTGGAAGCTGCCACTAAGGATGGGGGAACCCCTCTGCACTACGCCAGCTATCATGCTCACTTAGAGACGGTGAAATATCTTGTCCAGAAAGGCGCTAATCTAGCCGCTAAAGATGATTTGGGAGATATCCCTCTACACACGGCTATTTCAAATGCTGAGCCTGTGGACCTAGAGCTCATTAAATATCTTGTAGAACAAGGCTCTGATGTAAACGCTAAAAATGGCGCTGGAAATACGCCGCTACACCAGGCGGCTCAGAATGGTTACTTAGAAGTAGTCAAGTACCTTGCAGGAAAAGCATCTGATTTAAATGTTAAAAATAATCTTGGCGATAGCCCTTTGCGCTCCGCAGCTCTGAATGATCACACCGACATAGCGACGTACCTTGCGTCAAAAGGTGCAGCCCGTAGTCGTCGTAGCTTTCAAATTGAAGATAAAACCCTTGTTATCGCTACAGAAAAGGGCGCCTATATCACTAGCGATGCAAGTAGACCTTTCTCTTGGATCAATAACTTTGTCAATATTTTTAAAAATATTCCGCCGTTTATATCCTCTTCTTCCAATATTGCATTAGCTACGCTCGATATTAATCACGCTCAGCTTGGTAGTGACGAAGTAAAAGCAGACCTCTTTAATGGAAATAGCACCCTATTACTATGCGATCTAATAATAAGAAAAATAACTGGCAAAAAACACGATGGGTTCTTTACGCCCAGTGAAAACAAAATATTAGAAGCAGGAGATCGTATCATTAACTCGATCAATACGTTTGAGTCAATGCTAGAAACTAAGCAATTCAATAACTCATTTAAATTTTAAACCTACACAGGGTGATTTCTTAAAATTTTTTTATATATTGGTGGCAATAAGGTTGTTTGCCATTTTTTGTATAGTAATTTTGATGATAATCTTCAGCTTCCCAAAAGCGTGTGGCTGGAGTAAGCTTTGTAACAACCTGAAAACCTTTATCTTTTAAAATATGGATAAGTTTTAAAGCGGTTTCTTTTTGTTCAGGTGTCGTATAAAAAATTTCTGAACGATATTGCTCACCGATATCCGGTCCTTGCCTATTAACTTGACCTGGATCATGAATTTCAAAAAATCGTTTAGCTAATGTTTCATACGTTATTTTCCCAGGTTCAAAAATAACCTTCACGGCTTCAGCATGACCGGTACGATGATTACAAACATCCTGGTAATTAGGGTTAGGCACATTACCACCGATATAACCCGATATGACTGAAATGACACCGGGCAAATGCTTCATTAAATGTTCGATTCCCCAAAAACATCCGCCCGCAAAAATAGCCGTTTCAGTTTGTTCAATTGGTTTTATTAAACTTTTATCGGATTTACTCTTTGTTTCATGCGTTGGAATAAAATCTAAGGCTATTGAATTGACGCAATGACGGACATTTTTAGGGGTAAGTGTTTCACCAAGAAATACATGCCCAAGATGCGCATCACATTTAGCACAAAGAATTTCGGTACGACGGCCATCGGCATCGGGCAATCGTTTAATAGCACCGACTATTTCGTCATCAAAACTGGGCCAGCCACAACCCGAATCAAACTTATCCGCAGAATTGTATAATAATGCACCGCATTGCTTACAGGAATAAGTCCCGTCTTCATTAAAACGATAATATTTTCCCGAAAAAGGGGCCTCGGTTCCTTTTAATAAGATAATCTTTTTCTCTTCAGGCGTAAGTTTCTTCATAAAAAAATAATCCGTAAAATTCAAGCATTCTAGCTTGATTTATCCGTTTTTTGAAATTCACCCTTTCAACAAGAAAAATAACGGCTAATTATTGCCCCTACTAAGTGCATTTTTCCTCAAAAAAAAACCCCGTAAAATACGGGTTTTTATAGATTTTACTGTGCTTAAGCCACTTCAGCAACGTTAATCGTACTCTGACCTTTTTGCCAATTACAGGGGCAGAGGCCTCCGTCTTGTAAAGCATGCAATATGCGTAATACTTCCTCAGGATTACGCCCCACGCTTAAGTCAGTTACCATGCTAAAGCGAATAATGCCTTCTGGATCGATAATAAACGTGGCACGCTGTGCTACCCCGGCTTCATTATCTAATATCCCTAAATCACCACATAATTCTCGGTTAATATCACTCAACATAGGGAACGAAAGATCGTTCAAATCTTTGTTGTATTGTCGCCAAGCACGGTGTACAAATTCATTATCGGTACTACCACCTAACAATACCGCGTTACTTTCTTTAAATTTTCCATTGAGATCATTAAACGCCACAATCTCAGTGGGACATACGAATGTAAAATCTTTAGGCCAAAAAAACAATACTAACCATTTCCCGGGATAAGAAGCGTGAGTAATCTCTGTAATTTATCCCCTACTTTTAACATTGGCATATGCTTATTTTCCTCTTGTTTAATCAGTAACAGCGTAGCTGCAAATATAGTTTCTATAAGGGATATCGCTAGATTTAAGCCAGACTCAATAAAAATTGGAATTCCACTTAAACGCACACCTTACGAAACTAAGTGGCCATTATAACAGCCCTATTCTTATTACAGAAATTATCTGTATTGATAGTTAACATCTGCTTCTTTAAAATTAAGAATTGTTTTTAACAATCGATTAAAATCTTGATCCCCTGACAGAGAAAGTGGAGAAATAGAAACCAAACCACGCAAAATTTGATTGACTAAATCTTGCAAATAAACCTTCCTGGCTAGGGGGTCCTGCCAATAATGGCCACTCTCATTGTCGTAAGCATCATCTTGAATTTGATAGGCCAAGCCTATCTTGTTTCCGATTTGAGATAAAATTAAAAGCTGCGCGGGCAATAAATCGGCGACTATTCCAGGCAGCTCTAAAGCGGCTGCAAATAAAGTACCTGTTTTCAAAACATGAATGGTTTCAGTGTTTGATTTATCTGAGCAGCCCAGACTACGGCTAAATCCCATCGCTTGCCCTGCCACCATCCCCCATGGCCCTGCGGCCTTTGCCAAGACACTTAGCATTTTTACAACTTTCACGGGAGTTAACGAGGATTGAAGTAGTACATCAAAAGCCAATGCTTGCAAAGAATCCCCTGCTAACAAGGCCATGGACTCGCCAAACTTTTTATGGCAACTCAGTTTTCCGCGCCGCCAATCATCATTGTCCATGCTGGGCAAATCATCATGAATCAATGAGTAGGCATGAATTAATTCCAAGGCACAAGCCACCTGATCTAAACTTTCTAACGAAGACCCTAATGCAATCCCTAAAGTATAAATCAATAAAGGCCTTAAACGCTTACCGCCATTTAAAACAGCGTAACACATCGTATCATATAAGGGCTCTGACACCGGCGCTGGATCCGACAAATAATGTGCTAATAGTTGATTAACCCGTTCTTGGTATTTTATAAGATCAGACCCAACATTCACTGGACTAACTCTTCATTGACTTCAAAAGCTTGCAGTTGATTTTCTTGATTTGAGTCGGAATTTATTAAAATTTGCACACGCTGTTCCGCTTTCTTTAAAGTCAATTGACAGTCTTTTAATAAACCGACCGCTTGGCTAAATTGCTCGAGTGAATCTTCTAAGGTAGAATTTCCTCGCTCCATTTGCTCAACGATTTTTTCGAGCTCATCCAAAGCCTTTTCAAACTTAAAACCGATATTTTTTTTTGCCTTTGGCATGAAAAATGACCTCGTTTATATCCTCTCTATTTAAGCAGGAACGCTTAGCTGTTTAAATGCTTCTTAAAATAAATGGCCTTATTACCCTGATGATTATGAAATGCTATTAAAATGATGTCAAATTATAGTAATAATTGTTAGTATTAAGTCTTTTTTATTATTCGATTTTTTGGCTAAATATACCTTTTTAAGGAAATTAATGCATGGGTCTTAAAAAAATTCTCCTTTATTTGGGCTTAATAGCACTACCGCATTTAAGTTGGGCAAATGATGTTCATGAATACCATTTAAAAAACGGTTTAAGTTTACTGGTGAAAGAAGATCATCGTGCACCTGTCGTCATTTCAGAGATATGGTATAAGGTAGGGAGCAGCTATGAACCACGGGGAATTACGGGCATCTCACATGCGCTAGAACATATGATGTTCCGCGGAACCGAAAAATTTGGGCCGGGAGAGCTGGAAAAAAAAGTAGCGGTAAATGGCGGTGAACAAAATGCATTTACTGATTCAGATTTTACTGCTTACTATCAAAAATTTTCGGCGGATAAATTAGCCATCAGCTTCGAATTAGAGGCCGATAGAATGCGAAATTTATTACTACGCTCGCAAGATTTTGCTAAAGAAATTCAAGTCGTGATGGAAGAGCGGCGCATGCGCACGGATGATAACCCTCAAGAAATTTTGTTAGAACGCCTTGACGCCGCTGCCTTTGTTGCAAGCCCCTACCACCACCCTGTCATAGGATGGAAAAATGATCTACAAAACATGACGGTTAACGACTTGCGTAGATGGTATGAAACCTGGTACGCACCTAATAATGCCATACTCGTTGTTGTCGGTGATGTAAAACCTGATCAAGTCTATCAATTAGCGCAAAAATATTTTACTGATCTAAAATCATTACCCCTTCCCAAGCTAAAACCAGAAAAAGATATTCAACCACTCGGTGAAAAACATCTCACTATTTCTGTTCCTGCTCAATTACCGTGGCTCGTTATGGCCTATCCTGTCCCTGTTATTAAAACCGATCTCCATAGTTCTGATCCTTATGTTTTAGATCTGATTGCGACCTTATTGTCAGGTGGAAATAGCGCTCGTTTTGCTAAACATCTCGTTCGAAATCAACAAATAGCCGCCGATGCGAATGCCTCTTATAATCCGGTAAGCCGTTTAAATAATTTATTCTTATTACAAGCAACACCGACATCCGGACATACTTTATCGGAACTTGAAACGAGTTTGTCACAAGAAATCAAACAACTACATACCTATATGGTCAGTTCTGAGGAATTAGCACGTGCAAAAGCACAAATAGCCGCCGATAAGATCTATCAAGAAGACTCTATTACGACTCAAGCCTATGAACTTGGCAGTTTAGCCGCGATTAATCTACCCTGGCAAATAGAACGCGATTATCTCAAACACATCAATGCGGTAACACCACGCCAAATACAAACCGTTGCGACCAAATACCTGCAAGCACCCCGTTTGACAGTCGCTTATTTAGTGCCTTTACCGCTAAATCCTATTCATTCCGACGCTTTATCAACTAAAAGGTCTTCGCATGCACGTTAAGTATTATTCTTACATTTTCGCGTTGCTACTGACATTATTTATTACGGGCGCAAAGGGAGAATCTCCTCAAGCACCACTTAACATTGAACATTGGCATACCCAAAATGGGATACCGGTTTACTTCGTCGCTAAAAAACAGATCCCTATTATAGATATCGGCCTACTATTTCATGCGGGCTCATCGCAAGATAATGCTTCGCCAGGAATTGCACAATTTACCACACAAATGTTAGACCAAGGGACACAAAATCTAAGCGCCGATCAAATTGCAAATCGTTTTGAAGCAGTAGGCGCACATTATAGTGCTGGCATTAACCAAGACATGGCGGTATTAAATCTACGCTCATTAAGCGCCGCGCAATTTTTCAACCCCGCATTTAATACCTTCTCTGAACTACTTAAAGGCGCTGATTTTCCACAATCTGCTATAAATCAAATAAAAAAACAAACCTTAATATCGCTACAACAAGAGTCACAAACGCCCAGCATTATCGCCGCTAAAACCTTTTATCGCGTTTTGTATGGCCAACATCCCTATGCTTCGTCATTATTAGGGAACAAAGCGAGTATTGAGCAATTATCCCAAGAAAAAATATTAGATTTTTATCGACATCATTATGTGGCAAAAAATGCAATGATTGCTATTGTCGGCGATATAAAAAAAGATAAAGCCATAAGCATTGCCGAGCAACTCGCCGCCGCTCTTCCTAAAGGGCAAGAAAGTACTCCTCCTACAACGCCTTTATCTCCACCGCTAAAAAATCGCATCATAAAAATAGATTATCCTTCTCAACAAACCACTATTTTTTTAGGTCAACTTGGCATGGCGGTAAAGGATCCTAATTATTTTCCACTTCTCATTGGTAATCAAATTTTAGGGGGCGGCATACTGACTTCACGCCTTTTTAATGAGGTTAGAAACAAACGGGGGTTATGCTATGGCATAAATAGCGGCTTTAAGACACTGCAAGTCACAGGCCCTTTCTTAATCGTGTTACAAACACGTCGCGATCAAGCGACCAATGCGTTAGCTATTACTGAAAAAACAGTAAAAGATTTTCTTACTAAGGGTCCAAGCACACAAGAATTATTAGCGGCCAAACAAGCGCTTACTGGCAGCTTTCCATTTTCCTTTGATAGCAATAAAAGTATTTTGGCCGCGATAGAAAAAATAGGTTTTTACCGGCTTCCTTTAAATTATTTAGCTACTTACCCAGAAAAAATCGAAGCGGTAAGCTTGGAACAAGTTCGAAATGCTTTTCAAGGGATTAAACCCGACAAAATGATTGTCGTAATGCTTGGAAAAAAAAGCTAGCTCGAATTCGGATAACACATCCCACAATACGGCACTGGCGCAAGATTTGGTATCAAATGGGTAGTTGCTTGGGGCATAGAATAAAACGCGTTTGGAGCAGCTGCCATATACGTATTGAATTCAGGAGGAGCGGGTGGTGGAATGTGAGCAGGCTTAATCGGAAGCAAATTGCTCTTTGTGTTTGCTTTTATAGTTTCGGCGTCACAAGGGTCAATACGGCTCAAATAAAATTTCACAATTTCAGGATTTGCTATTGACACTAGCTTAGCTTTTATGCGCTTTTTATTCTCGTATTCTTGTTCAATAGCGAGCTTTAGCTGGTTAACCTTATCCATTTGCTCACTAAATTCAGATAATACGTTTCCTTCACTTTCCGCCCCCTCTAATGAACCTATCGTAATGATTTTTTTAACAAAATTTCGATTCAAATCATACAATTTACCTTCTTCAAATGCTAAGTCGTCTCTAAATTTATTATACTTATCTGCCGATCCTAAATAAAAAGCTAATAAACTATTAAACTCCGCTCTGTTGTCAGCAAGTAGACTCGGCAAACGAGGGGACTCTGCTGTTACAGCCTCATTATCATTTTGATGTATAATTGCCCTACAAATAGCAATACGATGAAAAACACTATCTAACCATTTTTCATATTGGCACAAATAATTAATTAATATCGTAATCTTATCGGATTTTTCAAAAAAAGAAATTATTTGCTCTTTTTGCGCGATAAGTTCAGATTTTTTTTCGACAAATTCCCGCTCATAGAAAGATAAATATTTTAAAAAGGCATTAGCGGTATTCATTAGTACTGACATGGAGCAACTTTCGATAACATGAAAAAGTTTATACAATTTTAAATTTTTTTCATATTTCCATTTTTCAAATTCTATATTCCAATTTTCATATTCGTCCAAAATTATTTTATTTAATATATTAGCTTGGTTAAATGATGTTTTATTAACTGAACTAGCCATCGCAATCGTTGCATCCACGCTATTTTCGCTGGAAACGGACGCTGCTTGTAGATTATTTACATTTTCACTAGTCATTAAATTTTCCGCATACTCTGGAAAAGCATCGACAATTATATTAGGCACTTGTAATTGACTCTCATTTAAATCATCGAAAACTACCCTGTTCTCGACGGATTCTTCAGATTTAAGATACGAGCAAATATCTCTATTATCTCTATCTTCAGCGAGGTTAGTTTTTTCAAGGACTAGGTCTTTATTGGCTTTTTTGAATTTAATATTTGCTTCACTAGGTAATATTTTTAATAAGCTCATTTTATCCTTTAGGAGATTGCACGCCTTTTGATAGTCTTCTCCTTCTCCTACTAAAGAATATAATTGAATAATTCGTTCATGAGCATCGTATTTCATTGATCGTATTAATTTTTCTAAGTAGATAAATTGTTCCTTTAAATTAAGATAATTATTAGCTAATTTTTTATCTAATTGATGTTTTAATTTTCGAGGGATTGACTTGGAAAAAAATAAAGGCGCATTGGCATCACCAATAAAAGAACGAGAAATAATTTGTAACAGATCTTTTGCCTGCTCATTACATACTAGATACTTATCTATCATTTCGACTACTTTTTTTAAGAGAAGGCTTGTCGATAAGGAGGCGCTACTAATAGTATATTGCAATAATATTGCTTTATTATTAATCCCTCTTTTTTTAATTAAAGCGCTACTCACTATAATCGCATCTATTTTCTCTAATAGTTGTGACAAATTTAAGTCGGCCAACTTTTCTGATTCGTCCGCCTCTAACCAAACTGTCAAACTTAGCACAATCTTATCTATTGATGAGGAAATTTGTCCGGCCGCAGAAGAAATTTTTTGCCTAAAAGCACTATTCTTTTTAACGGATGTCGCATTTTTTTCAATTTCTTCTAAACACTTTAAGCTCTCAGATAGATTTTCCGATAAACAATTAAGCGGATCGAAGAAGTATTCAATAAATTTACTATACTTTTCTTCTGAATTATTAGCTAAACTAACAGTCAGTTTGATACTTGTTTTTTTGGCTAATTTCTTAATCTTAACCGGAAATATATGTTTTCTTATCGCCTCATACTTTAACTGAAAGAATTCCTTTTCATCTTGTAAAGTTTTTAAAGACTCTAATAAATTATTTTCGTCGGGCCGTGGTAAAACAGGATTAGCTTTAATCTTAGGGATAAGCACTGACTCTAAGACCTTAGTATCTTTTAAAACTTGTGTTGTATGCTGTATCAATTCTAAAATTAATCTAACTTCTTCTAACAGATTTTTTTTAATACTTGTATAAGTAGATTGGTTGATATGTTTATCTCCAAAAAATTTATTGATCTCTTTCATTATTTTATGTTTCAAACTAGATACTACTTCAATTTTGGCCATTAAAAAAATATTAAATGTAAGAACTTCAGTAAAAAGTAATTTGTTATTAAATCCTGTTAATCTCGCATTAAAATCAGTATAAATTAAAGAAAATATATAAAAGTGACTAAAGTTTATCCAATCATCAAGATTAAGATCTTCAAGTGAAACCGTAGCAATATCCTGATCTTGCTCCATAATAGAGTTAATAAATAAATTAGCCTCGTTATTTAAAATAATATTAGGTTTATCTTGAATCGCATATAATAAATAATTTAATGCTTCTTTATTTGTTTTTATATCTTCTATAGGCGTGGCCGCATACAAATAAAAATCATGGCTTATTTTAGAACTAAATACGGCTATTAATCTTGCCAATTCGTGTTCCTTAGCCGTTTCCGCTAATACATAACGCATTTTCGTTAAACTTATATCTTTATTTTTCAATAGATTTTCAGTTTTTTTATTGATATTTTGCAATTCGTCTTCTAGCTTATTGTAAAAAATTAGCGCTTTATTAAGATCTTCGTCGGTATTTTCAGATTTATTTTCAAAGAAAATATTTAATTTTTTTTCTTTTTTTGTTAAATTTTTTTCTAATACATGTAAATTATCAACGAGATTTTCTTTAATAGGCGATCTAAAATTAACGAGATACGATTCAAACTGGACTGTTTTTTTTAAATGTTCAAAGTTTAAACTCACTGGTTTTAATCTTAAATATTCTAATAAAATATTATAGAAAAAGAAGCATCGTAATCCTACTAACTTATGCTGGGCAGATGGCAAAGGATAATCAGGAATATTTTCCTTTAAAAAAAAATCAAGGTCAGCCGGGTTAAATCTATCTTTTCTAATGTGAGAAAACTCATAAAAAATCGTGGTAAGTGGTAAAATAAATTGACGGTGAGGATCACTCGAGCTCTGAATATCAGAAAAAAAATCAGTGGTGTATTTTTTAAAATAATACTGATAAGGCTCGAACGATAAAGCTTTCATGGCTTTACTAAAATAATCACCTTTGATAAAAATATCATATAAGTTATTTTCTTCATCTTTTAACTTATAGATTAATTGCGACGTAAGGCCTTTATCCGGCTGTTCAAAATTTTCTTTTTCAATAACAAGCTTATAAAAGCTCCCTACAAAAACATAAAGCGACCAACAATCCTTAATAGATTCTATAATACATGCGAGCTCTGTTATTAATTCAGCTAGATTTACCTTTCGCTCATCAAAGCCTTTTTTTTCTTTTACTAACTTACAAGTTTGCTCTTCGTTGTTTACTTTAGCTAATAAACCATTTGCTAAAGTGATCTTTTTTTCTAAAACAAAAATTTCTTTTTTTTTAGCACTTAAATCCTGCGCTAAAGAATAGAGAGTATCTCTCTGCCCATCGCACATAACTTGACCCATCCCTTCAGCTTGCTCTGCAACTAAATCGTTTATTTCGTTTGGCATGCCTAACTTCCTTGACAATTAGTTTTAAACGTTCTTATTTTAAGAACACTCAATAAATATAAGATATTTTTTTACAATTATAAATTTTGTTTTAATGAAAAAACTGGTCATTATATCTACTTAAAATAATTTTTAATATAAAAATATAAACAAAATATTGTGTAAAATTTTAATTTACTAGGAATAGAGTGGACAATGGTAATGAGGATAAGAAAAGATTATTGTATTTTAATTTTTTTCCGACAGCATTTATTTTTGATAAAAACGGCTTTATTATTCAAAACAAAGTAAATTAAGCAAAAATGACTGATTCTTTCTTTTGTTGTTTTTTTAATTTACTAAATACCTTTTCGGCCGCCGCTAAAGTAAGTTCAAGTTCTTGTTCACCATGTGCACTTGAAACAAATCCCGATTCAAATAATGAAGGGGAAAAATAAATACCTTCGGCCAACATTTTGTGAAAAAACTCTTTAAAAAGTAATTGATTCCCTAACTTTACTTGTTCATAATTATAAATTTCCGTTTCATTCGTGAAAAAGAACCCGAATAATCCTCCCATATGATGGGCTTGAAAAGAAACACTAGATTCTTTAGCACGCTCTAATAAACCTGAAATCAGTTTTTCGGTTGTCGTGCCAAGAACAGTATAAAAATTGGGTTGGCAGATTAGTTCTAAAGTAGCCAGCCCTGCGGCTACCGTCACTGGATTACCCGATAAAGTCCCCGCTTGATAAACATCGCCTAAAGGAGCTAAACAATCCATGATATCGCTCCGCCCCCCTAAAGCACCTATTGGGAGACCTCCACCAATAATTTTTCCTAATGTCGTCAAATCGGGGCGTACTTGATAAACCGCTTGTGCGCCACCTAAAGCAACCCTAAATCCTGAAATAACCTCATCAAAAATTAATAGGCTTCCATAATAATCACATAACTCACGTAATCCGGCTAAAAAGCCTGAAATCGGGAAGATACAACTCATATTGGCGGCGATAGGCTCTACGATAACAGCAGCAATTTCTTTTCCATAATGCATGAACATTTGGGTGACTTGCTCAAGATTATTAAAATCAACACTCAAGGTTTGTTGTGCTACTTCTTTGGGGACACCGGCACAATCGGGTATTCCTAAGCTTGCTAAGCCAGAACCTGCTTTTACTAGTAAGGCATCGACATGGCCATGGTAACAACCATTAAACTTAAGAATTTTATTGCGCCCCGTAAAACCCCGCGCTAAGCGTATCGCCGTCATTGTAGCTTCGGTGCCCGAATTCATTAAGCGTACTTTGGCTAAATTCGGCATTAAAATAGAGATTTTTTCTGCCAGATCGATTTCTGCCGATGTAGGGGCCCCGAAACTTAATCCGCGTTTAACGGCCTGCTCTACGGCTGTCACTACCTTGTCCGGCACATGCCCAAGAATCAAGGCACCCCAAGAACCGACATAATCTATATAGGCCTTCCCTTCTACATCAAATAAGTAAGCCTTATGGCCATGTGAAAAAAAGACCGGATCGCCGCCTACGGCATTAAACGAGCGCACAGGTGAGTTAACCCCACCCGGGATAAACTGCTTAGCTCTACGAAACAATTCATGGGAAGAAATCATATTGAAATTAGGCTGTCGCAAACCTTTAGTTTTTTATATACTCAAAACAATTAAATTTTTTGATAAAATGCACTTTGAAATTTACGCCCTCAGCTCATGTAAGCCAATCAGACTCAAAGAAACTCTACATAAAGCCTTACAAATGTGTAATTTTATGCAAAATCTATCGCTAAAATAATACTACAGACCCAATTTGAAACCTAGTACTAGTTGACTTAAAAGCGAACTATTTCGAATTCTACAAGCTGCCTGTCAACCAAAGGACTACAATTTACCCCCGCTTAAATGGACTAGGCTATAGCGCATTTAACACAGAGCCAGGCAAAAAGACCCAAATTTTATGTTGAAATCAATTAATACATTTAAGAACACTCGCCAAGAGTATAAATTGTTTAAACGTCGAACCATCGCCATCCTTATTGGCATCTCCGCTTTAACCGTCATTTTATTGGGCCGATTAATCTACCTCCAAGTCTTTCAGCATAAACTCTACACTACTTTGGCTCGTCAAAATCAGCTGAGCCTTGTCCCTATAGAAGCAAATCGTGGATTAATCTATGATAGAAAAGGCGTGCTATTAGCCGAAAACAAACCTATCTTTAATCTGGTCATTACGCCTGATTTAGTCAGGAATATTCATGAAACCATCGCAAAATTAACCCTGCTTATTAAGATTGATGAAGAAGATTTAAAACAATTTGAGCATCAACGCCATTTACACCATCGTTTTGAGCCTATCCCTTTACGTTTAAAATTAAATGAGCAAGAAGTGGCCGCATTTTCGATAGAACGTTATCGTTTTCCTGGCGTCGCTATACAAGCTCAAATGATCCGCCACTACCCACAAGGTGCTCCTTTTGCGGCCATAGTAGGCTATATGAGCCGAATTAATGAAAAAGAGCTACAAAGCATAGACCCTGTTAATTACAGTGCCAGTAATTTTATCGGCAAAACGGGGGTTGAAAAATATTATGAAATGCAACTTCACGGCACAGTAGGTTACCAACAGGTTGAAACAAACGTCCACGGCCAAATTGTACGCATACTAAAACAAACTCGACCTATTGCGGGGAAAAGCCTTACTTTAACAATAGACAGTGGTTTGCAAAAATTAGCGCAACAGGCTTTAGGGAAACAAAAAGGCGCTATCGTAGCCCTGGACCCACGTAACGGAGAGGTTCTAGCCTTAATTAGTAATCCTAGTTTCGATCCAAATCTCTTTGTGAGCGGAATCCGACAACGCGATTATGAACAATTGCAAACCGAACCCGGTGATCCTCTGTATAATCGAGCCTTACGTGGCGCCTATCATCCGGGCTCTAGCATTAAGCCTTTCATCAGCACAGGAGCACTCCTGGAAAATGTGGTTACCCCTACCTATTCCATTCACGACACGGGTGAGTTTCAAATCAATGGGAGAGGACGGATCTATCACAATTTTCGCCGCCATGCTTACGGCGAGGTTAATTTACTTAAAGCCTTAACCGTTTCTTCTGATATTTATTTTTATAACTTAAGTCTACGTATGGGGATTAATCGAATTTATACCAGTCTCAAACGATTTGGTTTTGGCGCGCCTACCGATATCGATCTTCCAGACGAAGGCAGTGGAGTATTACCTAACCCTCAATGGAAAGAAAAATCCTATGGCGCACCTTGGTATGCGGGAGATACTCTAAATTGCGGGATTGGCCAAGGATTTCTATTAGTAACCCCAATCCAATTAGCTTTCGCCGCAAGCGCGCTTGCAGAATGGGGAGAGCGCTGGAAACCACACGTCGTATTGAGCTTTCGTTCAAGTGATGGAACGGTCATTTTCACTAAACCACAGCATTTAGAGCCTATCAATCTACCCCAAGCTATTTTGAGTTTTATCCGTACCGCCATGCAACACGTCGTCAATGCGCCAGGAGGAACCGCAGAACGGTTCTTTCCAGGCGTCCCTTATACCTTGGCGGGAAAAACAGGAACAGCGCAAGTGTATAGTTTAAAAAATAATGAGCGCTATAATACTAAAACCGTTTCTGCCAAGCTGCGTGATAATTCGTTATTTATCGCTTTTGCGCCTGTTGAACACCCTAAAATAGCGCTGGCCATCGTCATACAAAACAGCACTACCCCTTCCCCTCAAATTGCACGAAAACTTCTCGATTATTACCTAATCCCTCCATCGCCCATCCCAACGATTCAAAATGCGCCTCCCCCCGCTATTACCGCACCCAAACCTCTGGATAAACCATTAAATGAGTCTGATAAAAATTTAAACGCTTCTAGTACAACCGCATCTGGCAACGATAACGACGACGAAGAGGATGAAGACATGAATGGAGTAGAAGATAACGACAATCCCGCTTCAACTGGATCTGAAAAAGCCCCTGATAACCAACTCGATAAATCCCCTAAAAATCCAAACGCTTCTAACACAATAACCTCTGGGAACAACCAAGCAGAGAAAGTAGGCGATGAAATAGATAGTGATGACAGTCCCTCAGAGGAATAAAAAATTAGATCCTCTCGCTCGGATTGACAACTATCTGCTATAAAGGCATGATTAGCGCCTTAAATGTAAGTCCGTTTTCTTTAATTCAGGAGATTGTCCATTGGCCAATACAAAACAAGCAAAAAAACGCGTAAGACAAGCTGAAAAACGTCGCCAGCATAATACCAGCTATCGCTCTATGATGCGCACCTATATTAAGCGAGTTATTGTGGCGATTGAGGCTGGGAAGGCCGTTGAAGCAGATACGGCTTATCAGGTAGCTTTACCTATTATTGACCGCATGGCTAGCAAGGGTTTTATCCACAAAAATAAAGCGGCTAGGCATAAAAGCCGTTTGTTAATCAGAATTCGCAAACTAACTAACGCCGAGACCGCCGCGGCTTAAATGACATCTAGCGTGAAAAGCGGCGCTAATCTCTCTTTTAGACACTCGTCATGCTGTGTTAGTGGCAATGTGGCTTTGGCTAGACTCTTATAAGCACCTGCCAAATCAGAAAAGGGCTTCAATACCTGAAGGTGCTTTTTCAGCGTGCTCTTGTCTCCGCGCTGCAGAGGCCCCGTCAACGCAGTGGTAGCTTCATCTAAACATTGAATTTTATTAAGGGTTTGCCCCATCAGCGTTTGGGTAAGTATTTTAGCTAGCTGTCTGCTTAAACCTGCTTTTTTATAACAAACTTCAGCCATCGATGCCAACGTAACTAAGTAGTTAGATGCGAACACACTGGCCACATGGTAAAGTGCTTTATTGTTTTTTTCGATTAAAAACAGGTGGCTATCTATAGCCCTAAAAAGCGGTAACAATTTTTCCAAAGCGAGTTTATGGCCTTCAAACGCGCAATAAGTCCCTTTAAAGGCATCCAGATCAACGATGGCGTTAGAAAAGCTAAAAAGAGGGTGTATACTCGCCGTATAACAACCCAACTGCGCCAAAGAATCTAAACATTCTGAGCTTAACAAGCCACTGCAGTGAAAAACCACAGTAGCTTTAGAAAGCAAGCTTTGCTTGGCTAATTGTTGCGACACAAGTTCAATACTATCATCAGGGGTCGCAATTAAATAAACATCGGCGGGATTAAGCTGTTTGATCGAGTCACGAGCACTACCTTGGCCTATAAAAGCAACGGCGTCTTCAGCGCTAGCTCTATTTAAATTAACCACCTCTTGAACACAAACAAGCTGAGTCTTTGCGAATAAAAATGCTAACGTCTTCCCTAATCGGCCACAACCAATAACACTAAGCTTTAATCTCATATTGGAATTTTTTAATCCTCTTATTTTACGCGTCGTTTCTACCTTGAGAGCGAGCCAACTCTATTCTTTCACGCTTATTTAAATAAATATTATGGCTAGGAAACGACCATTCAGCGCCATGGCGCTGAATACAGGCTAACAACTCCAAAAACAGAGTTTGTTGTATCATTAAAAAATCAGCGCTGTTAGCGGTATGGGTATACGCTATAACCACGAGGTTAAGCGATGTATTCGCTAACTCATTAAGATTAACAGTGATTGATCGATTTTTATCAATAGCGGAATTTTTTCTTAATAAAGATTTAATTTCTTCCAAAATAGCAGGAACTTTTACTATATCTTGATAACGCAAACTAATTCGACAATAAAAGCGCCGGTATTTCATTCGCGAAGGGTTTTCTACGACTAAATTGGAAAACAGCGCATTAGGGATATAGACAGGACGACACTCGGGTGTTCGAATTCTACACATGCGCCAACCTATCTCTTCTACTGTCCCTTCCACCTTAAGTGCGGGTAAAGCTATTTGCTCACCGATTACAAAAGGTCTATCTAAAAATAACATTAAGCTTCCGAATAGATTAGCTAATAAATCTTTAGCGGCAAATCCTATAACAACGCCACCCATGCCGCCAAAAGCTAATACCCCGACAATACTGAAACCTAATATTTGAAATACGGATAAAGCCGTTAGAATAATGATGGCTAGTTTTGCGATTTGACTCAATCCATGGATTAATGTTTTATCAATCGGTTTATTCTTCGCTTTATTTTTAGTGACGTCCAGAAAACTTTCTTTAGAGTCCGCGACAAAGCGCCATAAAAACCAAGCCAATAAACCTATAAATGATAAATCACGAATTAAGTGCAGTTGCTTAATATCGATTGCTTTCCAAGCGATACAAAGCGATTCCAGCGCATAGAAAATACCCATTAAAGCAATCAGAATAAGCAGTGGCTTATAAATAGCCTCAAGTAATGCCGTACTTAAAACACTGGATTTTTGCGTTAACCGCCGCTTACATTTTTGGTAGCCAATGGGGATAAAAAAACAGAATACGGCGGTTAACGCAAGGATTACTAAGGCCCTAACTACACAAAATTGAAGTAAAACAGTCACTATTGTTTGCAAAAAATTCACCTATTCCCCGTCATGGTTTAACAAACGCTTCATTTATTAAACTCGATAAGCGACTAAAGACATAAATTTTGCCAAGCCTTGCATACCCCACTGTATGACTAACGGCAAAGGGATAGCACCAGCTTGCTCCGCTGTAACCGCGTGCTCCATTTCTTCTAATCGCATTTGCTCAACAATAGCTCGACTTTTCTTATCCACTAGCGGTAAACTTTGTAAATGATGAGATAAATGCCTTGCCACCTGATGTTCTGTTTCTGCTAAAAAACCAAGGCTCACTTTATCGCCGAATAAACCGGCACTAAAGCCTATCAGTAATGCGCTTATATACCAAAAAGGGTTCAAATAACTCGTATGTGTCTCTAATTCCTGAATCCGTTGTTGGCACCAACTCAAATGATCGACCTCTTCTTGGGCGGCTTTTCGTAATTTTTGCTTTATATCCGGTGAGCGCGTGGTTAAGGCTTGACCTGCATATAAGGCCTGGGCACAAATTTCTCCCACATGATTTATCCGCATTAAACCCGCTGAATGCTGGTGCTCTTTTTTGTTTAAAGCGACCTCATTCAATAAGCTTTTAGCCGGATTAGGGCGACTCGATGAAAAATTAAATTGTACTGATTGTAAAACGCCATCGATACGTAAGACTAATCGATCCCAGAGCGAATAATTGCGCATTAAATAACCTTTAGCGTGTATAATACTTAGCATTGCAACAAAACTAACAAATACGTTAAGCTTAGCAGCTACTAATTTGACCTCGTAAATCTATGAAGAAATTATTATACCAAATATTACTAAGCTCCCTACTCATAGTAGGTTTTAGTCCCTTAAGTTATGCCGGCTGGCCTTTTAGTGTAGCCCACCAGATTAACGATACTAGCATCTCTCAAATGTTACAACCTATCATGCCAGCGGTCGTTAATGTCTCTGTACAAGGTGATATCCCGCCTAATCAGTTACCCCCTCCCTTACCGGGCCGCCCTTATCCACGTCATTTTGAAAGTATGGGCTCGGGCGTCATTATAGATGCCAAAGCGGGATATGTTTTAACCAATGCGCACGTTATTCGCGCGGCCAAAACGATTACAGTTACCTTGAGTGATGGACGTGTCTTTAAAGCGACGCTGAAAGGATCGGATCCGGCTTCGGATATTGCGTTGCTTGCGATTACACCTGATCATTTGACGGCTATTTCTCTCGGTAATTCTGATAATTTAAAAGTAGGCGATTTCGTAGCGGCGATTGGGAACCCTTTTGGTCTTAACCAAACAGTGACCTCCGGCATCGTTAGCGCCTTGCAGCGCACTGGATTGGGTATAGAAGGCTATGAAAATTTCATTCAAACAGATGCGCCGATTAATCCAGGTAACTCCGGTGGCGCCTTAATCAATTTACAAGGCCAGTTAATGGGTATTAATACAGCCATCCTTGCCCCAGGTTCCAATGCAGGAAATGTGGGAATTGGTTTTGCTATCCCCATTAACATGGCACATGGTGTTATGAAACAATTAGCGGAGCATGGTTCTGTACGTCGAGGTTTAATTGGGGTTTTAGTACAGGATTTAACGCCCGCCTTAGATTCAGCGCTGCACATCACTCCCAATACAGGTGGCGCATTAGTTTCGCAAGTACCTAACTATTCACCTGCCGCAACAGCGGGTATTCAAACAGGTGATATTATCCAATCGATCAATGGCACACCGATACAAAATGCCGGGCAAGTAAGGAATATTGTCGGGATGTTAAGAGTAGGCAATAAAATTACGGTTAGGTTGCTACGAAAAGGAAGAACTATTAATACCGAATTAAGTCTTACCGATCCAAAGGAATACAAACAAACAGCAGAACATGATAACCCTTTTCTTTACGGTTTAGCATTACGTGACTTTAATCAGACTATTACCGGACAAGGACATCTCATAGGGGTCGAAGTCGTCGATATAGACGAAAATAGTATGGCCTGGCACGCCGGTATACGCCCTGGTGATGTGATTACCTCAGCTAACCAAATAACGGTAAGTAGTGTTGAACAACTACAAAAAATTGCCAAACAAAGCAAACAAGAACTTTTAGTAAACGTACTATCCCGTGTCGGGATACGCTTTCTGGTCATTAAATAAAAAGTAGCTCAGGACAAAAAATTATTAGGTAGGCGATATTGGAACTAGTTTAATAACAAATCCTAATTCATTTTGCTTAGCCGCAAAATCTGCATGTACGCCATACCCTGTAACCGCAATTAATTCCTGTTGATAAAAAATTAACGGGATTTTATTTCGCTGCCACGGAGGAACGCCCCATTCTTGAAATAGTTTTTTTAATGGATGAGAGCCTAAGCGCTCACTTGAATAGAATCGTTCTCCTCCCTGTCGAAAATTGACGTGTACCTGTTTTTCTTCCATGAGCGAACAAGTAAGACCTTGGCCTAAGGTTTTACTTGCCGTCAAAAGACCCCGCTTAGGTAATAGAAGCGCTTGATTTAATACCCATGGAACAGCAAACTTTAGTAGCGCTTGTTCATTTTCGAGGGTAAGTGCATATAAAACATTGCGATAACGGCGAAGTTGGACACCACCCCAGTTAACTTGAGGCGATGCATCCGGTTTACTGACTAACAAACCTTCAATTTGTTGTAATTGTTTTTGACTAGGGATAGGGAAATTTAATCGGCTTAACCAATACCGCAATACGTTACGACGGCGAGCTACACTTAAACCGAGTAAACAAGAAACAGTCAAGGTATTAAAAACGGGGCCTTGTACCGTCCGCCAATCTTCATAAGCTATTTCTTCAAGCAAGCAATGCGCTTCTGATATATTTTCAGCGGCTCTTGCTAAGGTTTTGTTGGCTTGAGGCCAGCGTTGTTGGATAAGCCCTAGCGCCCGATGGCGAATAAAATTACGATTAAAGCGTAAATCCATATTACTACTATCTTCTATCCAAATTAATTGCTTCGCTTTAGCATACTCATAGAGCGCTGCGCGCGAAAATTTTAGTAAGGGTCGCAGAAGGTAAGCTTTTGAAAAAGGCTGACAAAAAGGCATACTGGCTAAACCTCTAAGGCCTGAACCACGTAATAATTGCAGTAATAAAGTCTCTGCTTGATCATCACGATGGTGGGCTGTTAGCAAATAATCCCCTGCCGGAACTCGCTTTGCAATCGCTTTATAACGTGCCTGGCGCGCATAGGCTTCCGGGCTTTCTCCTGCTTTTGGTCGCGCGTCAACTGTAATAACTTCGCAGTATATTCCTAATTTCTCACAAGTATGTTGGCAGTGCTCCGCCCATTTTACCGCATCAACGTGCCAGCTATGGTTAATATGGATGGCGCGTAAACGTGTTGGCGGCAATAACTGTCTTAGCGCGTACAATAAAACCTGCGAGTCTAAGCCTCCGCTGTAAGCTAAGCAAAAATTAACCGATTCAGAATATTTTTCGAGTAAGAATCGAAGTTTTTCGTGAGTAAACATAGGATTAGCCTTACAAAATTTAACAAGGGATTCTAAAGTCTCCCCTTAATCAACCCTGCTT
>CAZSWN010000025.1:0-21624 GCA_964611135.1 uncultured Coxiellaceae bacterium | reverse complement strand
GGTTAATAATTGTCTTAAGTAGCGACTCCCTAAATGAATATTTTGCTCTGGATCTAATAAATCAACACGGTGTAATGCTAAGCTACGTGCCAATTGTCTACCGGTGCTGGGCATGATCTGCATCAGACCCAAAGCCCCGGCACTCGATTTCGCATTCCACATAAAAGCACTTTCCTGGCGCATAATGGCCCAAACCCAAGCTGAATTTAAATGGGTTTTTCGCGCCGCGGCTAAAACAGAACGTCGATAAGCCAATGGAAAACGTAATTTAATATCGTTATGAATATGGGCTTTACTCGCACCGATAATGGCTAAATCATACCAACCCCATTGTTTAGCCAATTGCGCCGCGGCTTGTAATTGGCCTATATTCATAGTGTCTAAGCCCCATCGCCACTCTCTGCGCGCTTCACCGGTAAAACCTAAGGCGTATAATTCTTTAGCGCGTTGTATCGCGGTATTATGGGCTAAAGCCAGCGGATCGCCCAATACCCTACGCGTTGTGGGATGATAATTTAACTTCAGACGTTGACTGGCTAATACGCCGTAATAATCAACTTCTTTGGCTAAACGTTTATAAATCGCATTCGCCGCTGGTGCTTGTTGCATTTCGGCTAAGGCCCTAGCACGCCAGTAGCGCCAACAGGCTTGCTGTTGTTCATCGCCTGATAAACGATCTAACCAATACAGTGCTTTACCCCATTCTCCCTTTAACAAACTATTGCGGACGCGCCATTGGCGTAAAGTCGCATCGGCATAAGCGGGTTTAACCTGCTTTAACCAATCCTCGGCACTGTCATCGCCTCGTCGCGCTAAACCGACGGCCAATTTAGCCAGTAAGCTTTGTTGTTCTTGTTCACTCAAGGCATAACGCTTAATCAGTAAAGGCCAGGCTTCTGCCAGCTCGATTGGATTTTTATCGGCTAAACGCTGCATCCCAAACCATAAAATTTTTCGATCAATCGCATCGTTGAAATCAAATTGCTCGCTTTGCTCGATTAACAACGGATATTGTTGGACCTGATACCAATGGTTTACTTGTTGTCTTTCGTCACGCGGTAAAAATTGTGATACATGTTGGATTAAGGGCATGTTGTTTTTTGCCATGGCTCGTTCTAACTTTTTCCAAATTAATTCACGATTTAAGCCTCCAGACTGCTCCCAGCGTACAAAAATCGGGCGACATGCGCGCGGTACTGAATTAACATTAAGCCAAAGCGACGATATTTTTCGAAACGCTAATGCCTTTTGCTGGGTTGCTAATAAAGAATGCAGGTAATGACATTGTAATGTAGTACCATAAATGGGTTGATAATAATGTATAAAACGTACCCAATCTTGTTTTTTAGCCAGATAAGCTAACCAATCGGCACGCAGTTTAGGTGCTAACGGGGTGTCGGAATAGGTTTCTAAAAAATCATTTATTTCCGATCTGCTGTCAGTGGGCAATTGCTGCTTTAACTTAATAAACATTAAATAAGGATATAAAGGATAATCTTTTAAATGAACTTGCAGTGCAGCAAATTGCTGATAATGTCGTGTCATCAATAACTGTCTTGCCTGCCAAAATAATTTACGCTGCTGATCCCGATGCTCCGCATGAACCCAGCAGGGCCAGCTGAATAAAAATATTAAAAAAATGGTACTTTTTATATAATCCATAGCCTCTTCAACAATAGGAAAAATGAATGTCTCTTTATTTTATATATATCACTTTAGGCCTGCTTACCAGCTTAGTTGCGTTTACCCTGTTGCATTTTTACAAATTAGAACGTCAACATGATAAATTAGTACAGATAGAAAGCCGCTGGACGGATATCAATCGTTTACTCAATCAACTACACGACTCGCGCGTTACGGATCAGCGCCATAGCGCTGAAAGCAAGGAGCAATTATTACGTGAACTAAATAGCTATCGACAACAATTTGATCAGCATCAAATAAGCAGTTTGAAATTGTTACAAGAGAGTCTGCAACAAGGCCTGCAACACATTAGTCAGCGTATGGATAAGCTCACCGAAAACACCCAAGAAAAATTACTTAGCATCAGTGGACAAGTCGAAAAACGTTTATTTGATGGATTTGCACAAACAACTGCGACCTTTAGTGATGTCGTCAAACGTTTAGCACTCATCGATGAGGCACAAAAACGCATTACCGAACTTTCCAGTAATGTGGTCAATCTACAACATATCCTCGCGGACAAACGTTCGCGCGGTGTTTTTGGTGAAGTCCAATTAAACGCTTTAATTGAAAATGTGTTACCGAAAAAAAATTACCGCTTGCAGTATACCTTAAGCAATGGCAAACGCGTTGATTGCCTCTTATTATTACCCTCTCCTACCGGCAGTATAGCGGTCGATGCCAAATTTCCCTTAGAAGGTTTTCGCAAATTAACCGACATTGATCTGCCCAAGACAGAACTGCGTGCAGCCGCCGCACAATTTCGTCAGGATATACGTCATCACATACTAGCGGTTGCTTCCAAATATATTATTCCCGGCGAAACCGCCGAAGGTGCCTTGTTGTTTATTCCGGCCGAAGCGGTTTTTGCCGAAATACACGCCCATTATTATGATTTGGTCGAAGAGGCCCAACGTCAACGTGTCTGGTTAGTCTCGCCGACGACCATGATGGCGGTATTAACAACCAGTAGCGCTATCTTAAAAGATGCCGCCACACGTGAACAAATTCATTTAATCCAAGACCATCTTAACCTGCTGAGTAAAGATTTTTCACGCTTTAAGCAACGTATGGACCATCTATTCCGCCATATCCAACAAGCCTATAGTGATATTCAAGAGGCTAAAACCTCCGCCGATAAAATTACCTCACGATTTGAAAAAATAGAAAAAGTTGAATTAACAAGCAATACGCTTGAATGTCAATAAGCAGGATTTATGCTAAAAATAAAGCGGAAGGGGTGTCAGCGGGATGCTTTTTCTTTATACCGTTTAAACCGTTAAAAAAATACATCCCGTTGGCAAAACCCAACAGTGAAGCTTCGGATTTCACGTTTTCACAAACATTAGTCCTGCCATGGAGAACAGAAGGACTATCCGCCGAAGCAATTTATGCGACTGGCATATTTCTTTTACAGCAACTAATCGCACGGACTAGCACATAAATTGCACACAGACCGACAATAATATAAATAATTCTAGCAATAGGGCTGTAGTCTCCAAATATCCCGGTTACTAGATCGAAGTGGAACAAACCAACTAGACCCCAGTTCAAACCACCGATAAATAAGATAACTAGTGTAATCCAGTCTAAAACACTTGGATTTTTAAACATAAATACTCCTTTATTTAAAGCAAGTGACACTCATACCACACTAAACGTCTTATTTTTGGCTCATTTGAGCATAATACTCCCTTACTGTAGCTCAAAAATTTAAGATAAACAAATCCCACCGACTTTACAGGACAAGTAGCTCGAACGCTTTTATTTTTTAAGCGCTTATTTTTTCAGCTCGGGTATTTTAACCACTAAGGCATCACAGGATAAATGATGAATCACAGCGCTGGCGGTAGAGCCGAATAAAACCCCAATGCCATGTCGGCCATGGCTACCAATAATAATTAAATCAGTTTTGAGCTGCTTCATTTTATCAAGTATCACGATCTTAGGTGATCCGACCTCGACAAATTGATGTTTCATTGGAATATTAAAATTTTCAGCAACCCCAGCTAATTGTTTTTTGGCTTCAGCCAACATTTCGCCTTCTAAATCAATCACCGCAGGATAAGCTTGCGCGACACCGTACGCATTAATATGTTCCACGGCGTGAATCACGGATAAGCTCGCCTCGCCTCCTTTAGCCAGCGCATACGCACGCTTTAATATAATTTCATCGCAGGTAGGATGCAGATCAATGGCTACTAAGATATTTTGGTAAATTGTCACTTCTTTCTCCTAATTTAAGTAAAATATACCGCACTTAACTTACGCTAAATTTTTACTGACTGATACATTAACAGCCAATATTCCGTGCAATACACATGCTGCTATTAATTATCACACTTAATAAGACGAAAGAAAACTAGAATCAGAGAAATTAGGATGGTCGGGGCGACTGGATTTGAACCAGCGACCACCTACACCCCATGCAGGTGCGCTACCAGGCTGCGCTACGCCCCGAACAGCGCTCATTGTAATGTTAGCTTAACAAAGCTGCAACCACTAATTAAAGCACGCAAAATTAAGGAGACGTATTAAATTTTTCGCGCTTTTAAACGCGATTTTAATTTCTGGCTGGCTTGAAACAAAACCACATTACGTGATGAAACCACGGTGGTCACGCCGGTTTTAGGATTACGTCCAGGCCGCTCTTTTTTATTCCGCAAACGAAAACTACCGAGTCCTGATATTTTAACCGGATCGCCCTTTTCTAAAGCCCCCACTATTTCTGCAAAAAAAGCATCGGCTAATTGTGTTGCCGCAGGTTGGCTGAGACTAGGTTCATGCTGTCTTAAGTGGGTAATCAAGTTCGCTTTGGTTAATACTGGGCTCATACAGACATTTAATCCCTTAATTGAATCGCAAAACTCTGCTTAAGATTGACTACCACCTTTTGCACGAAGGCATCTACTTCTGCATCCACTAAAGTACGACTCGGGTGCTGCCAATATAAGGCTAAGGCTAAACTACGCTTTTTTTTCGCTTCTTCGGCCAAATAAACATCAAATAAATACGCTTGATTGAGCCAATCGCCGCCCTTCTCATGAACCTTATCTAAAATAGTTTGTGCCGCGTATTCCTCGTTGACCCAAAAAGAAATATCACGCCGCACGATGGGAAACTTAGAAAAAGCCTTAAAACTCGGTAAATCTCGCGAGGTGATAGCGGAAGTTTTTAATTCAAATAAATAAATCGGGCCGATTAAATCTAAATCAGCCAGTAGTTTAGGATGCAAAGCGCCAAAATGACCGATGACATTTCCAGCCTGCTGCAATGTACTCGATTGACCGGGATGTAAAGCAGAGTGCGTTCCGGCCACAAACTGTATCGCCGTGGAGTTACCCATTAAATGAAATAAAGCTTCAATATCTGATTTTACGCTAAAGAAATCCAAAGGGGTACTCGCAACCCCCCACTGTTCAGGCAGTTTGTCACCGCTTGCAACACCCGCCAAATAGTCTGTTTGTTCCAGTTTTCCATCCACCATCTGAAAACAAAGTCCGGTTTCAAACAAACGTAAATTAAGCTGTTGACGCTGTTGATTGTAACTTAAGGTGTTTAACAAACCCGGCCACAAACTACTACGCATCACGGAAAGCTCACTGGAAATAGGATTGAGTAAGCTCAATAAACTCGATTGCGGCGCAACCCGATGCTGCAGCTTAGGCGCCGTAAAACTATAATTAATTGTTTCGTGATAAGCCCTATCAATCAATAAATGACGTAAGCGACTTAGCGGTAATTTTGTTTCATGCTGTGGTAAAAATTGTAGTGCGGTATTAGGAAGTGCCGACGGAATGTGTTGGTAGCCGTATATCCGGGCTAATTCTTCCATTAAATCCACTTCAAGGGTTAGATCAAATCGCCAAGTAGGCGGTCTCACGTGCCAAGTCGCGCCTTGCCCCACCACCACGCTTATTCCCAAGGCTTGAAAAATAGCGACCATTTCCTCTTCAGGCAAAGAAATACCTAAGCGTTTTTTAAAATGTGTCGGACGAAATAGGGTCGGAGCCATCGGCGTATTGGCGCGTTGAATTTGCACCACAGGCCCTGCTTGACCGCCGACAATTTCAATAAGTAGTTCCGTGGCTCGCTCGAGTGCCAGCCGCGTTATAGCCGGATCCACACCACGCTCAAAGCGATAAGCCGCATCGGTATTAAGTCCATACTGCCGTGCTCGGCCGGCTATAACAGCTGGATTAAAAAACGCGCTTTCTAAAAAAATATCCTGAGTTGTCGCCGTCACCGCCGAATGCGCCGCTCCCATAATACCGGCAATTGCCTGAACTTGAACTTTATCGGCAATTACTAAAGTGCCCTTGTCTAAAATTACTTTTTTACCATCTAATAAAGTTACTTCTTCATCGGCATGTGCACGACGTACCTGTATCTCGCCACTCAATTGCCTTACATCAAATGCATGTAAAGGTTGACCGAGTTCCAACATCACATAATTACAGACATCCACCACCGGATGAATCGTTCGCAATCCACTGCGGCGTAAACGCTCTGACAAGTAAAGCGGCGTTTTGGCTTGTTGATTGATAAGACGAATAATACGCCCGCAATAGTGTGGACAATCGTCAGCGGCTTCAAGCTTAATATTGTATTTATCGGTAATAAGTACAGGAACATTAGCCATAGGCGGGCTTGTAAGTGGCGTACGCGTAATCGCCGCGACATCGCGCGCTAAACCTTTCACACTTAAACAATCACCTCGATTAGGGGTAATATGTACATCCAAACAATGATCATTTAATTGCAAGTAGTCACGTAAATCCTTTCCTATCGGTGCCTCTTCAGGCAATTCCAAAATCCCCGCCTCGGCTAGCGTTTCGCTAAAACCTAATTCACTGGCCGAGCATAACATCCCTTGTGAAACAACACCGCGTAATGGAACCGCTTTAATGTGCAGATCATTCGGCAAATGCGCCCCGACTTGTGCCACCGCCACTTTCAAACCCACCCGCGGATTTTTAGCGCCACACACAATGGTCAATACTTCTGCTGCACCCACATCAACTTGACACACTTGCAGACGCGATGCATCGGGATGCGGCGCTAGTGCTATTATTTCACCGACGATGACGAGACTAAACGATCCGGCCACCGGATTAATCGCTGCCACCTCTAAACCGGCTAAACTTAATTGTTCGGCTAATTGCTCAACTTTCAGTGCCGGATTAACCCACTCACGTAACCATAACTCACTCAATTTCATATTAAAATTGCTCTAAAAAACGCAAATCATTTTCAAACATCAGGCGTAAATCGGGAATTTGATAGCGCAACAAAGCCAAACGATCAATTCCCACCCCAAAGGCATAACCCTGATATTGACTCGGCGATAAACCGGCTTTTTCTAAAACGCTAGGATGCACCATGCCACAACCTAATATTTCTAACCAACCTGTTTGACTGCAAATACGACATCCTTCGCCAGTGCACATCACACATTGGATATCTACTTCGGCAGAAGGCTCCGTGAAAGGAAAATAAGCCGCACGAAAACGGATCTGCAGATTCGTTTTTTCAAAAAAATGCTGCAAAAATTGAGTTAATAATCCTTTTAATTCTGAAAAATTAGCCGACTCATCAATCAATAAACCTTCGACTTGATGAAACATTGGTGTATGCGTTACATCCGAATCACAGCGATACACGCGCCCTGGCGCAATCATTTTAATCGGAGGTTTCGTCTGCTGCATAGCACGTATTTGCACATTGGAGGTATGCGTACGTAACAATAAGCCGTTGGAAAAATAAAAAGTATCGTGTAAGGCGCGTGCTGGATGATTACTTGGAATATTGAGTGCTTCAAAATTATGATAATCGTCCTCAATTTCTGGACCTTCTGCCACCGTAAAACCGAGCCCGGTAAAAAAATCTTCAATGCGTTCGCGGGTACGTGTCACAGGATGTAAACTACCGATAGACTGACCGCATCCCGCTAAAGTGATGTCTACTTTTTCGCGTTGTAATTGCGCATCAATTTCTTTATTGACCAATAACTCACTTTGCGCCTTAAATAATGCTTCTATTTGTTGCTTCGCTTGATTAAGCGCTTGACCTAATTTAGGTTTTTCTTCCGCCGGCAGCTGCGCTAATTTTTTCAGATAATCACTTAACACACTTTTTTTGCCTAACAAGGTGCTACGTAATTGCTCCAAATCAAAAGGACGCTGGGTTTCGGCAATCGACTGCGCTGCTTGATCAATAATATGTTGTAAATCTGCGTTCATGAAGCTTAACCTTTTTGATATCGCATCGTTGTGTCTATTGTGATCGGTTTGAATAGTCGCGTCTCTGTTTAAATTTCCGTTAATGGATGGAGCGAATCAAGACGATTAACACAGTGGTTTGAATAGCCGAAACACCAAGAACCCATTTTGCTATCTGTGCATTAATAGACGCTTTTACTTTTTCAATTGATACGTTTACTTTTTCAATCGATATGATTAAATCTTTTTTTACCGCCTCTATCTTCAACTCAAGCGCCTTTAGTTTGATTTCAAGCTTCGCTTCGGATTCACGCAAATCGGGTTTCGTGCAGATATTATCGTCAATGACTCGAAAAATAAGCTGAACTTGAACCTCTGCTTGTGCAGAGGGAACCCCCGCTCGCTCTAATTTCTTTGCCCAACTTAAGGTATCAAATTTCATCACGGCACTCGTCATAGTAGGCTCCCTTCTTCTATTTATTATTCGTTACAACTTAACGGTATTTAAACCGTCCTAGCTATCATATCATGACTGGTAATTTTCGGGTTAAAGCCAAGCTTGTTAATCGGCGCGCGGCTAACTTAGGCTGTCATATTCCTCTAAAGAGATACTTCTCGCTTCAGACTCGAGCATAATAGGAATCTCATCGCGAATAGGATACGCCAAACGATCAAATCGACAAATTAATTCTTGTGCTGATCTTTCATAGACTAAGCTCGCTTTGCATAAGGGGCAAACGAGTATACTGAGCAAATATTTATCCATCTGAACCTCGTCGTACAGCGACTGTTTCTCTCAAATAAGTGGGCAATGCCTCTTGCGCCGAAACAAATTGGCCACATTGATAGGCATCGCTGGCTATAAGCACAGCATCATAGGCGCTAGGATAACGCTGCGGATACCAACACTGCAAGGACGGCTTAAGTTGGCTGGCTAATATTTCATGATACTTGTCCCAAGCACTACCAACTCCAACAAAATCATTCAACAAAATCGATGGCAATCGACAGGGATCAACCCGCTGTTCGGCCACGCATTCACGCATTATTGCGTTGTTACCCAAGGCATAAGCGGCACAAAAAATCTCATGCATTCTGGCATCGATTGCCGCAAACACCTGCTCTGCTTGAAACGCGCGATAAGCCCCTTGTGCCAAACACTGTAAACTAGACACTAACACGACTGGTAAATCAGCCGCTAGTGCACTGGCTTGAATAACACTGGCGGCAATACGTATCCCGGTAAAACTTCCAGGCCCGCGCGTGAAAGCCAGCGCATCCAAATCACCCAGCTTGAGTCCGGCTTCATCGAGTAAGGACTGCATCATCGGCAAAATAAGTTGTGAATGCTGACGTGGAGCGAGCTGATAGCGTTCTTGAATCGCTTGATGACAAAGCAAGGCGGCCGAACACGCTTCTGTGCAAGACTCAATGGCTAATATTTTTATGGATAGACCTCTTAAGCATAAATAAACGAGAGAACCTTATCATCTCCCTACATTAGGCGACAACTGCTACGCCGGCTAGTAACCTCTTCTGGCTGACACGCAAACAACTCGCTCAATTTCCGGTGATTCCAGTCACCATAAAATACAATATTCGTACTACACAATTGCACAGGAACTTCTCCGCCAATCACTAAATGGGTAGCGCCCATCGCTTCGAGCGTACTCAACTCAGATTCTAATAAACACGATGGCCTTGCATCGTCGTCATACACGTGATAATCCGGCTCATAGTCAAAATGCATGTCTGTCTGATGAATATCCCCTTCGGTAACGACACAAAGCTTAGTACCACCATTCTCTTTATAGCGTTTGAGTAACTCACCCAGATAACCTTGAGGATAAGCTGAAAATAAAATAATATTACGACAATCAGCTGGGATAACACGCGCATTGTCCTGCGGAAATTCGGCAAACAAACAAAATGGCGCATAACCGGACGTGTTCTTGTCATAACAAACCACCTCTAAGCCGGCGAGTTCTTTTAACTGTTGCTCATGATATCCCAATCCAGTCCCTACACTAATCACCGACGGCTTGGGTTCCGACGAAGAAGAAAAATAATGACCTAGCATCGTATAAATTTTTTTCGCTTTCTTAGGATCAATAAACCCACCTGTATAAGCAATACGTCCAAAGTGACTTATTTCAAAAAAACCAGCGCTTTCCATATGAAATTAATCGACAAATTAAGTAATTGACTCAGTTTTTTTAAGCTATTTTTCCAAATAGCTTAATTTATCTTCTTTTTCCTTCCATTCATCGGCATCGGCGGGCGCCGCTTTGCGACGCGTAATATTAGGCCATTTTTTAGCCAGCTCTGCATTCAAGGTTAAAAAGATATCGTATTTTTTAGGCAGGTCGTCTTCAACATAAATCGCATCCACTGGACACTCTGGTGCACACAAACCACAATCTATACATTCGTCTGGGTTAATAACCAACATATTCGGTCCTTCGTAAAAACAATCGACAGGACATACCTCGACACAATCGGTATATTTACAACGAATACATTTTTCAGTTACCAGATAAGTCATTGGACTTTAGCAATGCATTAAATAAATAAAAGTGAGGGGCAATGTAACACCAAACTACGTGTAAGTTGGTGCCCGGGGCCGGACTCGAACCGGCACAGTGTTACCACCGAGGGATTTTAAGTCCCTTGCGTCTACCAATTTCGCCACCCGGGCAAATAATTCTTTAACGAATCTATTCTATTTCTCTATTTGGAGGCTAGGGCCGGAATTGAACCGACGTACACGGCTTTGCAGGCCGCTGCATAACCACTCTGCCACCCAGCCAAGTTTATCGAGAGCGCTTTTTAATTGACGCCTATCCTTTCAAAGGCTTTATTAAGCGGTCTCAAATAAATAATCTTTTGATTAAATTTTAAAAATCGCGCGTTAGCACGCGTATTTTTTAAAATTTAACGCACTACTTACCTATTGGAGCGGGAAACGAGGCTCGAACTCGCGACCTCAACCTTGGCAAGGTTGCGCTCTACCAACTGAGCTATTCCCGCAAAACGGGTCATATTGTAACTGCATGAAAAATACTGTCAAGAAGATAAATCATGCCAAGCTGCTTTTAAGTAAAGACACATACTCCATAAGGTTAAAAACGCCGCCAAATAAAGTAATACATAACCTGATATCGCTAATGCAAACCAAGCGCCTGGTTTGTAAAGTAACAATAAAATTAAGGCGAGCATCTGTACCGTTGTTTTTATTTTTCCGATCCGAGTCACGGCCATACGGGTACGCTTACCAATTTGAGCCATCCATTCACGCAATGCAGAAACCATAATTTCACGACAAATAATCACGATGGCCGGGATCGCCAGATAAGGCAAGACTCTATCGCCGACCAATAAGACCAAGGCAGTCACCACAATTAATTTATCCGCAACCGGATCCAAAAATGTACCTAACTTAGAAACCTGACCCAGACTACGCGCTAAGTAACCGTCTAACCAATCCGTCATTGCAGCAAAGGTAAAAATAATAGCGGCTAATACGTGACTTCCTCGAAAAGGCAAATAAAATAATAAAATAAAAAAGGGAATTAAAATAATGCGCAGAAAGGTCAACAGATTAGGAATACCCATAAGGGGAACACCGCTCGCTAAACAGGGGATTAAAACTTTACTTAACTAGTTTAACCTTTTAGCTTACCCTTTTAAAGCTAAATAAATCTGCTTCGCCAGGTTTAAACTAATCCCCGGCACTTTCGCAATATCCTCGGCACTCGCAGACTTTAATGCCTGTAGGCCACCAAATTGACGTAATAATTCGCGCCGACGTTTTACCCCAACACCGGCAATATCCTCCAGTGATGAAGTGCGTCGCTTTTTGGCACGTCGTCCACGATGACCGCTTATCGCAAAGCGATGCGCTTCATCACGCATCGTTAACACCGCCTGTAATGCCAAGGGATCCAGCGATGGCGTAATCGGTTTGCGATAAGTGGCTACAAATAAAGTCTCAAGACCGGACTTACGCGCCGGACCTTTCGCCACACCTAATAAAAAAATACCACTTATCTGCAATTCTTCTAATACTTGCTCGGCTTGTTTTAACTGTCCTTTTCCACCATCTACTATCAATAAATCGGGCAGATTTTCCTCTTCAAGTTTTAACGATTTATAACGACGCATTAAAGCTTGCCGTAGTGCCGCATAATCATCACCGGGAGTAATTCCCTCAATATTAAAACGCCGGTAATCCATTTTTCGCGGGCCTTTGGGATCAAACACCACACAAGCGGCCACCGTGGCTTCACCTTGCGTATGACTGACGTCAAAACACTCTAAACGTTGTGGCAAGTTATCTAGTTGTAATGCCCTTTGCAAATGCTCGAGTTGTTTATAAAAGCTTAACTTATCCGACAGGTGCGCCACCAAGGCTTGCTGGGCATTTTCCGTCGCCAATGCCAGCCATTCCTTATTTTTACCACTGGGCTTATCCAGCAATTTAAGCTTATGTTGTGCACGTTCGGCTAATGTGGCCATTAACCAAGACTGATCTTGAATTTTTTTGGGTATCACAATTTGTGGGGGGATACTCGGCATCATTTCGGTCTGCAAATAAAACTGCGCCATAAACGCCGCCAATACTTCTGCCTCACTACTGTTTAGCGGAACCTCAGGAAAATAAGCTTTAGCGCCCAATAAGCTCCCATGGCGTACATTCATCACATACAACGCATAATGTGCCGCTTGATGGGCCAAACCGATAATATCCAGATCCCCTTGCCCGGTACTGATGACCTGTTTTTGTTGAATTTCACGCAAGGCCGAAATTTGATCGCGCAAACGGGCCGCCGATTCATAATCAAATTCATTGGCCGCTATTTCCATTTCGTGGGCCATCGTGTCGATAACGGTTTGATTTTTCCCTTGTAAAAATAAAACCGCATGTGCGACATCGCTTTTATAATGTTCGGCACTAATCAATCCAACACAAGGAGCAGTGCAGCGTTTAATTTGATATTGTAAGCACGGCCTGGTTCGATTACGAAAAAAACTATCTTTGCAAGAACGGATTCTAAATAACTTTTGCAATAGATTTAAGCTGGCTCTAACCGCCATTAAGCTAGGGAAAGGACCAAAATAGCGATAATTTTTCACCCTTGGCCCACGATAAAAAGTGAGGCGCGGATAACGAGGGTGATCACTTAACACAATATAGGGATAACTTTTATCATCGCGTAGTAGTACATTATAACGCGGTTTGAGTTGTTTTATCAGGTTACTTTCGAGTAATAAGGCTTGGTTTTCAGTTTCTGTTAGCGTGGTTTCGATAGACGCCACCTGTCGCATCATCAGTGCAATACGACGACTTTGTTGTTGGCGAAAATAGCTGCTAATGCGTTTTTTTAAATGTCGAGCTTTCCCGACATACAGTACTTTTTGCTCAGCATTTAAAAATAAATAAACCCCGGCGCTCTGACTCAGGAAAGGAAGTTGCTGCTTTAAACTCGAAATATACCGCATTCTCCGCTCTTACTATTATCCTCATTGATTTAGCTTATTTATTCAGCTCATCAAACATCGCTTTAATTTTTTTCAACCCCGGTAAATTAGGAAACTGGACCGACAACGCATCGATTAACGCGGCTACCCCTTTAAAACCTGTTTGGGTACTCGCTTGTTGCTGACTCAGCTCCTTAGAGAGACTCGCTTGCTGATTTTTCAGTTGATCTTTGATCATTTGCACTTCCTGACGTAATGCGGCGCAACACGTACTCTCATCCGCTGCCCAAGCAGGCGTTGTGGAAAAAATAAATAAAATTAACCATGCCATGGATTTTAATAACGACATAGAAAAAACCTCCTGATGTAAAAGACTTTTTACACACTGAGCGCACGAGTAAAGCCACTACTCCTTTTGACACTCCGTAAAAAGATAATAGTCTAAAGCCTAAATTTTTGCGAAATATTGATTTTAGGCGCTAAATAAGCACTTTATCGCTATAGACCTATTTTTTACGAGGGGGATCTGACCTTGAAATTAAAGCTGTTAACTTTTATAAGCTATTGCTTATCGGAGTAACCTTCTTCTTCTTCTAATAAGCCGTAACGTAGTGCTAAATGGGTTAATTCGACATCATTATGCACACCTAATTTTTCATACAGGCGATAACGATAAGTATTCACGGTTTTCGGACTCAAACAAAGTTTTTTGGCAATACCGTTGACTTTAGTCCCGTGGGTTACCATGTACATCACTTGCAATTCTCGTTCAGATAGTTGCGCAAAAGGTGATTTGGACGCGTCAGAAACCTGACGTAACGCCATTTTTTGAGCGATTTCTAAGGTGATATAAATTTGACCGGCAACTACCTTACGGATGGCCGTAATTAACTCTTCTGCATTCGTGTTTTTAGTAATATAACCGGCCGCTCCCGCACGCACTAAGCGGTCCGGAAAAGGACCTTCGCTACAGACTGTCACAACAATGATTTTAAGCTTTGGATTAACCCGAATCAGTCGACGCGTTGCATCTAAACCCCCTATCCCCGGCATTTTAAGATCCATTAAAACCACATCGGGCTTGGTTTCCTTCACCAAATTAATAGCGGCTTCGCCACTTTCTGCTTCACCGATAACATTAATATCGCGAACATCTTCTAATAAGCGCTTCATACCTAAACGTACTAAGGCATGATCATCAACGATAACGACGTTAATCATGGAACGCCAACTCCTCTTGTCAATTGCATTTTTTTGGCGGAGGGGCAGGGATTCGAACCCTGGAAGGAGTTGCCCCCTTAACGGTTTTCAAGACCGTCGCTTTCAACCGCTCAGCCACCCCTCCGACTCAACCTATAGAATCACTCTTGCGAGCAATCGTATGTACTGTTAAATTTTATACACTTAAATACCACGGCTATACTAGCATAAAGTCTATTAGGATGTAGACTCTAAAGAAATGCGTTAAAAACTAAACTGAAATGACTAGGATGAATCGCTTATCCGCACCACCAACTTACATCTTGTACTAAGCCGAATGCCGTTTTTGTTTAAAAAATTGCCGCAATCTTTCGGCGCAAGTATCCGCTAATATTCCATCGGTAAAATCAAAAGTATGATTGAGACCTTTTAGCGATAAAAGATGAAACAAACTCACGACAGCACCCAGCCGACTATCATAGGCTCCAAAAACAAGTCGTTTAATTCGCGCTTGGATCATGGCACCTACACACATCAGGCAAGGTTCTAGGGTAACATATAAGGTAGCCCCTAATAAACGGTAATTATGACGTTGTTGGGACGCCTGCCTTAGCACTATTATTTCAGCGTGGGCCGTCGGATCACCGCTTGCAATAGTCTGATTATAAGCCGTGCTGATTAACTGTTGGTTCATCACAAGGACAGCGCCCACCGGCACTTCGCCTGATTTTTCGGCGCGATCCGCACAGGCTAAGGCTTGCTGCATATAATAAATATCGGTCTTAAGTTGGCTCATGATGGAATCGGCTTTACTACTAATTTTTTTAGATCAAATCCCGCGATTTTAGCACGGGATTTGCTTTGACGACGCCTCGCTAAACCGCAGCATCAGCGCAAAAATTGAGCTATTATTTTTTACCGTTACACATCTGGCAATGATCACAGCCACAGTGGCACGATTTTTTGCCCATTCGAGGACAACACAGATATTTAATCAAAGCACCAACCGCTAAAATAGGCAACATAATATCGAAGAAACGAGAAACCATCACAATGTAATCAACAGAGTCTGGTCTGGCAAGACTTGCGGCAATTGCCATGATAACCGCAATAATAATAACCACGGCCGGGAAGAATTTACGACACATAGCAAAGATCTCCTTACAGTTTTAAATAGATTTTAGGTCTTTGGGATAGGCTCGGTTTTGTATTTTATTTCGCCGTCGCATTGTCTAGCAAATACTATCATAGTTCGATTTTATTGTCTTTGCCTAAGCGCCTCAAATAAACAAATCCCCGCTGCCACTGAAACGTTCAAACTACTCACGCTACCTGCCATTGGAATGGCCATCAATCCATCACAAAGCTCTTTGGTCAAACGGCGCAAACCCTTCCCTTCGGCACCTAATACCAAACCCAGTGACCCCGTTAAGCGGGTACTATAAATGCATTGTGTGGCTGATGCGTCCAAACCATACAGCCAAACCCCGGCCTTTTTTAATTGACGCAAAGTATTGGCTAAATTAGTCACCGTAATTAACGGTGTTATTTCAGCCGCTCCAGCCGCTACTTTGCGTACAACCGGCGTCATACTCACCGAACGATTCTGTGTAATCACCACCGCATCCACACCCGCTGCGTTGGCAGAACGTAAACAAGCCCCTAAATTATGGGGATCTTGGATCTCATCTAATAACAATAAAAAGGCCGGTTGGTTTGTTTCTATTGATCCACTGGCTGATAATTGTTTTTTAGCCAGCAACTTCAATAAATCAGACTCGCCAAGTTGGGGCGAAATTTTTATTTCCGCTAATAAACCTTGGTGGGGAGCGTAATCGGACCATTGATCACAGTTAATTTTTGTCACACTTAGGATGGGGATTTGATGACGTTCAGCAAGCACCATCATATCCTGCATCCGTTTATCCTCGCGCCCCTTTTGTCGATAAAGTTGTAATATACGCTCAGGATGCTTTTCTAATAACGCCGTAATAGCATGAAAGCCAAAAATAAACTCTTTTTTAGATGAATGGCTCATGATAAGGTAGAGATAATGAAGTTGAAAATATTTTATTTAAAGGAGTAAACTACCCGTGGCGCCTCATATTTTATCCATACGTATCGACCCTGCATGTTTACCCTTTTTAGACCAAACTAAATACAAAAAACACCTATCTGAACGTCAAAAAAACTTTATTGCTAGCGTTCGCGGAATCTATAATAAACTCACTCTATTAAGCAAGCAATCTCTTATTCAATTTACGCCAAAAAATCAAGCGGAGATCTCGCGTGGCGCTTTATATGCCCTCACTCAATCTTTACAAGAAAAATTTTTGCGTACGGAAAAAATTAACTTGGCAGACCTAAAAACCTGTCTTAATAAAGAATTTAATATTGCCGATGAACGCGTGATAGATTTCATCATTATGTGCTTGATAGAACCAGTCAGTATTCCCTTATCATTAGGAATACTGACTAGCCTCATGCTAGCAGAAAATTATTATTGCAGCAATGAAAGTTCAAAACCTGATCCAATGTTTAAATATGCATTAAAAGCAGAACCTACGATAAATGACAGCAATATTGTTTTCAACATGGTCCTTACTATCAAAAAAATAGTTCTTGAAGAGACAGTTCCTATTGGTAGCGCCGATATTCAATTTACTATTAACCCTGAAAAACAAGTAAAACTCGATCCGATTAACATGGTACTCGATTTTTCGGATGAAAAAGAATTCGAACAATTCCAATTAGCCTTAGGTAACGATTTTAAAGATTGGCTGTTAGATCAGGATGAACTCGACAAAATCACCTTAGCGTCTTGGTCTAGCAACGACACATGGCTTACCGCTATTTTGATCGGTTTATTATTGGGTTTAGTCGCCATGATTGCGCTCATTGCGTTGAACCTAACGCCCATAATGCCTTTCTTGCCACTTCCGGCTGGCTTAATATTGGGCTTATTATCCGCTAGTTTTATCAACCTAGGGTGTTATATAAGCGCAAAAAAGGAGCAAGAAAAAATCAAACGACCTATCCGCTTGTTGAAGCGGGCAAAGCCACCCACGCAATCTAAGCTTGTTGAAAACTATGCAACGACTTCTTTTTTTGAAAATAGGCATCGATTGGATTTTAATCACCCCTCACTGGAAAAAACAAGTTTAGCGCTAAAACCAAGCTCATAAAACACGATCGTGATTATTTTCTTTTTTTACGTTTTTTAGCTTCACGTGGAGCGCTTTTAGTGGCTTGCTCGATGAGTTCAAAATCAATTTTACGCTGATCCAGATCCACGCGGCCCACTCTCACTGATAATCGATCACCTAAACGGTAAACGATACCGGTGCGTTCTCCTTGTAAACAATGTCGATTCGCATCAAACTGATAATAATCATTATGTAAAGCCGTTACATGGACCAAACCTTCGACATAAATATTTTGCAACTCAACAAATAAACCAAAACCGGTTACATTGGTAATAATGCCATCGAATACCTCGCCGACTCTGTCGCGCATGTATTCACATTTTAACCAATCTAATACCTCGCGAGTCGCTTCATCGGCACGTCTTTCAGTGCTTGAACAATGTTCACCTAAACGCGCAATACTCGCCCTATCATAAAAGAAATCCTTGGCTTTACGTTTCGCTAACACATGTCGGATAGCACGGTGAACTAATAAATCTGGATAGCGACGAATCGGTGAAGTAAAGTGGGCATACGCATCAAAGGCTAATCCAAAATGGCCAATATTTTCAGGGCTATAAATAGCTTGACTGAGCGGGCGCAACATGACGGTTTGAATAAGGTGTGCATCGGGTCGGTCGCTAATTAATTTTAATAAAGTGGAATAATCTTCCGTAGTCACTACTTTTTTACCAGGAAAACGTAAACCCAGCTCCGCTAAAAAAGCTTTTAAATCAGCTAATTTCTCTTCAGCCGGCGCGGCATGAACACGAAATAAAGTCGGTATTTTTGCTTTTAGTAAAAAACGTGCCGCCGATACATTGGCTAACAACATACACTCTTCAATGATTCGATGCGCAACGGTTCGCACGGTTGGGATAATTTGTTTAATTTTACGATCAGGTCCAAAAATAACCTGTGTTTCGGTGGTTTCAAAATCAATGGCACCCCTTGCTTCACGGTTTTGGCGTAACAACTGATACAAGGTGTGCAAATTTTGCAAATGCGGCAATAAACTTTTATGAGCACTAGGACATTTTTGCGTCTCTAACCAAGCCGCTACTTCATTGTAAATCAAGCGCGCTCTGGAATGGATAAGCGCGGGATAAAATTGAAACCGCTTTAATTCACCTTTATTTGAAATCAACATATCGCACACCATGCAGTGACGGTTGACCTTTGGCTTTAATGAACAAAGCTCATTCGAAAGAATTTCGGGTAGCATCGGTAGCACACTGTTTGGAAAGTAGACCGAATTACCGCGTGCTTGGGCTTCTTTATCGAGTTCACTCTGCGGATTAACATAATGACTCACATCGGCAATAGCCACCACTAAACGCCATTGTTTTTTTTCTCGTTCGCAATAGACTGCGTCATCAAAATCCTTGGCATCAGCCCCATCAATAGTCACAAAAGCCAGCGATTGCAAATCAACTCGATCCGTTTGTTCATCAGGGGGTAGAACGCCCGCTTGCAGGGTGGCTATTTCTTCTTGCACAGAATCGGGCCAAACATGGGGTAGATTATAATTACGTATCGCTACCTCTATTTCCAAGCCTGGCGCCATATGCTCGCCTAAGATTTCAGTAATTCTGCCGATGGCTTGTTTGCGAAAACTCGGATAACTGGTGATTTCAACGACGACTATCTGTCCCGATTTAGCCGCACTTTGATCGTCAGCACCGACTAAAATATCTTGGCTAATGCGATTATTGGAAGGAACCACAAAAGCGACGCCCTTTTCGGTGAAAAAACGTCCTACTAATGATGGTGTATTGCGCTCTAATACTTCCGCTATCACCCCTTCGCGACGATTGCGTCTATCGGTTCCTATAACGCGCGCCAAAACACGATCGCCGTGAAAAACCAACTGCATTTGACGAGCACTTAAATACAGATCATCACTGCCATCATCCGGAACCAGAAAACCAAATCCATCGCGATGACCGATAATGCGTCCGCGCAGCAAATTCATTTTATCCGGCAAACCATAGCCTTCACGACGCGTTAAAACAATTTGGCCGTCTCGCTCCATCGCACGAAGACGACGGCGTAAGGCTTCTTGTTGATCCGGATCGCTTAAACCCAAACACTGAGTGAGCTCTTCACGCTTGACGAGGTGACCGCATTTTTTTAGATAATCTAAAATATACTCCCGGCTGGGAATTGGATTATCGTACTTTACAGCCTCGCGCTCTGCATAAGGATCAAGTACCGACTTAGATTTTCTCGCCATAGTAACTACTCTTTAAATGACTTCATCCTAAACTATATTTCTTGGAATGTCGCCCAATAGACTCTGCAACAGACTAAGCGCTACCAACCCCGCCGTTTCGGTTCGTAGGATCCGAGGCCCTAAGCGCAAAGGATGATAACCCGCCGCTACCGCTAATTTTGCTTCATTTTCCGACCAACCGCCTTCAGGACCTACTAGCACCACCACACTTTCACAGTGCGATGCAACCAGATGATCATCTGGCCTCGCTTGCGGCAATAAAATAAGTCGCTTATCAGCTTTTAGTGCACTTAATCCCACATCGAAGGTCATGGGGTTTTCTAAAGTCGCCAGGCGCGTTCTACCCGATTGTTCACAAGCGGCCAATATCACGCCTTGCCAATGCAAATAACGCTTTTGCCAGCGCTCCGGCGATAACTTAAGCGTACTGTGTGCTGTTATTAAAGGGACTAATCGAGTCACCCCTAACTCGACGGCTTTTTGTAATACATAATCCATTTTATCCGATCGAAGTACCGCCTGCGCTAAAATAATAGTTAAAGGGGATTCTCGATCAACGGCCTCATATTGACCCAGCTTTGCCGAGACCGTTTGTTTATTCAGCGCAATAATTTTAGCGTTAAATTCGCCACCTACGCCATTAAATACCATGAAATCATCACCTATTCGCAGACGTAATACACGCACCAAATGCGCTGCCGCTGGTGTGGATAAGTTTATAATTTGTCCACACCTTACTGCTTGTGGTTGATAGATACGCGTTAGACGCATAGAATACTTAAATAACCTCTATTTATCGTTTACTCATAAAATTTTTGTGATGAAAAAAATTAGCGCGATTATTCTAACGACCTTACTCACGGGCTGCGCCAGTTTTAACGGGCCTATTTCGCCGCTTTCTCCACCTAAAACCATCAACCACTATCTTCCCTGGGAAAAACGTAAAGCGCAACTTAATAACTTAGAAAATTGGCAAGCTCGTGGTAACCTTGCCGCCCATACCACCGACAAGCAAGGTATCAATGCTTCCTTTAGCTGGCAACAAAACTGTCATGCTTACCAACTCATTTTCTTTGGACCTTTAGGCTCACAAAGTGCCGTACTTACTGGTAATCCCGAGCGTGTTTGTTTGACCACGCATCGACAAACCTATACCGCGCAAAATCCTGAAGATTTACTAGCCGAACAATTAGATTTACGCTTACCGGTTTCACAACTTTATTATTGGTTACGTGGTTTACCTTCGCCACAATCACGTTATACTACGCGCTTAGATGCCTATAATCACTTACTCAAGCTACGACAATCCGGTTGGCAAGTTAACTACACGCATTATACCAATAATGGCGCGATCGATTTACCCGATCGTCTCGAAATTTCTAATGCGAGATGGCAAGTGCGTATTGCCATCTCGCATTGGGATCTACATTAATTAAAATGCGTAGTTGGCCCGCTCCTGCCAAATTAAATCTTTTTTTGCACCTGACTGGACGCCGATCGGATGGCTACCATGAATTACAAACTGTTTTTCAATTAATCGATTACGGCGATGAATTAAGTTTTACCCCGCGAAAAGATCCACAGATTAATTGTACTTGTCTTTCATTATTTAACCCTG
>CAZSWN010000024.1:0-21997 GCA_964611135.1 uncultured Coxiellaceae bacterium | reverse complement strand
TTTGCGAGAAAAATTATCAGCAAGTAAGAAACCGATCAATTTATGGGACTTTAGGTCTTATTATTGTGTTGTCATTGTTTAGCATTGGCTTAATCTTGCTTCCTACCATTGTGCCAATTATAACCATCCCATTTCTTCCTGTCTTTCTGTTGTGTGTTGCGATAACCGCGTTTGCTAGGATTTTTTTCAAATCACATGAGACCTATTGTGATACTGAGCATCGACGCGCCAAAAAATTGCTGGACGACTTAAAAGAAATACAAGCAGATTTATTAATTACTTCAGTAGAACAAGAACCCAAAGATGAGTTTATCAACCAGAACTTAAGTGAACAAATCCAAAAAATATCAGATAATGTTGAACAAGTGAAAAAAGTAGTTGAAGAAAGTATGGCTACGCTTATGGCTCGCAAGGGCACGTTTAAAAGCGATAATAACGCTGAAATCCTTGCTAATGGGTTGACAACTGATCTGACGCCGAGCTCTAGTAAGTTAGCTTAGTAAAGGCCTTTCGATTTTAATATATTTTAGTTGCTTGACACCCGAGTGGGGGTTTTTCGATTAAAAAATAGGATGCTATAGCCTACAAGACCCGACAACGTGGATCCGGCTAAAACACCAAGTCGGACCAATGAGCTTAATTTATTATCGGTAAAAGCGAGTGTTGCAATGAATAGACTCATGGTAAATCCGATCCCGCAGATAAGAGCGGTCCCATAGATATGCCACCAATTTACTTGATGAGGTAATTTGGCTAATTTAGTTTTTACAGCAAGCCAACTCGCGCTGTAAATCCCTAATTGTTTGCCAAGAAATAAGCCGACGATGATTCCTAGTGGCAAAGGGTGTAGGAAGGTTTGTAAGTGGATACCTGAAAAAGATAGGCCCGCATTGGCAAAGGCAAAAAGTGGCAAAATGCCATAGGCGATCCAGGGATGTAATTGGTGTATCAGGCGGTGTAGCAGAGAAACTGGATTTGTACGCGTTGTGATTGGAATGCTAAAGCCAAACAATACACCCGCGATTGTTGCATGTATTCCAGAGTTAAGTATTAATAGCCATAAGCTTAGGCCCAATAAAGCGTAAGGAAAAAAATTTTCAATTTGATAATAGTTTAATGCGATTAATCCGATAAGCGCAAATAGCGCTGCGAATAAATAGAGCCAGCCTATCTGTTGAGTATAAAAAATGGCAATGACAATAATCGCACCGAGATCATCGATGATGGCTAAGGCCATTAAAAAAAACTTTAATGAAGCGGGAATTTGTTTCCCCAGTAGTGATAATACACCCAAGGAAAAAGCAATATCAGTGGCCATCGGAACAGCCCAGCCTGACGTGAGTGAAGGATGGCCCTGATTAATTAATAAATAAAATAGAGCGGGTACGAGCATTCCACCTATAGCCGCAAAGGTGGGTAATAATGCTTTAGCGCGGGTGTTGAGTTCACCTTGAATCAATTCTCGTTTTATTTCGAGGCTGACTAAAAAAAAGAATATCGTCATTAAGCCGTCGTTAATGAAATGCAAGAACGAGAAATGGATAGGCCCTAAAGGGATATTGAAGTTTAATAGGCTTTGGTAGTTGCTATGTAGCGGGGTATTTGCTAAAAGCAACGCAAGGATTGTGGCTAACCCCAAAGCAATGCCTCCAGAAACCTCTAAGTGTATGAAATTGTGTAGAAATCGAAGGCGCATTTAAGCTATTTCCTTAACTTGATTTGCACACCAGCTGCTACTACACGACTCAGATCTTTTTCCAATGCGACCTAAATACTTTTCATGGGCGCTTAATTCTTCGGCTGTTGCATAAATGATCGGTAATACAACATCGCGGTTTGTTTTTTTAGGCTTACTCGCTTGTATAGCACAGGTTGTTTTTTCTTCTGTAAAAAGATTAGTCTGTCCTCCGGTCATAGCGAGGTAAACATGCATTAATAACTCGGCATCGAGTAAAGCGCCGTGTTTATTTCGCTTAGAGTTATCAATTTCATAGCGTTTACAAAGCGCATCTAAGCTATTACGCTGTCCTGGATGCAATTGACGCGCTAAGGGGAGCGTATCTAAGACTTGGCAGTAATCAACTATTTTTTTATAATTTTTATTGGCTAGTTTGAATTCATAATCAAGAAAGGCAAGATCAAAAGGCGCATTATGGATAATCAATTGTGCGCCCTGAATAAAGTTTAAAAGTTCATCGGCAATGGAATTGAACAAGGGTTTGTCGGATAGAAATTCAGTGCTCAATCCGTGAACAGCTAATGCGCCGGCTTCGCTATCTCGTTTGGGATTGAGATAACAGTGAAAGTGTTGCTTGCTAAGGCGACGATCAATCAGTTCTAAGCAGCCTATTTCGATAATACGATGCCCTTCGCTGATCTCGCGCCCTGTGGTTTCCGTGTCTAAAATGATTTGTCGCATAATTAAAAAATTAAGATTGACCTATTATATTGCATTACGAAGGGAATTAACTAATTTTAATAAAAGCCTAATGTTTAATCATAATAATGACCCTTAATGCAAAGATAAATCGATTTTAACATTAGCGCATAATTTCTATAGGTGAATTTTTATGATAAAAGTGCGAGATCCTTTACTGTGTGGGGGGATGGAAGTAAGTAAGCCTGATGAGGAACTTAAAATAGCGATATATATAAACTCCGATTCCCTTATGGAAAAAACGGAACCGCCAAAAAATATTGAAAGTATCCTGTCTTCAGAGTTAGAAATAGAATTTGCTAGTGGACTTATGCAAAGTTTAAGCGGTGGGTTAATGAATAATCTTACCAAAGAATCGGTTTGTTCACCTAACTTAGCCTTTTTTAAAAAGGATGATACCGACAAAGAGATCGCTGAGGAGCAGAAGAAAACACAGAATTTAATTGCTATCGAGCATTCTTACAGTATAAAAAAATAAATAGGCACTTTGCGCTTAGGATTAATAGATCACGCGGATAGTTAGCTAAGTAATTTGTAAAAGGGCTAGTTGTTGCTGTAATTTGGTATGAGTCGCGGTAAAATCAGACAAACGTTTACGTTCTTGAGTAATAATATCAGTAGGCGCTTTTTTTACAAAGGCCGCATTGGCTAATTTTGACTGCGCGCGTTCAATTTCTTTCTCAATTTTTAGGATTTCTTTTCCAAGACGCTGGATCTCCACTTTGGTATCGATTAATCCTTCCATAGGGATTAGTAATTCTAAATGACCGACTAAGCCCATCGCACTGGTAGCGACTTTCTCTTCTTCACTTATCCATTTTAGAGTGGTTATTTTAGCAAGATTAATAATCTCGTTTAGAAAGAGTTGACTATTTTCACGATCTTTTTTATTTCCCTTATAAAGTAACAGCGGAATTTTTTTCCCTGGCGCTATATTCATCTCACTACGCAAGGTGCGGATGGTCTGTATGATTGCTTTTAACCACGCTAAGTTTTCTTCTGCAGAAGGGTCTTTTTTATCGGCATCCGGTCTGGGATAGGCTTGTACCATTAAACTAGGGCCCGTTTTACCTGCTAATGGTGCGATAGATTGCCAAATTTCTTCGGTAATAAACGGCATTAAGGGATGTAATAAACGCAAGCAAATTTCTAACACGGAGATTAAACAAGTACGAGTTTCTTGTTGTACTAAAGGCGCGTTTGAATTCATTAAAATAGGTTTAGCTAATTCTACATACCAATCACAATATTGATTCCAAATAAATTCATAAATCGTTTGTGCCATCAAGTCAAATCGATAATCTTTAAAGTGGCTATGCATTTCTGAAATTGTGGTTTGTAATAAAGAATAAAAAGCGCGATTAATAGGATGTGTTAAAGTGGAAACAGGCGTAAGATCGGTCTCCACGTGGTTTTTCGCATGCATTAATACGAAACGGGCAGCATTCCAAAGCTTATTACAAAAATTACGATATCCTAAGGTACGGTTTAAATCAAAATGGATGTCACGTGTTGGCGAGGCGAGGGCGCAATAAGTAAATCGTAAGGCATCGGTACCAAGGGCAGGTATCCCTTTGGGGAACTGCTGATGTGTAGAACGTTCGATTTTTTTAGCAAGTTGTGGTTGTAACAAACCTTGGGTACGTTTGAGCACTAGATCGTTTAGGTTAATTCCAAATATAACGTCAAGTGGGTCTAGGACATTTCCTTTTGTTTTCGACATTTTTTGACCTTCGTTGTCGCGAATTAAACCGGTTACATAAACCTGTTTAAAAGGCACTTTCCCCGTAAAATGTAGCGCTAACATCAGCATGCGAGCAACCCAAAAAAAGATAATGTCAAATCCTGTGACTAAAACATTCGTCGGATAGAAAATTTCTAATTCTTTCGTAGATGCTGGCCAACCTAAGGTGACAAAGGGCCATAGCGCGGATGAAAACCAGGTATCTAGTACATCTTCATCTTGTTTGAGTTTTACCTTTGCATCGATAGAATATTGCTGGCGAATTTTTTCTTCGTTAGGGCCTACATAAATTTGGCCTTGTTCATCGTACCAGGCAGGGATTCGATGCCCCCACCAGAGTTGACGGCTGATACACCAATCTTCAATATTTTCTAGCCAGAGTAAACAAACTTTACGCCAGGTTTCTGGGATAAACTCGAGCTGCCCATTATGAATAGCCTCTATTGCGGGTTTGGCTAAGGGTTTCATCGACATAAACCATTGATCGGTAAGATAAGGCTCTATAATGGCCCCTGAGCGATCACCGCGTGGAATTTTTAAAGTATAAGCTTCTACTTTTTCGAGTAATCCTAATTGTTCTAAGTCACTAACAATCTTTTGCCGTGCGGCAAAGCGCTCTAGCCCGCGATAGTTTTTTGGCATTTGCTCATTAAGATGTGCCTCGGGGGTGAAAATATTAATGCTGTCTAAATGATGCCGTTGTGCCGTGGCATAATCATTAAAATCATGCGCGGGGGTTATCTTAACGCAACCGCTGGCAAAGCTTGCTTCAACACACGGATCGGCAATTATAGGGATAACACGGTCAGTTAGTGGGAGTTTGAGTTGCTTTCCAATGTAGCGTTGAAAACGCCGGTCATCAGGATGCACGGCTACAGCCACATCACCTAACAAGGTCTCTGGACGAGTAGTGGCAACGAGTAAAAAATCATTGCTATTAACTAGTGGGTAACGAATAGTCCATAAATATCCGGGTTCTTCTTGGTGGATAACTTCCAAATCAGAAACCGCCGTTAGTAGTTGAGGATCCCAATTAACTAAGCGTTTACCACGGTAAATTAAACCTTGACGATAGAGATCGATAAATACTTTTTCAACCGCGGCCGAAAAGTCAGCGTCACGTGTGAATCGCTCTCGCGACCAGTCGATAGAGGCACCCATATAGCGTAATTGCTCCGTTATCATGCCCCCGGACTTATTTTTCCATGCCCAAACAGCTTCTAGAAATGGATCACGTCCTAAGCTATGTCGTGACTTTCCCTGAGTAAGCAGTTGACGCTCGACCACCATTTGTGTGGCGATACCTGCATGATCGGTGCCTCCTTGCCATAGTACATTTTTCCCACACATACGCTGATAACGGATTAAGGCATCCATTAAACTGACTTGAAAGCCATGGCCCATATGCAAACTTCCCGTTACATTCGGTGGCGGAAGCGCTACGCAATAGGGTTCGCCTTGACCGCTGGGTTGAAAGTAGGTGTTCATTTCCCACTGCTTTCGCCAATGTGCTTCTATAGTTTTAGAGTCGTAATTTTTATTTATCATGATTCGTTTATATTATGTAGGGTTAATTGGCAATTTTGTGCTTTATAAAATTTATATTTTTTACGCGATTGATTTTTATCTTCTTCTGATACAATTTCAATAATACGTGTAAATTCAGAAAAATAGGATGGAACTTCACGGCTAAGATTAAATAAAATATCTGCAATAAATTGCTTAGGTTTGTCGATAGCAATTGTAACAGTCAGCATTGGATCAACTAGGTGCTCGCCCGTTACGTGCTGATGAGGAATAAAACTGATATCGCGAAAGGTCCATAATAATTCATCAATACGTTGTGCTTCTTCGAGAGAGCTTGCGTGAATATAGATTTTTTTTTGTAATTGGTAAGCTTTATCAACTAGACGGCAGAGAAAACGGTAAGCGCCTTCCTTTGCGGGCGTAGTTAATAAATAAAAATCAATATTTGGATTTGGCATAGGGTGTTATACCTCAATGCGAGAAAGGATGGACTGAATTCGTATTTTCAGCCAGAGTTTGTGGAGAAGGAGTCAGCTTAGCTTCAGTTTTTTCAGTTGCTGCTAGCATCCCAGGATCACGTGCTTTTTCAGCAAGTACAGAAAATGGATGTGTTTTTGCATATTGCATTACTTGATTAGCATAAGATAAGCCGTTTTTTGGATTTCTCGTTTTATACAGCGAAAGCACGCAAGCTTGAATATCCGCGTTAGGGTTGTTTGCAGCAATAGTGTGACATTGTAAGCGTAGTTTTTCTAGAATTTGCGTGGCTACAACCAAATTTTTACAAGGTCTAAATAAGTCGGATGCGTGCGCCGCGATTTCTGGAAGCCATTGGCTCGAAATTTGCATTAAGCCAATATCTACTTTTTTTTCTTCTGCTATTTGGCGTTGTGTATACCGAATAGCGGAAGGCATCGATTTAAAAGTTTTGCGGGTTCCATCCACAGTGACTACCAAGGGATTATTTTGCGTCCCTGTTTGTATCATGGCATAGGGAATAGAGTTGTCAGAGTAAAGACTGCACGCTAAAACTAGTGTAACTAGATCCATGATAATGCCCTAATCGCTGTAAATGGTTATATTCTTAAAAGGAAATATACCCAGGCTTACTGTTGCTTGGCAAGCGCTTTAAGACGATAGATAGGTCGAGATAAGCTCGGCCTATTGGGTTCAACTTAGTAGAAAAGATTACTTTCCCACCAAGGGTTGCTCTTTGTCGTCGCTATGATGATGTTTAACCGGGAGGCCAATTTAAGGCGCGACCGCCTAATAAGTGTAAATGTAGGTGAAATACTTCCTGACCGCCGTCTTTATTACAATTAAAAACAGCTCGATAGCCGGATTTGGCAATATGAGCCTTTGTGGCTAAGTGGCGCGCAATCTGTAACATATTTCCTGCTAACAGAGTTTCATTTTCTGCGAGATCATTAAGTGTGGCAATATGTTTTTTAGGCACAATTAATTGATGAATAGGCGTGCGAGGATGCTTATCATTAAAAGCGATAATTTCTTCATCTTGGTAAACAATTTGGGCAGGTATTTCACCTTTAATAATTTTACAAAAGATACAATCCATCATATGCCTTATATAGCCGAGCTAGCCTAAGTCGAATAGTTTGTTTATGATTATGCGTTAAAAGTAAATTTTTAGGAAATAAAAATTATGAATGCGTTTGTGAAACTAGGTCCAGGCAAAAAGGTTCCAAATGAAATAAATGTAGTGATAGAAATTCCGAGTCATAGTGACCCGATTAAATATGAAGTTGATAAAGAGACAGGGGCACTACGCGTTGACCGTTTCTTAGGGACAGCGATGTATTACCCTTGTAACTACGGTTACGTTCCGGCTACTTTGTCTGAGGATGGCGATCCCGTCGATGTGTTAGTAGTGGCACCTTTTCCCTTGTTAATAGGATGTGTTATTTGTTGTCGACCTATCGGTATGTTACAAATGGAGGATGAATCGGGTATTGATGCGAAAATTTTAGCGGTCCCGATCGATAAATTATCATCATTATACCATCAAGTTAAAACCTGGAAAGACTTACCGGAGCAACTTACCCAGAGTATCCAACATTTTTTTGAACACTATAAAGACCTAGAAGCAGGAAAGTGGGTGAAAGTTACGGGTTGGGTGGGTCCTGAACAAGCAAGGATGGAAATTCAGACCAGTATGGAGCGTTATAAGAAAATATAAACCTTCATTAATTAAGAATTAAGCGTAGGAATGCTTAAAAATAGGGTAAAATTATGAGTTTATCTGCCAAAGATCGCCAATTTTTACTTTAGTATTTAGCCAAAATACAAGATTTTCTCTTGAAGACTTGCATCCGGAGATGAGACACTTGAATTGGTGAATCTACCAGTTCAAGTGAAGTGGATGTAACATTGGATGAATTACGATATTGGTTAGCGCTCTATACGATTCCTCGCTGTGGTTTAACGACGGTTTTGACTTTATTAAAAACCTTCTCGACTCCTAGGGATATTTTACTAGCGTCGCGCGAGAAATTACTTAATGCCGGTGCCAGTGCATCTTTAATTAATTATTTACATCATCCAGATTGGAAAAGCGTAGAGTTCTGTTTACGTTGGCTAGAAAAACCGCATCGATATATTTTTCATTGGGGGGACACCCGCTATCCCGCGCTATTACGTGAAATTTCTTATCCCCCGCTTATTTTGTTTGTGACAGGAGAGTGGTCGATATTACAGCAACAGCAACTGGCTGTCGTGGGAGCTCGCTATCCTAGCCCTACCGGTTTAGAGATTGCTTACGAATTTGCTAGTGAACTAAGTGAACGAGGATTTGCAATTACGAGCGGTTTAGCGCGAGGAATTGATGGGGCGGCACACCAAGGTACTTTAGCAACTAACGGTGCAACTATTGCGGTGTTGGGTAGTGGACTTGATAATATTTATCCTAATTGCCACCAAGCCTTAGCACAAACTATACTGGAAAAAGGCGGTGTTTTGCTTTCTGAGTTTTTCCCATACTCGCGCCCCAAAGCAGCGCATTTTCCCAGACGTAATCGAATTATTAGCGGCTTAAGTTGGGGCGTTATTGTGATAGAAGCAAGCCTACAGAGTGGCTCATTAATTACAGCGCGTTATGCGCTAGAACAAGGACGTGAGGTTTTTGCGGTGCCAGGTTCTATTCGCAACAGCTTAAGCCAAGGTTGCCATGCTTTATTAAAAGAAGGAGCTACACTGATTGAGAACTGTGAGGATGTGGTACAAGGGCTTTCTTTTTTGCCGAATCCGATGAGTAATCGGATAGTGGTAGATAGTAGGCGCTTTGATAAATCTACTAAGAAGCTTGCTTCTCCCGTGGAGCAAGGACATGAGCTTATAGAGCAGGAAGGTCAAGGTCTGATATTGAATAAAACAGATGAACTTAGCTCTGCTCAACAACAATTGGGTATGGCTACACTTGATTCTCAGGATATAAAGCTTGTAGAGTGCCTTGGATTTGAAACGACAAGTGTAGATACCTTAATAGCAAGAACCGGCTTACGTGTTGATAAATTGCTTGCTCGTTTATTGACACTTGAATTACAAGGTTATATTAGCGTGGTTCCTGGGGGCTACGTGAGGAAATAAAAGATGGCAAAAAACCTATTGATTGTAGAATCGCCGGCTAAGGCAAAAACAATCAAGAAATATTTAGGCAAAGACTTTGAAGTGTTGGCTTCCTATGGCCATGTCCGCGATTTGATTCCTAAGGAAGGAGCGGTGAACCCTGAGCAGGGTTTTGCCATGCAGTATGCCCTGATTGAAAAAAACACCAAACATGTGGATATGATCGTAAAAGCTTTTAAGCAAGCCGATGCATTATATCTGGCGACCGATCCTGATCGTGAGGGAGAAGCCATTGCTTGGCATGTTTATGAAATTCTAAAGCATAAGAAATTGTTAAAAGGTAAACCTACCTATCGTGTCGTATTTCATGAAATTACTAAATCGGCGGTTAACGCCGCCGTGGCTAACCCGCGTAATATTGCAATGGATTTGGTGAACGCGCAGCAAGCGCGGCGCGCTTTAGATTATTTAGTCGGTTTTACTTTATCCCCCTTGTTATGGAAAAAAGTACGTCGGGGTTTATCAGCAGGACGTGTACAAAGTCCTGCTTTACGATTAATTGTTGAGCGCGAAGAAGAAATAGAAGCTTTTAAATCTCAAGAATATTGGACCATTACAGCTAATACTAAAGCGGATGAAAAACTTTTCTCTGCTCGTTTGATCCAATACCAACATGAAAAGCTTAGTCAATTTAGTATTACCACACAAGAGCAAGCAAGCGAAATCAAGCAAAACTTACAGCAGCTGGCGCAAGCTTACTTACAGGTGACTAAGGTTGAGAAAAAGCAACGTAAGCGCAATCCTGCTGCGCCATTTACGACCTCTACATTGCAACAAGAAGCAGGCCGTAAATTAGGATTTACAGCGCAGCGAACTATGCGTTTAGCACAGCAGCTTTATGAAGGTATTGATGTAGGGGAAGGTTTAGTTGGATTGATTACTTATATGCGAACCGATTCGGTTCATTTGGCCAACGAGGCCTTGGAAGCCATTCGTGAATTGATTATTCAGCGCTATGGCGAAAAAGATTTACCGGAGAGCCCGCGCCATTTTCGTACTAAAAGTCGTAATGCGCAAGAAGCCCATGAAGCGATACGGCCAACCCATGTTGAGTTTTTGCCTGAGCAACTTAAAGGCCATTTAACACCGGATCAACTTAAGTTATACGAGCTTATTTGGAAACGCGCCGTGGCTTCTCAGATGATCCATGCAAGCATCGATACAGTTGCAGTTGATTTAAGCGCGAAGGCCGCTACAGATCATTGTTTTCGTGCCAATGGTTCGACTATCGTACATGCCGGTTTCATGGCCGTTTACTTAGAAAGTTACGACGAGAGTAAAGCTAAATCAGAACAAGATAGCGCAAAATCAGAAGAAGAAAATAGCTTATTACCACCCTTAAAGGTAGGTGATGAAGTCAATCTTATTGATATCAGTGCTGACCAACATTTTACCGAGCCACCACCGCGTTACAGTGAAGCAAGTCTAGTTAAAGGCTTAGAAGAAAGAGACATTGGCCGACCTTCAACGTATGTGCCTATTATTTCAACTTTACAACAACGGGAATATGTTACGCTCGATCAAAAGAGATTCAGACCGACCGATGTGGGTAGAGTGGTGAATAAATTTTTAACGCGTTATTTTATGCAATATGTCGATTATGATTTTACCGCGCGATTAGAAGATTCTCTCGATCAAATTTCGCGAGGCGAGAAAGAATGGATTCCTCTATTACAAGATTTCTGGACTCCATTTAAAACGCTAGTGGAAACAACAGAAGATACGGTTCAGCGTAAGGATGTAACCCAGGAAGCTTTAGATGAAAGCTGTCCTAAGTGTGGGAAGTCGCTGTCGATTCGCTTAGGTAAGCGAGGTCGATTTATTGGTTGCTCTGCTTATCCAGAGTGTGATTACACTCGAAGCATGGAAGGCGAAGTGACGACAGTGAGTGAACCTGAGGTAGTACAGGGGCGCTTATGTCCAGATTGTGGTCATGCCTTACATATTAAAATAGGTCGCTATGGCAAATTTATTGGTTGTAGCCACTACCCAAAATGTAAACATATAGAGCCTTTGGAAAAACCTGTAGATACAAAGATTGAGTGCCCTGAATGTCGGAAGGGTACACTGCTTAAGCGTAAGTCACGTTACGGTAAGATTTTTTATTCTTGCGCTACTTATCCTGGCTGTACCTATGCGGTGTGGAATGAACCTATTGAACAAGCCTGCCCCCGTTGTGCTTGGCCTGTGATGACTATCAAGACGACCAAACGTCGAGGAACTGAAAAGGTTTGTCCGCGTAAAGAATGTGCTTATGCAGAGCCAATGCCAGCTGCGCTCGAGGGGTGATTTTTAGCCTAAATAAGTGATTAATTATAAGGCTAAAGTTTCATTTTGACTTCACAAAGTAATACACCCTTAGCAAGCTTCGTAATAATTTCTTGGCCGAGTTTTATTTGTTGACTATGGCGAAGAATTTTTTTGCTTTGAGCATCAGTCACGATCGCATACCCTCGCGCTAAGCTTGCTAAAGGACTAATAGCATGGAGTGTGCGTGATAGGCTTAATAATTTTTGCTGATGGGTTTGTAATTGGTTTTTTAGGCTTAAATTTAAGCGTTGTGTTAATTCGTCACAGCGCTGCGTACTATCTTGTAAGCGTTGCTTTGGGTGGCGTAAGCGCTTAGAAAGATTTTCTAGTGTTTGTTGACGAGCATTTAATAGATACCCTATGGTTTTAATGAGCCGCTGATAGGTTTTACCTAAGTATTGTTGATATTCATTGTTATCAGGACTGGCTAATTGTGCGGCCATAGACGGTGTGGCGGCGCGGCAGTCGGCTACAAAGTCAGCGATAGTAAAGTCTGTTTCATGACCTATCGCACTGATAAGAGGTAACTTACTTTTAAAAATTGCTCTAGCGACACTTTCCTCATTAAAAGACCATAAATCTTCTAGTGAACCTCCGCCACGCGCCAAAATTAACACATCACATTCTTGGCGTTGATTGGCTACTTGAATCTGTTGAACAATTTGTGTAGGGGCGTTTTTTCCCTGCACGAGGCAAGGATAAACAATGACAGCGATAGCGGGAAATCGTTTTTTTAATACGATGCAGATGTCACGAAGGGCAGCGCCGGTTTCTGAACTAATAACACCGATAGTTTTAGGAAATTTAGGCAAGGATTTTTTATGCTGGGTTTCAAATAAGCCTTCGGCAGCGAGTTTGATTTTTAATCCTTCAAACGCTTTACGTAATGCGCCTTCACCGGCTGGTTCAAATTGATCGATGATTAATTGAAACTCTCCACGGACGGGATAAAGACTAATTTTGGCACGGACTAAGATCTGCATGCCATTTTTAGGCGGATTATCTTTATAGCGCTGACGACCATTAAAGAGTGCACATCGGACTTGCGCGTTAGCGTCTTTTAAAGAAAAGTACCAATGTCCCGAACTGGGACTGGAAAAATTAGAGATTTCACCTTCTATCCAAATCGGTAAAAAGGCATCTTCGAGTAAATCTTGAACCATCTGGTTGAGTTCAGAAACGCTATAGATTAATTCTTGAGGCATATATTGAAATCCAATACTATAAATAGCTTATCTAATTAATGACTTGTCTTCTAACATCAATTACGTTAGGAATTTGTTTTATACGATCTAAAACCTTGCCAAGTAGTGGCAAACTTGGGATTTCAACGGTTAATTTAATATAAGCTTTTGGATCAGGCTTGTTACTTGAGAGGTTTAACGCTAGCAAATTCAATTTTTCATTGGCAATTAATGTAGAAACATCGCGTAATAAACCGGGACGATCATAAGCCTCTACACAGACATCAACAGGATAAACTTGGCTTGCTATCTCTCCCCAATCGGCTTCCACTAAACGATTGTGCTTTTCAGGCTCGAGATTTAGCAAATGAGTACAGTCGTCCCGATGCAGAACAATGCCGCGACTTTGTGTGATAAAACCGCGGATTGGATCACCTGGAACTGGTTTACAACAACCGGCTGTCTGTGTTAGCAGATCCGTGACGCCTGCTACGGTAATCCCTTCAGGCAAATTACTGCGTGGTTTGCCTAATAAAATTTCAGTTTCGAGCAGCGATCTAGATTCAGACTGCTTTTCTTGTGCTTGGATCGCATTTAATAGTTGTGCAAGTCTTAAATCACCACTCCCCAGTGCTGCCATCATTTCCTTTTTTGTTTTAAAGTGGAGTTTATCGGCCAATTTTTCTTGATCGACAGTTGTCAGCCCTAGTCGTTGAATTTCTTTATTAAATAAATCCTCGCCATTTACTAAATGTTTTTCATAATCTTGGGTTTTAAACCAATGATGCGCTTTGGCTTTAGCGCGGGCTGTATAGAGATAGCCCAGATTAGGATTTAGCCAGTCTAGACTGGGGCTTCCTTGTTTAGCCGTAAGAATTTCAATCTGGTCCCCAATTTTTAATTGATAGGTCAGCGGAACAATGGCGCCATTGATCTTGGCTCCTCGACAACGGTGCCCAACTTCACTATGGATGTGGTAAGCAAAATCTAAAGAGGTAGAACCTTTTGGCAAGTCAAGGATATCTCCATTAGGCGTAAAAACATAAACTCGATCGTCTAAAACAGTAGTAAGCCCAGGGACGGTCGCCTTGCCCCGTTTAACAAGTTCTTTTTGCCACTCAAGCACTTGGCGCAGCCATGCGATTTTGGTTTGATAACTTGCTTTTTGTTGCTGAGAGTTTTCTTTGTACTGCCAATGCGCGGCTAAGCCATGCTCAGATTCTTGGTGCATTTGATGGGTGCGAATTTGAATCTCAAGTATTTTTTCTCCCGGACCTAAAACCGCGGTATGAATAGAACGATAACCATTTGATTTGGGTGTTGCAATATAATCATCAAATTGTTCGGGTAAAGGTGGCCATAAACTGTGAATGATACTTAAAACGTTGTAGCAATCTTTAATGGTATTAACCAAAATACGGATGGCATTTAAGTCATAAAGCTGTTCAAATTTTAATTTTTTTTGCTGCATTTTTCTGTAAATGCTGTGAATATGTTTGACACGCCCATATACCTCAAAGTTAAGTAATTGCGCGTTGCCCAAGGTTTTTCGTAACTGCGCGAGAATTATTTGTACATAAGATTCACGATCAATTAAGCGTTCTTGAAGTAATCGGGCGATTTGTGCATAAATTTTAGGCTCTAGATAATGCAGTGATAGATCTTCAAGTTCCCACTGTAGTTGACCGACGCCAAGGCGATTAGCTAATGGAGCATAAATATCAAGTGTTTCTCGCGCATAAGATCGACGTGTTTCTTGTTCTAATGTATCCAATGTGCGCATCGTAGCCGTGCGTTCGGCTAGTTTAATTAAAACAACCCGCATATCCTCTACCATAGCGAGTAGCATTTTTCGAATATTTTCTAATTGCGTTTGATGAAGGTTAGTGGCTGTACTTGCAATACGAATAGCATTCATTTGTTTAACGCCAGCAATGATCTTAGTCACATGAGGGCCTAAATGTTCGTTGACTGTTTCTAGACAGAGCTCTGCATAATTTACACAACTATAAATTAAAGAAGCCGCAATAGTCTCTTTATCTAGGTGTAAATCCAATAAAATTTCCGCCATGGTGAGGCCTTGTTGTAAGCAAGACACATGGGTAGGTGTTGTTCTGGATTCCCCTACAATTTGACTTAAAATAGAAGCCTGTCGAATTAGCTTGAAATCCTCTTGACTGCGTTGCATGGCTGCATGGTGTAACCATGTTTCTAAATTAACACTGCCATCGTTATTTAAATAGAGCGAATTTTTTATTTTAACCATTTTTAGTTATCCTTTATCCTTATTTTTAGTTTGTATCGCTAAAAAATTTTAGGAATATTCACTAAGCGTTACATCCCATTTTTTAGATACAATGCCCATTCATAGGTCACTTCTTGCCAAAAACTCGCAAATTCGATTTTCTAATAAGCGATAACCCCCTTGATTATTTTTTCCAGGAACAGGGTCATTAATTAAAATAGAAAAAGCGAGCACCTGGTTATTCGCTGTCCGAATGTAACCGGCTAAGCTGCTTATTCCATGCATACTCCCAGTTTTAGCGTGTATTTTATCTAATGTAGTCCCGCCTAGGCGATGCTTTAATGTTCCATCTAGGCCCGATCGAGGTAAGGACTCAAAGAGTAAATCGCTATCAGGTAATTGCGTATAAGCAAAATTTAGCAATTTAACAAAAGCATTCGGCGTGACTATATTATTACGGGATAAACCAGAACCATCGACCATCATTACGTGTCTAAAATCAATATCTGTTTTGTTGGCAAGGATAGCTTGGACGGCGCTTCTACCCGTTTTCCAACTCCCTTGCGCTGAAAAATATTTTTCCCCTAGTTTTTTTAATAAACTATCGGCTATCAAATTGTCTGATTTTTTTAACATATTTTTTATTAAAAAAGCAAGTTCAGGAGAGCTATTCTCGGCCAATATTTTAGCGAGAGGTGGTGTTTTTCCATAAACTAAATTCGAATAATGAATAGAATATTTTCTTAATAAGCCGGCGACAATGTCATAAGTGGCTAAATTGGGATTCTGTAACGCGACGGCGAATGATAAAGGGCCCATCTTTGGCGAAAGATACCCTCTTAAAGTATAGTGATTTGCGCTAATCGCATTTGGTTTTAAGTCGAGTGAATAGCTGGGCCTTCTTAAGCGTTTGGTAATAGCCTGATTATCAATAACTATTCCCAGATTCCCGCTACTTTTTGTGACAGTCGGGTGTAATAAGTGTTGGTTAGGTTTAACGCTTAGACTAAAGCAATTGCGATTGATGATGGTCGCCGTGACAGGCGCTGCATAACAGAAAATTTTATCATCAATCACCCGCCCTGGAGGCCAGGTACTTCGATCGATGGCGGTATCATCAATAACGATATTTCCTTGAATTTTGGTTATATGTTGTTCATTTAAGGTTGTTAGCATGTCCTTGAGATCATCGAGTGTTAAATAAGGATCCCCACTAAATTTGATATAAAGATTTCCAGTTAAGACCCCATTACGTATTTGTGCACCGGGATTCGTTAAAAAACGTGTTTTAAATTGAAAATGAGGGCCTAAATAATCTAAGGCGGCAATACCGGTAAATAATTTTAAAGTACTCGCAGGAACAAAGCCGCGATTTGCGTTATATTGGTAAAGTACTCTTCCACTCGACAAGGACTGTATCGAAACACCAATGCTATAAGCTTTGAAGTGACTTAATATATTATTTAAATTAACTTGAAGAGAGGAAACTTGAGCTTGGCGCCCATTTTCATCATAAAATGCAAAGCCTTTTGCTGTGCCGATAGCTAGAGTAATAGTGAGCACGCACATAATGCGGCAGAGGGTTTTTAGGGATGCTATGTTTAGTTTATTCATACTACCTATTTAGTAAATAAACAAATTGCTTCGCTATGATGGGTTTGCGGAAACATGTCCATGATACCCGCTTGTTGTAAAATATAGCCTTGCTTTATTAATTCGCCCGTATCTCTTGCAAGACTAGCAGAATTACAAGAGACATACACAATACGCTCAACATTCCAACGAGCAATTTGTTGGATGAACTCCAAGGCACCTGAACGCGGAGGATCCAGCAGAATTTTATTAAAAGCTTGTTGGGCCCAGGTTTCTTTTTGTATTGATGCCGTTAAATCAGCCGTGTAAAAATAGGCATTATTAATGGCATTGTGGATAGCATTTGTTTTCGCTCGTTCTACGAGTTCAATATGCCCCTCGATGCCTACGAGAAATTGACATCGTGTGGCAAGGGCTAGACTAAAATTACCTAATCCGCAGAATAAATCCAATATCCGATCGCTGAAATTAGGTGCGAGCAACTCCATAGCACGCGTTACCATGGCTTGATTAATATCAGCATTGATTTGGACAAAATGCTTAGGCTCGAATAATAACTCTAAACGTGATGGCAAATAGCCATCATTATTTAATTGATAACTCAATAGCTTAGGATTTTTTGGCCAAATACAATGCGCGCTATTTTCGTTGCCAGGTTGTAAGTAAAGTTGTAATTGATGCTGCTCGGCAAAGGCGAGTAGCTTCTTTTGATCAGCGCTATCTAGAGGGAGTAGGTGTCGAAAAACTAATGCAACAGTTTCATCGCCTAATGCGGCTTCAATTTGAGGGATAGTTTGATAAGCTTTGAGTGTGATGATTAATTGCTGTAAAGGGACCAAGAGCCGACCTACTCTAGGGTCTAGTGTTTCACAGGCCTGTAATTGAGCGAGGTAGCGCCCATTTTTTTCACGAAAACCGACTAATACCGCTTGCTTTTTAGCCACATATTTGACTCCCAGCCGTGCTCTACGGCGATATCCCCAACTGCCAGCCACCAATGGGGGTAGTAAGGAGGCGGGTTGTATTCCGGCAAAATGAGTAAATTGCTCAAGTAAGGTTTTCTCTTTGTGTTGTCGTTGAGCTGTGCTACTGAGATGTTGTAGGTTGCAACCACCACAAATATTGTAATGTAGGCATTGAGGCTTAATCCTTTCCGGTGACGCTTGTAAAATCTGAATAGATTTTGCTTCGTCATAAGAACGATGTTTCTTGTTATAGGCGATTAAGACAGTTTCTCCGGGTAATGCATTTTCAATGAAAGTAATTTTACCGTTGATGTGGGCAATGCCGCGGCCTTCATGGGAAATACCTGTAATAAAGATAGGCGGCGAATCAGTGGCTAAGGGGTTTAAATTTTCCATATTTTTATAAATTGTTCAAAGTGAGATTTATTTTCTTGGGCGATTGTTTCACGCGCATAAGCACATTCTTTTTGATAGGTTTCAAACGAGAAACTTCCACGCATCAGCTCAAAACGAAGATAGATTAAATAGGTATTTAATACGTCAGTTTCACAATAGTTGCGAATGGCTTCTAGTTTTCCTTCTAAAAAATAGCCCCAAACTTGACTTCCATCCATACCAAGCTTTCCAGGTAAGCCTAGCATAAGGGCGATTTCAGTTAGAGGAGCATTCGCACGACCTTGATAAGCCGCGAGGATGTCCATAAGGTCACTGTGTCGATAATGGTATCGGTTGAGATAGTTATTCCAGCGAAAGCTTGCATCATTATCATTTCCCACATTCCAATAACTGGGACTACTAATTCCATATAATAAAGCGCGATAATGTAAAACGGGTAAATCAAAGCCACTGCCATTCCATGAAACCAATATCGGGGAATATTTTTCAATGCACTTGAAAAATGCTTGTATTAGGGTGGGTTCATCGGAATTGAGATCACCTAAAGAACCTATTTTAAACAGATTCTTACTACGCAAAGCAACCGAGATAGCAACAATTCGTTGTAGATGATGCGGAAGGAAGGTAGAACCATTGGTTTTTTCTCGACGTTTTTCCAGCATTACCTCAGCAACCTCTCTGTCGCTCTCAATGTCCAGGTTATAGAGGCGTCGTCCATTTTTTGTATCCGGGACGGTTTCAATATCAAAAACAAAAATATTCATAGCGCTATCATCGTTTAGGGATAGGATAAGCTCCTTTAATAAGCTAGTATACTCCCGAGGGCTCTACACGCTTGCTTTCTTTTTATAGTAGACTTCTTTTGAAACCCATTAAAATTAATTAATTTTGGCGTTGTTATTTACATATTTACAGATGTAAACTCGGGGTCCTATCGCCTATGGCTAGATTTTAAAGGTCTCGAGTAGTCTAGAATATGGCGTGATAAAACCATATTTTTAGGTTTCTGGCTAGTATAAGTCCAGGTTAATGCGTATAGATCAACGTTAGACACTTACTTTGAGATAATAAGAGAACATGAGAATTATTTTATTAGGAGCGCCAGGAGCAGGAAAAGGAACCCAAGCAAAATTTATAACCGCTTACTACCATATCCCGCAGATTTCTACGGGGGATATGCTGCGTGCTGCGGTAAGCCAGGGTACCCATCTGGGTTTACAGGCAAAGGCTATTATGGATTCGGGCCAATTAGTATCAGATAACGTCATTATTGGGCTGGTCGAAGCACGTATTAGACAAGCAGACTGTATAAACGGATTTTTATTTGATGGTTTCCCACGTACTTTACCCCAAGCTGAGGCGATACGTGCTAATTCTATTTGTATTGATTTTGTCATTGAAATTAAAGTGGATGATGAGGAGATTGTGAAACGGCTCAGTGGACGCCGTATCCACCCTGCTTCAGGACGTATTTACCATCTATTATATAACCCTCCACATGCTTCGAATCAGGATGATGTAACCGGAGAAGCGCTTATTCAACGTAAAGACGATACTGAAGAAACGGTACGTGAACGCTTGCGTATTTATCATCATCAAACCAAGCCATTACTTTGCTATTACCAAGATTGGCAACATCGCGGTGGTCCTGGGGCACCTTGCTATATCTCAATCGATGGTCATGCGAGCGTTGAGGAAGTTCGCAGACAGATTTTTGCCGCATTAGCGCACAATAAACGCTAAAAGTTTAAATATTACTTTTAGCGGATATTAAGCTATTATCCAGACATTATATAAACGCGTGATAGTTGAACTATTAGTGATGGGGTGAAGGCACTAACTGTTTCAAAACTGCATTTAAATCATCTGGTAGCTCAGCGTTAAGGGTTATTGTTTGTCCTGTCGAGGGTAAATCAAATTTTAGTTGGCTAGCGTGTAAAAAAAGCCGTTTGCAGCCTAATTTCCGCATTTCTTTATTGACGTCCTTATTTCCATATTTTTCATCACCAATAATAGGGTGTTTTACATGCTGGGCGTGAACACGAATTTGGTGAGTTCGGCCGGTGATAGGCATTGCGGCTACTAAGGTAGATTGCATAAAATATTGTAATATAGAGAACTGAGTTAAAGAAATTTTTCCTTCCGTTTGGACACGCACAATGCGCTCTCCTGATTGTAATTGATTTTTATATAAGGGCACATCGACCTTTAGTAAAGACTTAGGCCAATGACCCGTTACTAAAGCCAGGTAGGTTTTTTTAATATTACCTGAACGTAGTAATTCGTGTAGTTCTTTTAAAACACTACTTTTTTTTACGAGTAACAAGCAGCCTGAGGTATCGCGATCCAGGCGGTGGGCTAGTTCTAAGAATTTTAGTTGGGGGCGAAGTTGGCGCAAGGTTTCTATAACGCCCAGACGTATTCCGCTTCCTCCATGGACAGCAATGCCGGTGGGTTTATTGAGGGCTAAAAAATTTTTATCTTCGAAAATAATCGCTTTTTCAAATAAGCCGGTTAATTGCTCGCTAGGGATCATTTTTTTAGCCGGATTGGAAAGTCGTAAAGGAGGGATACGAATAACGTCACCTTCATGTAAGCGATAATCGGGCTTTATTCTTTTTTTATTAACGCGCAATTCCCCTTTACGTATGATTCGGTAGAGGCGACTTTTAGGAAGGCCTTTTAATCGTGACATTAAAAAATTATCGAGCCGTTGACCCGAATGGTCGCTTGTTATGGTTAAGTATTGAATAGTTGACACAATAACGTTAATCTAGCACAAATATAGTACGTTTTTCTAATTATTTGATAAAATATTATTTAGCCATGGCTAAAAATTGACATCCGTATTTTATCTTTGTTATATATCCCACTTCCTTTAGGCGTTTATTGGCTCAGTTTGGTGTGCGAAATTAAATTTATAAATTCAGAGGCTTTTATGACTCAATCTGCGGAAATAACCATTAAAGATCAATCTTCTTCCACCGCGATTTTAACAGTTAATGACTTGCCTCCTATTAAGTTGCCAGTTTGCAACGCTACATTAGGGCCAAAGGTTCTTGATGTGACGCAATTAGCCAAGTTTGGCACATTTACTTACGATCCAGGGTTTTTATCCACAGCGGCATGTTCCTCTAAAATAACCTTCATTGATGGAGAAAAAGGTATCTTACTTTATCGAGGTTATCCTATCGATCAATTGGCAGAAAAGTCAGATTTTATAGAAGTGGCTTATCTGTTACTTAACGGTGAATTGCCTAATAAAACACAAAAAAAAATCTTTAATGGAGAAATTAACCAACATACTATGGTGCATGAGCAATTACGCCATTTTTTTTATGGATTTCGTAGAGACGCTCATCCTATGGCGATTATGTTGGGAGTTGTAGGGGCTTTATCGGCTTTTTATCATGACTTATTAGATATTCATAATGAAGAACACCGTAAATTAGCCGCATTAAGATTAATTGCTAAAATGCCAACACTTTCAGCAATGTCTTATAAATATTCTAAGGGCTTACCTTTTATGTATCCTTTGAATCATTTGAATTACGCGGAAAATTTTTTACATATGATGTTTGGTGTTCCAACCGAAGAAAGCCGACCTAATCCTGTCTTAGCGCGCGCATTGGATAGAATTTTTATTTTACATGCGGATCATGAACAAAATGCGTCTACCTCGACTGTTAGGCTTGCTGGCTCAACGGGCGCTAATCCCTATGCGTGTATCTCCGCTGGAATAGCGGCTTTGTGGGGCCCAGCACATGGTGGTGCCAATGAAGCTTGTTTAAATATGTTACTTGAAATAGGAGACATATCTCGTATAGACCATTATATCGCAAAGGCTAAAGATCCTAATGATCCTTTTCGCTTAATGGGTTTTGGTCATCGAGTTTATAAGAATTATGACCCACGTGCCTCGGTGATGAAAAAGACCTGCCATGACGTATTAGA
>CAZSWN010000023.1:17678-22661 GCA_964611135.1 uncultured Coxiellaceae bacterium | reverse complement strand
AATACCTTTAATGCACAGGACATCAGCAATAGTTTAAACGCGCTCTCAAAATGGGATATTTCAGCCAATGACGCACCTTATTGTGAAGCTATTTACCGTTTAGCACGCCGCATTCCCCAACAAATCAATACCTTTAATGCACAGGACATCAGCAATAGTTTAAACGCGCTCTCAAAATGGGATATTTCAGCCAATGACGCACCTTATTGTGAAGCTATTTACCGTTTAGCACGCCGCATTCCCCAACAAATCAATACCTTTAATGCACAGGACATCAGCAATAGTTTAAACGCGCTCTCAAAATGGGGTATTTCAGCCAATGACGCACCTTATCGTGAAGCTATTTACTGTTTAGCACGCCGCATTCCCCAGCAAATCAACACATTTACCGCTCAAGAGATCAGCAATAGCTTAAACGCGTTCTCAAAGTGGACCATTTCACTCACTGAAACGCCGTATCAAGAAAGTATCCCTTGTTTAGTACACGCGCTTCCTAAGCAAAAGGGGAAATTGAATGCACAGAATATTGCCAATAGCTTAAATGCCTTGGCAAAATGGAAGATCTCAGCCAATGAAACACCTTATAAAGAAACCATCCTCTATTTAGTACAAATTATTCCAGAAAAAATAAATGGCTTTAACCCGCAAAACCTTGCCAACAGTTTAAACGCGCTGGCAAAATGGCCGCAACCTATCCAACAGACACGATATCGTAAAAGTATTGAACGCCTATTAGAGCGTATTGAAAAGACGGCCCATTTTACGCTATACCAAACTACCGCTATTGCACTGACCTTGTGCCTGTTTGAATTTACCGCACCCAAAGATAATTTATTTAAAAATAATCAACGCTTAATCCAACACTTATTTGATCAAGGTGGAGGAAATTGGCTTACACAGTTAGAAATAACTGTAGCTCGGCAGATTTATCAAATTAATTTATATCAGCCCAATGTTGTACCTGATTATCTTGTAAAAGCACTGGGTACGTTTACGCCTAAATTTAAACAAGAAAGCTTTACCAGCTCACAACTACAAAAAACTGTATTCGCGCACTTAAGCCAATTTGATGAAACATTCGTAGAAGAATATTTTATTGAATTTTTCCGCGTTGATATCGCAAGCGCTAAAAATAAAATAGTGCTACAAGTGAATGGCCCTTCTCACTACCAGGGTCAGATCTTAAATATACCCAGCCAATTTAATAACTATTTATTGGAAAAGTTAGGTTGGTCGGTGATTGTCGTGCCTTATTTTGAGTGGGAACCACTTGTTAATTCTGAAAAAAACACTTATCTATGCGATAAATTGCGTACTTTGCTGGAGAAATCCACCTTACGCCAAAAAGCGACTAAAGATACACTTACTAATAGCACTATCCCCACTCAAAAGACAATTCCAGGTACTAAAGCACAAAAACCTGTGCCATTCAAAAAGTCGATCCGCCAACGAAAACAAAAAAAAATTACCTTGCTTTCACTCGAGCAAGTATGGAAAAATTTAATAATAGAACAACCCATCCTGGAAAAAGTAAGGCCGGATGAACTGGAAAAAGCTTACTTAACTTTTATATCCGCCTACGAAACCCTTTTTGCCGCCGGCAAAATAAAAGAAAGTAGCGCGGTTAATTTATTTAAGCAAATAAGTCTTGAGCGATTAGTCCTAGCGATTTACTTGAAAAAAGCAGAAGTGCTCTCACCCGAAACCATTTCCGCCTTTTTTCACTGTAAACCCTGTCGCTATGGTTTACGGCTCAATGCCAACAGCCATCCCAAGCACGCTTTTACTGCAAAAGTGATAAAAGATACTTTTAATAGTCGTCGTTACCCACCAATGGCAGACTGTAGCGCGTATCAAACTCAACCTTGAGGTTCGTCCGCCAAACCAACCACTTGCGCTAATGCGTGTATCTCTTTTGTGTTCAGTTCACGCCAATGACCGCGACTCAAATCTTCTGGTAAACCAACAGGTCCATATCGAACGCGCATCAGGCGGCTGACATGAACACCTTGGGACTCCCATAAACGTCGCACCTCTCGATTACGACCCTCTTTAAGCACGACATGATACCAATGATTAGCGCCGGAGCCTCCCCGCTCCTCAATGCGCGTAAACGCCGCCATGCCATCTTCTAATCGCACTCCTTTTTTCAAACGATCTAAAATTTTTTCATCCACTTTACCCAAAACACGAACCGCATATTCTCTTTCCACTTCATAAGAAGGATGCGATAAACGGTGCGCTAATTCACCGTCGTTGGTAAAAATTAATAAGCCTAAGGTATTAATGTCTAAACGCCCTATCATGATCCAACGTTCACCTCGGATAGGGGGTAAATGTTCAAACACCGTAGGTCTATTTTCAGGATCCGATCGCGCACAAATCTCACCTTCAGGCTTATGGTAGATTAACACACGTTGTTTAAAGTCGACGCCGCGGATTAAAGGAATTGCTTTATCATCGATAAAAACTTTTGCACTCCGATCAATTCTATCTCCCAGTTTTGCGCGCTGATTATTAATACGAATTCGCCCTTCGCGGATCCAACGCTCTATTTCACGCCGTGAACCCAAACCAAGATGAGCTAATACTTTTTGTACTTTTTCACGCATAGTCAATAAACCTACAGTTTTTAATACCCTGCTTATAACGTATTCACTGCACAAATCGCAACTTAAATTACATCCGCTCGACTTTCTTTAAACAACTGATTAATGCTACACTTTAAACCGACTTCAGGACGAAGATTTAGCAACAGGAATTCTATGCTAGCCAGAATATTGATAGGTTTATTGTTAATACTCACGGTAGTAACCACCTACACACAAACGCATAACACAACGATTTACCATCCATACCGCTCAGAACTGTTAAAGAATCCACTCGCCCCTAAAGCCGCCTCCGCTAAAACGCAAGAAATCCATAAAGCGGTTTTAGCACAACTTCCTTTTGATAATCGCGATGATTATAGTTTAGCCCAAAAAGGCTTTATAGCGCATTTCCCCGGGCTCAGTATAAAAAATAAAGCCGGTCAAACGGTGTGGTCGCTGCGATCTTATGATTTTTTGTCATCAAATGATGCGCCCTTTACGGTCAACCCCAGTTTATGGCGCCAGGCCCAACTCAATATGAATAATGGCCTCTATAAAGTAACGGATTCTATTTATCAAATACGCGGCTTTGATTTATCAAACATGGATATTATTGAAGGTAAAACCGGTATCATTATCATTGATCCGCTACTCAGCAAAGAAACCGCTAAAGCCGCACTCGAACTTTATTACCAGCATCGCCCTAAAAAACCCGTCGTTGCGGTTATCTATACGCACAGTCACGCCGATCACTTTGGCGGCGTGCTAGGTGTTACGTCTGAAAAAGAAGTTGCATCAGGTCACGTCAAAATTTTCGCACCCGAAGGATTTCTAAAAAATGCGGTCAGTGAAAATATATACGTCGGTAACGCCATGAATCGACGTGCGATGTATATGTACGGCGCTATGTTAGCGCCTGGTGAACAAGGGCAAGTAGATGCCGGATTAGGAAAAACAATTTCTTCGGGCGCAATAACGCTCATTCCTCCTAGCGATATTATTAAAAAAACCGGTGAGCAAAAACGGATTGACGGGGTTGAAATTATCTTTCAAATGGCACCTAACACAGAAGCCCCAGCAGAAATGATGCTTTACTTCCCTCAATTTAAAGCCTTATGTATGGCCGAAGATGCCAACCATACTCTGCACAATCTTTATACGTTACGCGGCGCAAAAATACGTGACGCAGTCGCTTGGTGGAAAGCGCTTAATGAGTCGCTTGAGTTATTTGGCGATAAAACGCAAGTCCTCTTTTTTCAACATACTTGGCCAATATGGGGCCAAGCCAATTTAATCAGCATGCTGAGAAAACAGCGTGATTTATATAAATTTATACACGATCAAACGCTTCATTTAATGAATGAAGGTTATACCGCCACTGAGCTTCCAGCGCATTTGATTTTACCGGCCAATTTAGCCAATGAATGGTTTAATCGCGGTTATTATGGTTCCTACTCTCAGAACGCAAAAGCCATTTATCAATATTACTTAGGCTGGTATGATTCAAATCCGACGCATTTAGATCCACTGCCTACGCTCGAAGCAAGCCAAAAATATGTCGCGTATATGGGAGGACCCTCGGCAATGCTCGCCAAAGCACAAGAAGATTACCAAAATGGAAACTATCGCTGGGTTGCGCAAGTCATGAATCACCTTGTTTTTGCCGACCCCCATAATCAAAAAGCGCGTCAACTTGAAGCAGACGCCCTCGAACAATTAGCTTATCAAACAGAAAATGCCACCTGGCGTAATGAATATTTAATGGGCGCATTTGAGTTACGCCATGGAAAATCCAGCGAGGGCACAAAAGGACCGGTGACACCCGAAGTCTTAAAAGCGATACCTATCCCCATGGTTTTAGATTATATGGGCATTCGCATTAATGCCCTCAAGGCCCATAATAAAACTATTCGCATTAACCTAAACTTTACCGATAAGAAACAACGCTACGGCTTAATGCTAGAAAATTCAGTGTTAATTTATACGCCAGGGGAAAAAATAGCTTTTGCCGACGCAAGCATTGATTTAAGTGGAAACACACTGAATGAAATTTTACTCAAGCAGAAAACGATAGATCAAGCCATGGGCGATAATAGTCTTCAAATAGTAGGTGACAAGCAAAAATTAGCGGAGCTATTGGAGTTGTTGGATGATTTTCCGCCTATGTTTAATATCATGACATCCTATTCAGATCAGGGCTGAGCGTGTCGATTATTTCACAACTTATTAGCTAGGTTTCCACCACATCCAGATCCGTCTTAGGTTCGCTATCGGCCGCGATGGGAAGCATCACCACTTCCTCTAAGGATGGAAGCGCTGGAAAAGTCGGTAATTCAGCGAGTTCTTTTAAGCCCAAATAATCCAAAAATTGTTTCGTGGTCGCATACAAATT
>CAZSWN010000023.1:16780-17668 GCA_964611135.1 uncultured Coxiellaceae bacterium | reverse complement strand
GGCACTTCGCGTTGCCCCACTACGTGAATCCATTCTTGTTCCAGTAATGCCTTGATAATAGCCGGGCTTACACTTACACCGCGTATCGCCTCAATGTCACCCCGCGTAACCGGCTGTTTATACGCCACAATGCTCAAGGTTTCTAAAAAAGCACGTGAATAGCGCACTGGTTTTTCAGGCCAAAGTCGTTTAACCCAGATATTGAGTGGTAGCGCGGTTTGAAAACTATAACCACTGGCCAATTGTTTTAAATGTATGCCGCGATGCTGGTAATCCTGCGCTAATTCCTGCAACAGCTTTTTCAGCTGCGATTGCGTGGGTCGTTCTTGCTCGGCAAATAGCTCCCGTAAGCGTTCTAAGCTAACGGGTTCACCGGCGGCAAAAATAGCCGCCTCTAATACCGATTTAATCGTTTGATTTTCCATAAGCAGACTATAGCAGTTATTAACCGGCATTTCGCGGTAAAAATATAATTTTTTAAATGGACAAAGCGAGGGCATCCCCCTTGTTTAGTAGGGTTAATTGATGTTTAATAAAGCCGTTGTCACCGGGGGTGCCCTCACGGGCTGAGAGAAGATCCATTCAACCCTTACCACCTGATCGGGCTAGGACCTGCGTAGGAAGTGTTGCCATGAAAACAAAAAATAATCTCTGTACCTTATCACCGGCATTTACATTAGAGTTGCTTTTTCACGACCTTGCGTTGATTCGGCAAACGAATCCTTTAATTCACAACATCAGCAATTTAGTGGTCATGCCGATCACGGCTAATATTTTACTCGCCTTAGGTGCCGCGCCAATGATGGCGCATGCCAAACAAGAACTAAGGGATATCATCCAACGTGCAAACAGCTTAGTCATCAATATCGGCACGCTGGATAAAACCTG
>CAZSWN010000023.1:0-16770 GCA_964611135.1 uncultured Coxiellaceae bacterium | reverse complement strand
GGGTCCTCGACGAACATCCACTGCCAGCCTTGGGCGTTGGATCCGGTGGGCGCCGGTAGCAGCCGCTATCGAACCCAAACAGCGCTTAAAATTCTAAAACAAGGGGTACACATCATTCGCGGTAATGCCTCAGAAATCATGGCCTTAACCGATGCCACGATAATAACAAAAGGGGTAGATTCGGTGCAAACCAGTGTAAACGCGCTGGCATCGGCTAAGACCTTAGCCAAAAAATATCATTGCATTGTCGTTATCAGCGGTAAAATTGATTTTGTCGTCAGTACAACACGTGTACTTAGCCTCGATTATGGAACACCGCTTTTAAGCAAAGTGGTTGGCATGGGTTGCTCGCTGACCGCGATCATTGCCAGCTTTTTAACCGTTAACGCCGATGCATTTGCCGCCTCCGTGCATGCTACCGCCTTGATGGGTCTAGTGGCCGAAGCCGCCGAAAAAAAATCAACGGGACCGGGAAGCTTTTACACGGCGCTACTCGATAGCCTGTATTCCGTGCAAAAAGCAGATTTGCAGCCATTTATAACCACAGCGACTTCTCCATGCGCATAAATTACTCCTATTATCTCATTGCCGATGAACAAGCTTGCGCACCACTTTCGATAGAGGATGCGGTTGAGCAAGTGATTGATCAGGGCATTAGCTGTGTTCAGCTCCGGATGAAAAATCAATCCAAGGAAAAAATAAGCGCTACGGCTAAAAATCTATTACGCTTATTACAGCCAAAAAATATTCCCTTAATCATTAATGATCATATTGAGATCGCTAAGGCCATGGATGTCCAGGGTGTACACATCGGTCAAAGCGATAAACCTTATCACTGGGTACGTAAACAACTCGGTTATCAAAAAATCATTGGCCTTTCAATTGAAACGATTGAACAAGCCAAACAATGTCGTCACCTAGACTGCGATTATTTTGGCGTAGGGCCTGTATTCGCCACCTGCAGTAAAAAAGATGCCGCCACCCCTTTAGGAATAACCCCGTTAAAAAAAATAAGTCGCTTACTGACTAGCCCCATCGTCGCTATTGGTGGAATTAATCAATACAACCTTCATTCTGTGTTAAGCACGCCTGTTGCCGGCGTTGCCCTCGCCTCCGCTATTTTTTCGGCGCCGAACCCACGCCAGATGAGCCAACAATTAGCCCAACTTATTTTAAAAAACAAATCATTATGTTAAAAAAAACTTCTCTAGCCAGTGTAGTCACCCTAGCCGGTACCGATCCTTCCGGTGGTGCCGGAATACAAGCGGATATCAAAGCCATTTCAGCGACTGGCGCTTACGCCGCCAGTGTCATTACCGTGTTAGTGGCTCAAAACACCTGTCATGTCACGGCGGTTCAAGAAATCCCTCTCTCATTTATACAACAACAAATAGACGCGGTATTCGGCGATTTAACCATTGGCGCTGTGAAACTGGGTATGCTCTATCAAGAAGAGATCATCCACTTAACGCTTAATAATTTAAAAAAATACCAACCTCCTTTTACGGTACTCGATCCGGTGATGATCGCTCAAACAGGCCATTTACTCTTAAAACCACAAGCGGTTAATGCCCTGGTGAATGATTTATTTCCCATCGCCACACTGATTACGCCGAATATTCCTGAAGCAGAAACGATATTAAAAAGCCCAATTAACGACTTCGATAGCCTACGAAACGCGGCCATCACACTGGCCAAACAATATAAAATTTCGGTACTCCTTAAAGGTGGCCATTTAAAGAGCGTCGATTCCCCCGACATTTTTTATGATTACCCGCAACAACAAATCCATTGCTTTAGTACACCGCGCATTAATACGCAAAATACGCACGGAACAGGCTGCACCTTATCGTCGGCGATTGCCTCTTATTTAGCGCAAGGTGAAGATTTATACCATGCAATTGTGAAAGCCAAACGTTATTTAAGCCAAGCCATCGTAGCCGCCAAAAATCTAAAACTGGGCCGTGGCAATGGACCTGTGCATCATTTTTATTTTTTAACGCAGGAAACCACATGATATTTGATGAGATGCGCGCCCTTGTAGCCGATATGATGCCGGAGATTTACGCGCTTCCTTTTAACCAAGAGCTCGCCCTAGGGACATTGGCGTTAGAAAAATTTATTTTTTATCTAAGCCAAGATGCACTTTATCTGAGTGATTTTTCTAAAGCACTTGCACTAACCGCAACCCGGCTTCCACACGACCATCAAACTGAATTATTTATCCAGTTGGCCTTGAATACAATTAAAGCAGAACGGGAACTACAGGCGGATATCCTGAAAAAATATGCGCTCACTCTACCTAAAGTCAATGAACCCAGTCCATTTTGCTTTATGTATAGCAATTATCTATTACGCATGGCCGCTACCGCTGAAGTCGAAGTCGCTGTAGCCAGTTTATCGCCCTGTTTTTGGGTTTATCAACAAGTTGGACAAAAAGCTTGCGTAAAAAAAATAGCGAATAACCCCTATCAAGCATGGATAGATTTATATTCAGGCGATGAGTTTAATGACTCCGTCAATTCATTGATAGCGACATTAAATGAATTAGCTGAAAACGCAACACTTAACACACAAAAAAATATGCTCACTGCATTTAAACGCGCCACACAATGTGAATGGCAATTTTGGCAAGGTGCTTACCGGCAAGCATCATGGCCTATTTAAGAAATAGCACTTAGGAAAATTATTTTTAAAAAACTCAACTTAAAAAAACAGTTTTAACTCCGCACGCCCATTAAATAATAACTGAAAGAAGACGCTATTGTTTATATCTTAGCGAGCTGATATGCTTAAAAAATAAGATTTAATGAGAAAAAAATAGGAATAATAAAATTAAAAATTAATTATTAATCAATAATTAATTTTTTAAAGCTATAGAGGGATATTAAATGTTAAGTGAATATCAAATCGACCCTGCGCTTAATCTAGACAAAATTTTCCAATGCACGCCGCCACCCAAGATTGATTTTTCCAAACTACCTGAGTTACCTAAAGATTGGCGCGCTCAATTAGAAGTTATCTTTTACCAAACGGACAAGCACTTAGAAAAAAAGAGCCTTGAAAGGCACTTAGGGGCTGATTCTAGTTATGAATTAAAAAAAATATTAGCTGAACAATTACAGCTTATTTATTATCGTTTACAAGGCGAGTTGGATACCGAATTAGGCGAACTTTCCGACGATCACCGTATTGCTTTACTGAATAAACTGACAGAAGAACTAACCCAATGTACGCCTGGCTTCCATAACCGGATCAATGTTATCGTTGACTCCTTTCAAAAACCGTGCAATCTCGATCAATTACTCTACATGCTACGAAAAAGGATAGTAGAAGATGTCGCTTCTGAGCTTACCAACGAAGTCCATAGCTGGAATCAGGTTAGCATTATCGCGGCAACAGAAGGTTTAGGCGTAGAACCTAATTTTCCCAAGGATCCTTATTCAGGCGCCCTATCCAGTGATGAAATTGCCCGTGCCTTACGAGAAACATTTCAGAAAAAATTTACCCCCTTTAATCTACCTTGTTTACTAAGCCATGCTCTAATGGGGCTGATTCCAGAATTAGAGGTAGAAAAAGATAAAGCAACGGGTTTATGCTTAGAAACCACAGAAAAAATCGTTGCGCTCATTAAATGTTATTTACCTCATAGCGTCGCTCCGGATCCACTCGATTGGCAAAAATACTTTAACATCTATACCGACGAACAGGATGAACTCAACGTTTATATCGTTAACGTGAATTGGAATGTCATGTATCGCTATTTTTATCAAGAATTATCTAAAGGAAATTATTTTAAACAAGTGCCCGAAATACATAATCTGATTGATAGCGCTTATTACAACCTCTCGTTAACGGAACCGGATCCAACTGATCATGAATCCAGTTACATTAATCAACTCTTTGAAGAAAAAAACTATTTCGAGCTATTACATCAATTAAGTAAACTACAAATTAGATTTTTGGATTATTATCAACGCGTACGCTGCAACCCAAACTTAATTAATCGTAGTCTAGAATTTATTCCTTATATAGAACAGGAGTTTCCAAATAGCAACTGTTACTCGCCTGAATTTATGCAAGGATTTCATTTATTGACGACCTTAAATTTAGAGCTGGATGCGTATGTTATATTAAAGATAGCCTATTCATTGCTACTAAAAAGTCGCTCGAACTATACGCCCTTAATGTATGCAGCCCATAATGACCCCCACATCGTAAGAGGTATTTTAAATTTTTTTATTCGGCATCGTGAGGTCATTGAGTTTGATATATATCGGCCGTTATTCCTGGAAAAAAATCACGACAATTGGCATGTTCTGATGCTAGCCGTAAGGTTTCAACCAGAGGCCGCTATCCTAATGCTCGCATTTTTTGACTTCTATTTTCTCTCGTCGACGGATAGCGAGCGCAAAAATTTCGGTGTTAATTTACTCCAGCAAATTTTTTTAGCCAAGCAGAGTAGTAATTACAATGTCTTGATGCTAGCGGTGTGCAAACAAGTTGAAATAGCTATAACACTGTTAGCCTTTTTAACTGAACATATCTCTAATTTCACTCAAAGCACCCTGCAAAGATTATTTACTCAAAAGCAGTGTGATAATTACACGGCTTTTACATTAACCGCGTATAGTCATCCTAAATACGTAAAAGATATTTTAGCGTTTATCGAAAAGCATATAAAAAGCTTTGGTCCAGAAACCTTGCGCGAATTATTTTTTTCAGGAGAGCAAGGAACGGCCTGTACTGCTTTAATGTTAGCGGCGGCGAATAAACCCGAGGCAACGCTGGCTATTTTAAATTTTATGACAACCCATATAGCGAGTTTTGAAACCAAAGCGATTCGACAAATGTTGCTCGAAAAAAGCAGGCGCGGAAATACGCCCTTGATGTTAGCGGCACAGAGTCACCCTGAAACAGTAGAAATTATTTTAACCTTTATAGAACAACACCCGACTATATTTGATACCCAACTAATTAGCGAAATTCTTCTAGCTGAGGATGAATTTAAGACGACCGCCTTGATGTTGGCCGCCGAGAGCCAACCCGAAGCAATGATACTGCTTTTAGATTTTATTAATAAAAATATCGATACCTTAGACATCCAAGTCATCCGAGAATTACTCTTCAAAGACATCCATGATTACGAAGCCAGTATGGGTGTTTTTTTTGGCGGTAGATTTAATCTAAGAAAAACTCTGTTAATGCAGGCAGAACGCAAATATCCACAAGCGGCTAGTGCACTTTTACACTTTATAGATGAACATATTCAACGACTAGGAACCGATATACTCATAAAATTAGTGCTAGAAGAAGATATCGATGATAATAATCCTTTTGTACTAGCCTGCGCTAAGCACCCAACGACGATGAAAGGCGTTTTGAACTTCATCGCCAATATCACTGAAATAGATAGCGATGCCCTGAGTAGCGTTAAAACAGAAATAGCCGATCTAGTATTGAGGCAACTACCGCGAATGTCCTTGGAAGAACCCGAAGAAAAAACCATTGTCGACAAAATTTTATTCAGTAATTCCGCTTTATTACTAGGACATTTCACTAAGGATTACTTTGTAGATCGCCCTGCTAACCTCGGCTATATTACTAATCAGTTATTTGATCATTATTTAGAAGAGCTCGAAGATAGAACAATAAAGCATATTTCTTATACCACGCCGTTTTCTTTTTTTAAATGGCGCTACTCTACCTACGAAAAAATGGATGCGGCGAAGGCGCTAAAGAAAATTGTACGGCTTGAATCCTTTAGTTCACAGCAGTTAAATGAACTCGAGAAAAAAAGCCGTTATTATTGGCCCCTCAAGGAAAGCCGCTTGGGTAATTTATTTGCCGCTTATTATGCCATTGCAGATAATGCGGTTAATAATTTAGCCGAGGGCCGTTGTATTTTTGATCATAATAGCTCCGTCCCCATTGAAGGGAAACCGAGTACCTCGAGTGATTCGACGGCTTATTTAAGCCAATCGATGGGCTAGGCTTTTTGTACTAACTATACCGTATTATTAAAACATTGTGGTGACCAAAGGAAGGCGCTAGGAATGGGCGTAAGGGCGCGGTGCTTTACTGGTAAAACCCAAATAAAGCGCAATAATGGCTACAAGCAGATGGAAAAAACTATCTGACATCATGACATGCGCGATACCCAAATTACCATTCATCGCAAAACCCCAAATCGCAATGCCGGCATAAATCACACCAAAAAACTTAAAATACAAGCGGGTATAAAGGACAGAGGTACTCGCTGATAAGGCGATCAGACCCGTAATCAGATAAAAAAGGTTTAATAAAAGTCCTATGGTAAAAAAATTAAACAATAAATGATGGGGAGTAATAGGCGGAATAAAGCCTAGTATGCCTAAAAGAATAAAAAAAATCGCAAAAATGAAGGCCATACCTCTTAATAACACGCTAAAACTCCTTTTTGCCGAAGCTTTGCTTGAGCGACTAAAGTGAGGAGTATAGTGAATTTTCAGAAATAATCAAATAACCTGCCTTTACCCGGAAGATCGCAAACACCACGCCAATGCCTACTAATTGAGCATTAGGATTACAAAATCAAGCTTACCCACAGATTCTGTGAATAACTTTGTGGACAGCATTGGGGGAAGCGAGTGAAAACCTTGATTTATAAGTCATCCTTACAATTTGTACAAGCTTTAATCAAAAGAAAAAAACATCCTTTTTTCAAAAACTTATCTCCTGTCAATCAGAAAATTACTTTTAATGCTGTTAAGATTAAGCCAAATAAATTAAATTAATATCCCTTGTGCAAAAGTCCTGTACATTCTTGGATAAAGTAAGCGTTGTCAATAGGTAGTCTATGGAAATTTATAATAAACTCTTTGAAATTTTAAATCCTGAAGATCTACTCCTCACTGCTAATAAACGTTTAATTCCATTTTTACACAAAGCGTATGCCGATTATCAACAAACACAAAAAAAACTACTTTGGCCCACACTTTCACTGTTTACTTTATCGCGCTGGTTAGAATTATTGTGGGAAAAACAACAAATAGAACAACAAGGTTTTCCTTTTCGCTTACTCACCGAACAACAAGAATATGTCATTTGGCAAACTATTATCAGTAAATCCACTTATCTTTTATTAGATACACAAGATACCGCCAAAAAAGCGCAACAAGCTTGGCGACTACTTCAGCTGGCACAACTGAATTATAAATCGTCTCACTTTAAACAAAATAAGGAAACCGCCATCTGGCAAACCTGGGCGAGTGCTTTTGTCGAACTTTCTAGCACCTACCCTTATATCGATGCTTGTAGCGCTACGAATTTTTTAATCGAATTATTTCAAAAAAAAATACTCACGCCGCCTAAGCGTATTTTTTTGCTGGGATTCACCGAACTTAATCAGCAACATAAAAAATTATTCGATTGCTTAGCCGAACAAGCGTGTATCGTCTCTCATTACACGCCCGCTTATAAGAAACCGAAGCTACAGCGTTTAAGCTTAGCGGATAAAGAAACCGAAATTCGCAGCATGGCGCTATGGTCCTATCAATGCGTGCAAGCCGGTAAAAAAAATATCGCGTGTGTTGTCCCGTCTCTTATCGAACAGCGATCGCAATTGCTCCGGCAATTTACTGACGTCTTCACTGAACTTATGCCAACAAGCCGGCATCTGCCACCTTTTAATATTGCCTCCGGGAATCCACTCAAAGAATTTGCGCTGATTCAAACCGCGTTAGCGATTATTGAATTAGAAAACATCAATTCCTTTAGTAAAGTAAGCGGATTGATACGCTCGCCTTATCTAGGCGGCGCTCAACAGGAACAATCTCAACGTGCGCAACTGGATATTTACTTACGTTGCCATAGTGAAAGCCAACTTAGCTTAGAAGTCCTCGCCGCAAGCTGTAAAAAACAAGCGTGTCCCTACTTAAGTGACTTAATAAGCCCGCTTATACCCTTACTAAAAGAATATAATACCCTCCCTTTAGCTAAACCCAGTTTATGGGCCGAACACTTTGCTAAAAAGCTGCGTTGCTTAGCATGGCCTGGCGAACGCCATTTAACCCCTTGTGAATTTCAATTGCTTGAACGTTGGTCTGAATTATTAACAGAACTAGCTGGTTTAGACTTTATTCTAGGCCCAATAAGTCAAGCACACGCTTGGCAACAACTGCAAGGATTAATCGCCAATTGCTTATTTCAAACCAAAACACGCCATGATCCGCCTATTCAGGTGTTAGGGATATTAGATACCGCCGGTATTTACTTTGATGCGATGTGGGTCATGGGCCTAGATGACAAAACCTGGCCAGCGGCCGCTAAAGCAAATCCATTTATTCCTTATTTTTTACAGCGCCAACATCAACTACCTCATGCTTCGAATGAACGGGAGTTTTATTTTGCGCAATTGTTAACACACAGTTTAATCCGTAGCGCGCCAACGCTCATTTTCAGTCATGCGATGCAAAATTTGGATCAAGTTTTACGTCCTAGTTTATTAATTAGTACGATGCAAGCGATAGAATTGAGCGCGCTAACTCTCCCGCTTTATCAATCACGCGCTGAGAAGATACGCGCCACACAAGATTGGGAATATTATGACGATGAACAAGGCCCCGCGCTGCAGGGTGCTCCATACTTCCTGGCAAGTACTCAACTCCTTCAATCGCAAGCGACTTGCCCTTTTCAAGCCTTTGCACGCTTTCGTTTAAGCGCTAAGTTTTATCCATTTCCAGCAATCGGACTCCATGCCAGGGATCGTGGGATACTTTTACATCAAGTTTTAGAACAGTTTTGGAATACCCTCGTTCATCAAGAAACACTTTTACAACTATCTGAGGTCGCACTCGATCAGCAAATCAATGCAGCGATTGATATCTGCTTAGTCGACTACACTAAAAAACGACCTTTTGTTTTTAAACCGCACTTTATCGACATAGAGCGGCGCCGCTTGCACCGCCTATTAAAAAACATCGTCGACCTGGAAAAGCAACGTCCGCTTTTTATTCAGTCATTACATGAACAAAAACGAGACTATACGCTGGGAAAACTGGTATTGAATTTACGCATTGATCGTATCGATCAGTTGGAAGACGGTAGCTACCTCATTATTGATTATAAAACAGGCGTCCCTACCTCCATCAATTACGTAGAAGAACGCTTAGATCACCTGCAGCTACCGCTTTATTGTTTAGCTTACGCCGAAACCGTGCGGGGCTTTGCACGCATGCATATTCGTAGCAACACCATTGTGCTACAAGGTATCACCGCAGAAGAGACGGGGATACCTCAATTAAGCCCGCTCAAAAAGCTAAAGACAACGCTGGTTTTACAAAATTGGTCTTGTCTACTCAATCATTGGCAGACCTTATTAGAGAAATTAGCCCAGCAATTTGAAGTAGGCTTTGCCGCCGTGGATCCCAAACGCGGCGCAACAACGTGTCAGTCATGTGATCTAAAGCTATTGTGTCGCATCAATCACTAAGAAGTTACCTCATTTACGTTACTTAAAATTTTGCAGTGTGCTTGCTTCATTTGCTACAACACTTGGAGCACAGCTAGGCGCTTCAGGCACGGTGGTAAAAAAAGAACGCGTATGGCCAGATTGAAACCATTTAATCAATGCCGCATTCGACGCTTTTAGACGAGCGGCAAGCTCTACCACAACCGCTAACAGGTCTTCGTTGACATCTGCTGTTAAGGTATGTCCAAATTCCAGACCGCACAGCTCAACCAAAAATCGATTGCTTTCGGCTAAACCGGCTTGCTGGGCATGAATAAATAATTTTTCTCGTAATTGTGATTTCTCAGTTTCATTGCCGCCCTCTGCGACCAGGGTATCCATGCGCATAAGGTTTATTTCAAACAACACCGTATGCAGCTTTTTGGGATTAGTAAGGCTTACTTTATGAGCTATTAAGGTATTAAACGCTTGCTCTATAATCTCGATGGTTTTTACGCTCGCTTCCTTGGCTAGTTTTTCTTTGGCAAAATCAAATAAACGAAACCCAAGTTCCAGATAATCTACTTTTAAATCAGTTTTTGCTTCAAAATTAAGAAAAAAATCTAACTTTTCCGTGAACTGCTCCCATTGATTAAGACGAATATAGTATTTTAGTTGGTGTAACCTTTCATCGCGACAAGGCTCTCCTTTGATTTCTTTGAGTACTATCAATACGTTAAGATAATTTAGTTTATCATAGACATAATATCGACTCCTTTCTCCGGCGGTCATGGGCCGATAAGAGGTGATTTCTTTTATTGCAAATTTTTCTAAAATTTTAACGTCCTTGTAATGGTAACCTAAATCAATTTCATAGTGACCTTGTGCATTCAGCGTAAAATGACGGTAGTACTTCTCTTTGATAAATTGGTGTATTTTAGGAGGTACTAAAAACTCATCGGCGGTATCCTCAATTAAAAATTGATGTAGGCTGATAGGATCCCGGAGTGCGCTGACTATTTTATCCCGCGTCAGTACTAACCCTGTCTCCTCACGACTGATTTGGCAGGTAAATACGATTTCGGGATAGTGCTCCTTATCCACGGCAATACGTCTGCTTAACACCTTAAGTGGACTTTCTTTAGGCTGAGCACTGGCTTTTTTGACCGCCGCATTCCATATTTCATCTAAAGAATTACTGGGAAAATTGTGCCGTATATCGCTGATTAAAACCTCTATATGTACGATACTCAAACTAAAACCATAGGGAACCAAACAGTGTGTCCAATAACGATAAGCTTCTTTTTTAACCGGATCCAATAATATCGCGTCGATATGCTCCGCTAATTTTTGCGCATTCGCTTTAATTAGCTGATAAGGAATGCTTAATCGAACGCAAAATCCATTGCTGGAGCTCGGCTTAATCGCCTCAACCAGAACCTGAGAGAAATTATCCCGCGCACAACGTTGTAAATCTTGCACAAATGTACTGACCGAGACCCTATATGGGGTTCGCAAATGAATATAAAAATTAGGATGTTCTTTTAGTTCATCGATAGACGAAAATTGGCAGCGCTCTGGAACCGAGTGATAGCCAAAAAGGCGCAGAAATCCATGTTCGAAGATATCCGTTGCAATGCTGATATCGGGATGTCGCTCTTTTAAGTAATCACTTAATCTTTTAACTAAAGTTCCATAGTTTGACATCGCTATCTATCCTTATCATCAAGATTTGATTAAATTAGATTATACTAACTTACTATTCTATCGACACAACACCGCTAAAATACCAAACTCCTACGCACATGAATACACCACCTGTCATTGCCGATGCCCATCAACGACAACAAGCCTTAGATATAAGCCTCTCATTTATAGTGCAAGCACCGGCAGGTTCCGGAAAAACTGAACTCTTAGTACAACGCTATTTAGCATTACTCGCTCGTGTCCAGGTTCCAGAATCTATTATCGCAATTACCTTTACTCGTAAAGCAGCGAACGAAATGCGTTTGCGAATTATTCAGGCCTTAGCGCAAGCGCCTAGCATGCCCTTATCCACCCACAAACAGGTCGCACGTTATCAACTTGCCCAAAAAGTATTAGCCCAAGATGCGGCTTTAAGATGGAATCTATTAGCCAACCCTAATCGACTACGCATTCTCACCATTGATAGCTTTTGCCAATCCTTAACTCGACAAATGCCTTTATTATCCACCTTAGGTGAAAAATTAACCCCGGTTGATAATCCAGAATTTTTGTATCGCTTGGCGGTGCAAGCATTGTTAATCCATTTAGAAGATAAACTACCTTGGCAAGACGCCTTAAGCCATTTATTAGGTCATTTGGATAATAATTTTCAACCCGTAGAAGCACTACTTTGCCAAATGTTAGCTCGACGTGAGCAATGGCTGTCTTATTTGTGCCATCATCGAACCCACTTGCGCGCACAGCTCGAACAAGGTTTATGCCGCATTAACCAGGAATTGATCGCCCGCCTTAATCAGCTAATCCCTGATGACTTAGACCAAGAACTCTTTTATTGTTTAAACTTCTCCTTACAACAAACCCATAAAAAACCTTTGGATAAAATCGGCGACCTCGATTTTTGGCAAGCCGCTGCCACCTTATTATTAACTGGAACGAATGAATGGCGGAAGCAACTGAGAAAAAACGAAGGCTTTCCAGCCACGTCAGCGCTAAAAAATAAAGCTGAAAAAGCACAATACCGTGCTATAAAAAAAAGCATGTGCGATTTGATCCTGCGCTTAAGCCAACAACCCGCCCTAAAAGAAGCACTCATTGATTTAAAAGAAGCGCCGCCTCTACAATATAGTGAGAGGCAATGGCAAACACTGAATGCTTTGTTTGAATTATTACCGGTCTTAGTCGCCCATTTAAAAATTATCTTTCAGCAACAACAACAAGTAGATTACAGCGAAATCTTGCTTGCCGCTTGTGCCGCTTTAGGTCAATCAGAAAACCCTAGCGATCTCGCACTGCGTTTGGATTACCAAATCGAACACCTATTAATTGATGAATTTCAAGATACCTCTAGCGCACAATTACAACTCATCGAAAAACTAACCGCCGGTTGGCAAAGCCAGGATGGACGAACGCTGTTTTTAGTCGGTGATCCGATGCAATCTATTTATCGATTTCGTAAAGCCGAAGTGGGCTTATTTCGACAAGTTCAAAAAAATGGAATAGGCGCTATTCAATTATACCCTCTGTCTTTGTCGGTTAACTTTCGCTCCCAAGCGGGTCTCGTCGATTGGGTTAATCAATCTTTCAACCGGCTACTCGCGCCCTCAGCACATATCAATCCGGATGCTATCCACTTTTCACCGCTTAGCGCTTACTCACAGGCAACGAAACGTGATGCGGTCAGTTGCTATTGGCAAACTGAAAGTGATGCGCTATCGGCCAATCAATCGGAAGCGGAAAAAATAGTCGGTATCATTCAACAAATTAAACAACAGGATCCAGAAGATACTATCGCTATTTTAGTTAGAGCGCGCCGCCATTTATCTGCCCTATTACCGGCTCTAAATGCAGCGGCTATTGCGTATCAAGCTATTGAAATTGATAGTCTTGCTGAAAAATCTGTCGTACAAGATTTACTTGCTTTGACGCGTGCCCTACATCACCTAGGCGATCGAATTAGCTGGCTGGCGGTATTACGTTCACCTTATTGTGGTTTATCCTTAACGGATCTAGAAAAGATTACCCAGTTTAGCGATGAAAATTATCCTGCGCTGACTATCTGGCAACAACTTTTACATTTTGAAAGAATCCCACTTAGCGATGCGGGTAAACAACGTTTGCGCCGCATCGTACCTGTTCTTTGCGATAGCCTTCGTCAACAAGGGCGAGTTCCTTTAACCGGCTGGGTAAAAGAAACCTGGCTGAATCTAGGTGGCCCTACCGCTTTACCAAACGAAGACGCAATAAATTACATTGATGCTTTCTTAAATTTTATAGACAAAAAGTTAGTTCAAGAGGGCGATAAGCTCGATTTTTTTAACGTAGACACTGAACTGAGGCAAATATATCTACCCACGTTGAGCAAGTCAGCACAGGCGGTGGAGATCATGACAATACATAAAGCAAAAGGACTCGAATATGATCATGTCATCTTGCCCGGTTTACATCGCAGAGGCGGTACAGAGCAACCTCCCTTATTGCTCTACAGTGAAAAAATCGATAATCCGGAAAAAAAAGATTTTTTACTCGCCCCACTCAAAGCGAGTCATGAAGAACAAGATTTAATTTATAATTATCTTTTCCAGCAAGAAAAGAAAAAAAATGCGGCGGAGTTAACCCGTTTACTCTATGTGGCCAGTACCCGCGCCAAAAAATCCCTACATCTGTTAGCGAACCTGCACTGTGATGAAAAAGGCGCTATCAAGGCACCACCGTCGCATTCGCTATTAAATCATTTATGGCCTGTTCTGCGTATACGGCCAGATGATATTTTATCAGCAACTCCAGTAAAAAATACCCCGCCACTTAAGCGTTTACTAAGACGTTTAAGGGGCACTTGGCAAGCCCCGACTGCGCCCACGCAAGACTTGCCTTGGCATGATGCGGCATCTAGCCCCTTGCTTTATCAATGGCAACTGCATCCCGAACGGATCCTCGGCACCGTGATACATCGCTTGCTGTACCAAATCAGTCAAGAGAGTTTAGCCGTTTGGGATTTAGAAAAAATAAAAGCCGCACAAGGAATGTTTGCTCAGCTACTGGCACAAAACGGTTTATTAGCCGAACACGAGCAATCCGCTTTATTAAAATTGAATACGTGCTTACAGAAAACCTTAGCCGACCCACGTGGACGCTGGATTTTAAGCCCATCCCACCAGGCAGCCGAATCTGAGCGGGCATTAACGGCGGTATTAAATGGAAAACCCCAGTATCTTATTATCGATCGAAGCTTTATTGATCCCGCTACCAAGATACGCTGGATTATTGATTATAAGACGACCCATTACACCGGAAACAAACCGACTGATTTTTTAAACACTCAAATACAACGACACAAACCCCAATTGGAAACTTATGCCCACGCCTACTCGCTCGATCCGCAACAAAGCGCGCGCCAAACGATCTGTTTAGGACTCTATTTTCCCATGACCTCGCTTTGGTGCGAATGGGTTTTTAAGAAAAAATCCACCACCGAAGTTGCTTGAGCACTGTGTGCCTGAAAAGCATAATAACCGGCACTGATAAATAAACTAACCCACAATAGCGCACCCGAATACGCAAACAATGCAAAATAACGCCATGGAAGTCTTAAGCCACCGGCCACATAACCGGTTAAATGCCTGACCCCGGGAATAAAATAACCTATTACCAATGCCCATTTACCAATACGTTCAAACCAATTATGCGCTAATTGATAACGCTTTTCGGTTAAGCCAATATACCGACCCCAAGTTTGACTCAGATAATGCCCGGTCCCTGTCCCGAGAAGATAACTGCCACTGATTCCACAACAACTACCCACATAAGCGGCGATTAAGCTCGAAAAAATAGCTAATTTTCCTTTTGCCATTAAAAATCCGAGTAATAACAACAACGATTCTTCCGGAATAGGTAAGGCAAAGATTCCGAGTGCAAACCAAAAGAAAATAGCCAGGCTGCCGTATTGATTTAGCCAAGGCAAAAAACGATCCAACAAAGATGGTAATAACATAAACCCACTATTTTAAATTTGATTTCCAGTATTAAGTTTTTGCGGGATCCTTTATTTTAGCCGCTTCAACTTCACTGACTTCTGACTTATCCGCTTTAGCCGCGTCAAGCTTAGTATCAACTACTTTATTGACCTCATTGGCCTCAATGTCGTTATCGGCCACTTTGTTATCGATGATCGTTGTGTTTTCTATATTATCCATAATATCATCGTCATCCTCATCGTCCTCTTCACTCCGTTCTGCATAACGATTCATAGGATACGGTAAAATAATAACTTGGGTACCAATATCGGCAAAATCTTGACTCAGCCATTGCGCATCTTCTATAAATAAGCGTACACAACCATGGCTAGCATTATAGCCAGGAAGCCCACCATGAGAACCGTGCATAGCAAAGCCCCCTTTAAAAAACATACAATAAGGCATCGGGGCGCCACCGTAAGGTTTTGGAAATTTACTCGAGCGACAGCCAGGCCCACGCTTATCATAGACCTTAAAATTTCCCGAAGGGGTATGACAAGGTCGTCCTAAATCAGGACACCAATTTTGTCCGCTAGATGCCGGCCCCCAGCGTATAATATTACCCAAAGGACCATAAGCCGCCCAAGCGTTTAATGCCGGCGAATAAATAATCATCTTCCGACCGCTAGGCGCTCTATAGGGAGAAAATGGTGTATACTCCATCCAATTAGTGCTGTCGAGATTACGCGGTGCCGCGATGCGCATTCCAGGCCATAAGCCGGTATTCATACGATTAATACGTTGCACCAGCTCGCGTCTTTGCGGGTTAGGAAATAAGGTATACCAAGTTTCCCCTTTCCCCACGACAAGACAGTAAAGCCTGGGGTCATTACACAAGGTTTGTAATAACCAGCCCCGCGCCGCAAAGCTATCGCCGTGCATGATGAGGAAAATAACTACCAATGCAAGCAATACACTAAATCTTATGAGTATACGCATATATCGCTCCTTCCGCCCGTCTAAAGCGGTTCGTTCGCTTTTTAACAAAGCGTTTACTCTTAATAAAAGGATAGTCTATTTTAAAGATGAAGAAGAAATATCATGCTGAAATTTGCTGATAAAAATCGTAAGTGGTGGATTTTGCTGGCCATGTCAAGCGCCTTGGCACTGGTATTTATTGACCAGACTGCCTTAGCGGTCGCACTGCCGGCCATACAGCGAGAACTTAATCTTAGTAATAGTCTTACCCAATGGGTCATTAATGCTTATTTATTGGCCTTAAGTGCGATTATCTTATTAGGTGGAAAAATAGGCGATCGACTCGGCCATAAACGCACCTTTTTAACCGGTGTGATCGTCTTTATTACAGCATCGGTTTTATCCGCCCTGGCCGAATCCGGTGCTTGGCTTGTCACCGCGCGCGCGATTCAAGGAATCGGCGCTGCCTTTATGATGCCCTCGACGAATGCCTTAGTAACCAACGCTTTTCCTAAAGAAGAACGTGGTAAAGCCTTAGGAATCTATATTGCCTTAGCCACTATTTTTCTAGCCTTAGGTCCCTTATTAGGTGGTTTCTTAACCCAAGTCTTTAGTTGGCGCGCTGTCTTTTGGATCAACTTCCCCATCGCTTTAGTCAGTATTGTTCTAGCCATTTCCTCAATTCCCACGTGGCAGCGCCGTGAA
>CAZSWN010000022.1:0-23440 GCA_964611135.1 uncultured Coxiellaceae bacterium | reverse complement strand
ACGAAGTTCCCATCGAAATTAGCCCCTTGGTGGATGAGCTGAATAAGCTCTTTGCACGCTTACAGCAAGCCTTTGAGCGTGAACAACGCTTTTCAGCCGACGCCGCGCATGAATTACATACCCCTTTAGCGGCATTAAAAACACAAGCACAGGTATCACTCAAAACCACGGATCCAGAAGAATGTCATCTGCATTTAAAACAGGTCATTGCCAGTGTCGATCGTTGTTCGCATGTCGTCCAACAATTATTAACCTTGTGTCGCTTAAGCCCCGAAACTATTCGGCCAGAACATTTTAAGGCACTTAATTTAGCCCATATAGCGGCTGAAGTCATTGCTCAATTAGCACCTGTTGCGATCGTAAAACAGATTGAAATTGAACTCGTCGCAAAGGATGCTGAATATACACTATTAGGTAATGCCATCGGCTTGCAGGTATTAATCCGTAATTTGGTCGATAATGCCATTCGCTACACAGCAAAAGAAGGCACTATTAAGGTATTGATTATGAATAAGCCTGATGCCATTATTTTACAGGTGATCGATAATGGCCCCGGCATCCCGAGCAAACTACACGCACGTGTATTTGAACGCTTTTTCCGTGTCTTAGGCACCAATGCACAAGGAAGTGGTTTAGGCCTGTCGATTGTCGAGCAAATTGCCAAACTACATCAAGGATCCATCGCTTTAGCGTCACCAGAGCAAGGTACTGGACTCCAAGTTGAAGTTCGTTTCCCCCAAAAAAAATGGGAACGCTAAGCTGGCATATCCATCCCCCTAAAAGAAGAGGGCACTGCCTCACAGTGCCCTGATCGTTTATAAACTACGGCTTATTATTAAAAAGCTTGGTTAGATTTTTAACCTGAACCTGAGAAGAAGAATTTTCTGCTGGCTCTTTAGCATCCTTTTGATGCGCTGCTTTTTTATTGAGCTTGAATAAAGAAACCGTCTCGCAGGAGTTTATAGATACATTTTCACTTTCCTTAAATGTTTCATCCGGTTCAGGTAGCGATTCGTTTTCATCTATCAATGAAATATAACTTCCATGACCTGAGTCTTCTGCTCTACTTAATATTCCTTGGCTATCTTCTGCACGCACAGTGACCGAGCTGGAATTGCCATCCCATTCATCGTTCGAGCTCTCATCATTATCAGAATCTGATATAGCTACTTTATCTCTTCTACCTTTCAGTCTTTTTGCTATGGCCGCTGCAAGTGGATTATTTAAAGTCTCTTTGTGTAGATCAGTTTCAGTTTTAACATTTACTTTGACGGGTTTCAATTTTACTCCCTTTTTTATCAAGCTATGCATATCGTCCCTAGGATTCGAATTCTTCCTGCCACCTATACCTTCAGCATCAACCTCTATTTTTTTCAAGCTACCTTTTATTTTTTTTATCGCATCTGCATTGAATAGATCATCACCGCGAGAATTATTCCCTTTCTCTGGCGAGAGGATTGGTGGTAGCGGCGGTGGTGTTACACCATTTGCCGTAGTTGCCGGCAGTTCCACATGGCTATCGGCAGCACGATTACTTTTGCCAGTTTCTTCGATTGCTTGCGGCAGAGGAGGAAAAGGAGGAGGTGATAGCGGTGGCGCTACACGCTGTAAAGGCGTAAAAGACGTAGTTTCTTCCTCTATCAATAACTGAGAAGACTCTGGCAATGGTGGCCATGCTTCGAAATCGTTTGTTAAGGAGAACGCGTTGATTTGCTCCACTGCCACATTAGACACTTGTTCTACTTGATCTTGTAGCGGCGCTATCGAAAAAATTGTTCGCGTTAACAAAGATAAAGGTGCCGCATCCTGTTGGCTTAGTCTTTTATATTCATCTAAATTTATCTTTTTCGATCTTAAATGCAGCGCTTCATAAGCAAGATTAAATTCATTAGCGGATGGATGCTTAGGATTGATCGCAAATTTTTCTCGCTTAAACGCATCTAATATTCCTTGCAACCAGCGTATAACTCTCCATTTAGATCGCTTGGGTTCAATCTTGCTAATAAGATCCTTGTTATTATTCGGATCCGTACAAAGCGGGTGTATGAGCTGTAAAAATTCACTCTTGCTATATTTTCCGATCGCGAGCACTAGCAAACAACTCACTATTTGGAAATTAACGGGAGTAGCATTGATATTTCCCGCATCAAGATTTTTTAAACTCGCTTTTAATTCCTCTTTCCCTCGTTTATTTATTGCTTTAAAAAAATCTTTACTAAATGAATATATTAATGTAGATTTATATATTGAATTATTATCAATATTATTAATTTTATTTGAGAATTTTTCTATTAAATCAACACTATTTCCCTTCATAAGTACCCCCACGCCTTTGTTATTATTTTTGAAAAATTTATATTAAATAAATTAATCAGGAAGCCTACTTCTATAAAAGAAATTTGTCAATTAATTTATTTTAATATTTAAAAATATTAAAAAACTTTATTTTTTATCCAAAAAATATATTTTCTTGGTTTTAGTGTAAATCTTTCTTTAAAATCTTGCCTAAGGCCGATTTAGGCAGCTTATTTAAAAATATAATTTGATGGGGCAATTTATATCCCGTCAGCGCCCGACGACAATCGTTTAATAAGGCTTCGGCGCTTAAACGCTTATCGTTACGGACTACACATGCCTTGATCGCTTCACCGGTTTTTTCAGACGGAACCCCTATCACAGCCACCTCTTTTACCTTCGGATTCTGTTGAATAATATTTTCTATTTCCTCAGGATAAACATTAAAGCCTGAAACCAGAATTAATTCTTTTTTACGCCCGACTATAAAAACAAAGCCTTGGCTATCGATACGCGCGAGATCTCCAGTTAATAACCACTTGTCGGCTGTTAATGCACTTTCTAGCCCAGCTGACTGCATCCAATAGGCCTTTGTGACCTGAGGGCCTTTAACCCACAGCTCACCCACCTCGCCTAATGCAACCTCACAGCCTTTGTCATCACATAGGCGAATATCCGTAGAAGGCAATGGCAAACCCACCTGATCACCGGCGACGACTAAATCCCAAGGCGGCGCACAAACAACCGGTGAAGCTTCAGTCAATCCATAACCTTCCAATAATAATTTTCCGGTCACTTGTTTCCAAGCCACTTTAACGTGAGCTTGCAGCGGAGCTCCGCCACCTAATGCGATTTTTAAACCGCTAAAATCTAACTTTAAAAAAGCAAGTTGTTTTAAAAGTGCCTTAAATAAAGTATTTACGCCTAGTAACACACTAAATTGACTCGTCTCAAGCACCTGAATCAGTTGTTTCATGTTGCGTGGATCTGGAATTAAACAATTCTTTCCGCCTAGACGGACGCACATTAAGCCATTTACCATGAGCGAAAAAATATGATAAAGCGGCAAGGCCGTAATGAATGATTCTTGACCTTCTTTTAAAATAGGGCGCACCCAAGTAATCAATTGCTCAATATTAGCCAGCATGTTGCGATGGCTTAGCATCGCGCCTTTAGGAATCCCTGTTGTCCCGCCAGTATACTGTAAGAAAGCAAGGTCTTCTTTCGCAACAGCGATAGGATTTAGCGTTAAATTTCGACCTAGTTTCAAGGCTTGCAAAAAATCAATCGGCAACACTGTTTTATCTTTTTGTTGTCGATTTTTTATCAGCCACCAGGCTGAACAATTGATGAGCCACGATTGTGGCCAAGTCAGCATATCCCCTAAATGTGTGCTTATAACGTGCTTAATTTTTGTTTCTTGGATGACATGGGCTATATTAGGCAGATAGTTAGTTAATATAATTAAAGCTTCTGCTTCTGAGTGATTGATTTGTTGGATAAATTCCGGTGCTGTATAAAGTGGGTTGATATTCGTCACTACCAAACCTGCTTGAAACACGGCAAAGATAGAAATCATATATTGCGGACAATTCGGTAGCATTAATGCAACTTTAGTGCCTTTTTTTAAGACTAATTGTTTTTGTAAATAGGCTGCTAGGCTTTCACTCAACTCAGCCCATTGCCCATAACTTATTGTTTGTTGGAAAAAACTTAATGCGGGCAATGCGTGGAACTTTTGGCAAGCTTCCTTGAATAAGGCGTTGAGCGACGGATAGATATCCGGATTAATTTCGGCGGGCACTTGCTGCTGATAACGAGATAACCAAATCTTTTCCATTATTTACCCTACTTTAAAATTAGTGGTTAAGCGTTCCTCATTAGGTTTTAGTATATAATGCCTACTTTATTTCGACATTCTATAGCGATCAGGTGGACTATTTATGCGCAGTTTGACGGGAACATCGCAAGAGGCCTTTAAATTAAAGGCTAGTTTATTCACATTAACCACCTTTCATTTATTAAATCCTGATCCCGAGACACTCCATCAACAATTAAAGCCGCTGATTGAACAAACCCCGCGCTTTTTCCAACAGCTGCCGATTATTTTGGATTTGTTTTCTTTGCCGACTACAACCTCTGCCATTGACTTCCCAGCGATTATCAGTTGCCTACGTTGCTATGGCTTAATTCCTGTAGGAATTCGTGGTGGAAGTGCCGAACAACAAACATTTGCTATGCAATCTGGACTGGCTATTTTAGCGAATGTCAAAACGGATATGACTGAAACAACACCCAAAAGTAGCGTAGCTAATCCCACACTGAATTCTACCTTAATAACCCAACCGGTACGTTCTGGCCAACAAATCTACGCTAAAAACGGTGATTTAATCGTTATCGCCTCCGTAAGTCCAGGCGCAGAGCTATTAGCTGACGGGAACATCCATATTTATGGTCGATTAAAAGGTCGCGCGCTGGCAGGCGTTACCGGAAACCAACAAGCGTGTATTTTTTGTCACACCTTAGAGGCAGAATTAGTTGCGATTGCCGGTCATTATTGGTTAAGCGAGGATTTAAATGATCTGCGAGCAACGCCAAACGAAAGCAGTGTGCGTATTTTTTTAGAACAAGAGCGTTTACAGATTAAATCACTGGGCTAAATTGCTAGTTTACCAATTCCACTCATAAAAATTAGCTTTCCTTTAGTTGGCAAAAATAAATAGCCGGCCAACGCTCCATGGTTAATTTTAAATTGACCTGACTGGGGGCTAAATAAGCAAGATTCTCTTTAGCATCCAGTGCTAAATGTAAAGAAAGCTTATTTTGAAATTCCTCTAAATGCTTACGATCGTCGGCACTGACCCAGCGTGCGGCAACCACGTTAATTGGTTCATAAGCACATTCGACGCGATACTCATGTTTTAATCGATACGCCACTACATCAAATTGTAGCGCCCCAATAGCACCTAAAATCAATTCACTGCTGTTTAAAGGTCTAAAAATTTGTATCGCGCCTTCCTCGGACAACTGCATTAATCCTTTTAACAACGCCTTAGATTTCAGTGGATCTTTTAAACGCACGCGTTGAAATAATTCCGGTGAAAAAGAAGGAATTCCAGTAAATTTTAAGGTTTCGCCCAAGGTAAAACTATCACCGATTTGGATCGTACCATGGTTGTGTAAACCGATAATATCACCTGGCCACGCTTCTTCCGTCTTAAGTCTATCACCGGCCATAAAAGTAAGTGCTTTGTTAAGCGCCATTTCGCGCTGGGTACGCACTTGAAATACCTTCATACCTGGGGTGAACTTTCCAGAGCATAAGCGCAAAAAAGCAATTCTATCGCGATGAGCGGGATCCATATTGGCCTGAATCTTAAATACAAATCCGGTAAAATTAGCCTCTTCTGGACTTACCTTACGAAGGTCGGTTTGCCTTGCTTGTGGGCAAGGCGCATATTTCACAAACGCGGCTAATAATTCTTGCACGCCAAAATTGTTAATCGCCGAACCAAAAAATACGGGTGTTAATTTTCCCGCAAGATACGCTTGCTGATTAAAGCCAGCGCTTGCGCCTTTAATCAGTGCCAATTCCTCTTCAAGCTCATCAAATAAAAAACCAATTCGCTCCTTGACCTCGTGGTTATTTAAACCGGCAAAGCATTCCCCTTCTTTACGTTTTAGATTACTCGAAGGGGCATAAAAATAAACCTTGTCTGCTTGGATATGATAAATCCCTTTAAAGTGTTTCCCCATCCCTATTGGCCAGGTTATCGGTGCGCACGCAATGCCTAAAGTTGATTCGATATCATCTAATAACTCAATCGGTGTACGCGCTTCTCTATCCATTTTATTAATAAAAGTCAAAATGGGAATCTTGCGTAAACGGCAAATTTCTAATAATTTTTGCGTACGTGGTTCTACCCCTTTGGCCGCATCAATTACCATCAAGGCCGAATCAACTGCCGTTAAAGTACGATAGGTATCCTCAGAAAAATCCGCATGGCCGGGTGTATCTAATAGATTAAAAATACAATCTTGATAAGGAAATTGCATCACTGAGGTCGTGACTGAGATCCCACGCTCTTTCTCTAAAGCCATCCAATCGGAAGTGGCATGATGCGCCGCTTTACGCGCTTTAACCGTTCCAGCCAATTGTATGACCCCTCCCCACAACAAAAGCTTCTCTGTTAAGGTGGTTTTACCGGCATCGGGGTGCGAGATAATGGCAAATGTTCTTCTTGATAAAATTTCTGCAGGATAAGAGGAATCGGACATACGACAAGCCTATAAATAAGGTATTAAAAACCCAATTTTTTAAAATAATACTTTATTGTATCTGAAATTGAATAAAGCTTTTTGTCTTTATCACGACATTGGCTTTTTAATAGCCTTAGCAGGCGACTAAACAATGCTTAGAAGGGAAATAAAGATGAGAATAGTATCCAAACCTTATCTTTAAAAATCGCTTTAGATAGAAATGCTAATTGCCAAATTAGGCATTCTAGTTTAACCTGGCAACTTTCTGGGAGAGGTGTCCGAGCGGCTTAAGGAGCACGCCTGGAAAGTGTGTGTAGGTTCATCCCTACCGCGGGTTCGAATCCCGCTCTCTCCGCCAATGGTGGTTATATTGGTCCCTTCGCAACGCAAAGCAGCGAACCCCGTCAGATCCGGAAGGAAGCAGCGGTAGTTGTAGACGCGGGTGCCGAGGTGTGGCTGCTATAACCGCCTCCATTAGAGGTCGTTAGATCTTGCCAAGGTGGTGTTATTGTATGAGCTATCAAGTCCTTGCCCGAAAATATCGGCCTCAATCATTTGAACAGCTGATTGGCCAAGAATCGACGTGTCGCATTCTAAAAAATGCGCTTGAAACTCAACGAATTCATCATGCCTATCTTTTTACCGGGACACGTGGTGTTGGCAAAACAACCTTGGCGCGCTTATTGGCTAAATGTTTGAATTGCCAAACTAAAATAAGTGCTGAACCTTGTAATCAATGCACGAATTGCCTGGCCATTCACACTAATCGCTTTGTCGACCTGATTGAAGTAGACGCCGCTTCACGCACCAAAGTAGAAGATACGCGCGATTTATTGGCGGATGTTCATTATGCACCGAGCCAAGGTCGCTATAAAATCTATCTGATCGACGAAGTCCATATGCTTTCTTCGCATAGTTTCAATGCGTTACTAAAAACCCTCGAAGAACCACCACCGCATGTTATTTTTTTGTTGGCCACCACCGATCCGCAGCGTTTACCGGCGACGATCCTTTCGCGTTGTTTACAATTTCATTTGAAGATTATCCCGACCGAACAAATCAGCGCACATTTAGAAACGGTTCTCAAGTGTGAAAATATCCCTTATGAGCCCATGGCACTCGCGCCACTCGCACAAGCTTCGCGTGGCAGTTTGCGTGATGCCTTGAGCTTATTGGATCAGGCCATTGCTTATACGAATCAACATCTCACTTGTGAGGATATCAACCGCTTATTAGGCCATGTTAAAAGCGCTGAGATAGCTAGCCTAGTTGAGACTTTAATCCAAGAAGATAGTGCTAAGCTCTTCGCTATAGTAGAAAGCTTAAATGATCAGGCGGTTGATTATTCCCACGTTATTGATGAGCTCATTACTTTTTTGCATCGTATGGCGCTTAGTCCACTCTTTAAGGACGAAATCAACAAGGCTTCACCTATTATTGACGACTTGGCCAAAAAACTTTCCCCCGAGGACACACAGCTTTATTATCAAATTGCTTTATTAAGTCGACGCGATTTAGCGCTTGCCCCAACGCCACGACTGGGCTTTGAGATGATGCTATTAAGGCTATTGGCTTTTAAACCCATCACCGACAAGCAGATTATTGACAAGTCTTATCATGATAAGACCTTAGAAAAAAAGGCCTTAACACCTCATGCTACGCCTAGTCCCAAAAAGCAGCAGCCCCACCTCAAGGTCACTAAGACAAGCTCAGCAGCCACCACTGAGCTACACTGGCCTACGCTTATCAAGCAACTGAATCTAACCGGCTTAACGCATACCCTGGCCTATCAATGTGCCTTACAATCCTATCATGCTGATCATATTTGTTTACGCTTAGATCCAAGACAAGCGGCTCTACGTAGCGCTAAACAAGAAGCAAAACTAGCCTTAGCGCTTTCGAATTATTTTGATAAGCCCATCACCTTAGCGATCGAGCTCGGCGATGCGGCGCTATCGACACCCGCGCGCCAGGAAGCACAGCAAAAATCACAGCGGCTAGAACAAACCGCCCAGGCTTTGCAGGAAGACCCTGCCGTCCAAGCGATTATGCAGACGTTTGATGCTAAACTACGCCCTGAATCTATTCAACTTCTTGACGAAGTATGAGAATCGCTTGACACCTAAATGAATAAAAAATTGACCCTAACTAGAGGAAAATAAAATGAATATGAAAGTTGACCTAGACACGCTTTTAAAACAAGCTCAAGATATGCAATCTAAGATGCAATTGGCGCAAGCCGAATTAGCACAAATAGTGATCACCGGAGAAGCGGGCGCTGGTTTAGTAAAAGTCGAAATGGACGGTCGGCACAATGTTAAATCCATTCAGCTTGATCCTAGTATACTAAAAGAGCCCAAGGAATTTATGGAAGAATTACTGGTTGCGGCGTTTAACGATGCCCTGCAAAAAATTGAAAAAGAATCACGTCAAAAGTTAAATGATTTAACACATCATATGCAAAGTAAGTTTAGTAGCGACGTAACGAGTGCTTAATAATTAGTATTTCCTGTTGTCTTCCTCGAGTCAACCCGTGTTTACTAAGTTATGCGTTAAGTTTATAGCGCTGTTTTTGATACGCTAGATGTAAAAATATGGCTTTTAGTCCTTTGATATCACAATTGATTTCGCAATTTCGTTGCTTGCCCGGTGTTGGGCCTAAATCGGCCCAGCGTATGGTGTTTCATCTGCTGGAAAGGGCGCGCGCAGATGGCCTAGCACTTGCCAAAATGATAACGCAGGCCGTTCAACAAGTGGGTCATTGTGAACACTGCCGAAGTTTAAGCGAAACCCCTATCTGTACACTTTGCTCAAATCCAAATCGAGACAGTAGTTTACTTTGTGTGGTAGAAACACCGATTGATGTCCTCGCTATCGAACAAACAGCCAGCTATCGCGGTTATTACTTTGTACTGATGGGGCGCTTGTCGCCACTCGATGGGATTGGTCCTGAGGAGTTAGGGATAAAACACTTTGTTCAGCGTATTAATACCCAGCCTCCACAAGAAATTATTTTAGCTACTAACCCGACCGTAGAAGGAGAGGCAACGGCGCATTATCTCGCCGAACTGATTAAGCCAAAAGGCATTAGGGTGAGCCGCATTGCCCACGGTGTTCCTTTAGGCAGTGAGTTAGAGTTCATTGATGGTCACACCTTGGCACGCTCGCTGTATGCGCGTGTCACTGTTGACACGCTTTAATTCACTTATTTATCTCTCACAGTATAAGAATATATGGATAGCTTATCGCTATCTCTCTATTAAAATGGCTGATACAGCTGCGTATAAACGTTATCGGAACTTGAGGCAGAAGGTTCAGGCGGCAGCACGGCAGCTATACCAGCATTGGTAGCTTCATTGGTTTGGAAAAAGCCAGCTCCATGGTAGTAACTCGCATTAGACAAGGATAACAAACCAGCTACTGTAGGATGCTTTTCGAGAAGGTAGCGTTGATAAGTCTGATCGATAGATAGCTCAGGATACTTCAAAGAGAGGACCTCGGGTTTCAAAAACTGCGAGATACCCGAAATTTCATTTATTTTGTCAAGATAGCTAGCGCCACAATAAATAGGATTTATAATAAAAAACTTTTCATTCATACCTAAGGCAAAAGCAATAAATTCTGATGGAACAGCCCCTATGATAGAATCCGGATTTAATCTCGAAATAACTGCGTAATCAGGCCCCTCATTAATTTCACCGCTATAACCGGCTACAAAATTGGAATTATTTATATTTTCCTCACATAATGGAATACTTTGTATGCCTTTATCATAGCGAGAATCGATCAAATAAACATAACCATAATTTCCAGCTAAAGCCTCTTCGTTGTTCCAGCCCGTTAGTTCATTGCCACTACAATAGGTATTGGATGCACAAACAAAATGTGGATAATGCAAGCTTAGGTAAGGCAAACGCGCTAAAATACTTTGCTCATCACGCTGCGTGAAGCCCTGTTGAAAAACTCTATTTAAACCGCCTATTAGACTCACTTCTTGTGGGTCTATTGATTCACCCCGCCATAACAGACCATTTTTAGGACCAAAAGAAATTAAAACATCATCGGCTTTTGAATATGCGGGAAAAAAAGATTGATAAGGTAATTCTTGTGACGGTAATTTAATGGCTCTTTCCATAATTCTTATCCTTTAAAACATCTAAATACACCCACATGCTAACATGAAGAAAAAAATCCTGTAAAGATTTAAATAATTTTTTTTAAAATTTAAAGATATATTCCCACTTCACTGATTTAATATTTAATTATTTTAATAAAGTGAGAATACGTATAATAGATTAAGCGAGGGCTTGCTTCGCTTTTTCAACGAGTTGAGCAAAAGTAGCCTTATCCGTTATGGCTAAATCAGCTAATATTTTGCGATCGACCGCGATCTCTGCTTTGCTAAGACCGGCAATAAAGCGGCTGTAAATCATACCATTTTCACGCACGGCGGCATTAATGCGAACTATCCAAAGTGCACGGAAATCACGTTTCTTTTGCTTTCTATCACGATAAGCATATTGACCGGCTTTAGTCACCGCTTGTTTTGCCGCTCTTATGACACGACTGCGTGCACCTCTATATCCTTTAGCGGCTTTTAAGATTTTTTTATGTCGGGCTCTGGCTGTTACCCCGCGTTTGACTCTTGGCATCGTCTTTAACCTCTTTAATTATCTTTCGTTATTTTAAGAACCTTGCAACATACGCTCGACCGCCGGCACATCGCAGGGGTTCACTAAATTTGTAGCACGCAGGTTTCGTTTACGCTTACTATCTTTCTTGGTAAGAATATGGTTATGGTGCGACTGCGCACATTTATAACCGTTAGCAGTCGGTTTAAAACGCTTTGCCGCCCCTCGATGGCTTTTTAACTTTGGCATAAAAATACACTCCGCATTACTGAATAATTTATAACTTGATTACTTGGTTTTTTTCGGACTTACCACTAACACCATCTGCCTACCTTCCATCTTAGGCCTATCATCAATCACCGCATAAGCGAGCAGATCTTTCTCTAAGCGTTCAATTAACTTAGCGCCTAAGTGCAGATGAGCGATTTCACGACCCCGAAATCGCACCGTGATTTTAGCTTTGTCCCCCTGCTGTAGGAAACGTATCAGGTTGCGTAGCTTGACCTGATAGTCGCCTTCTTCTGTTACGGGTCGAAACTTAATTTCTTTCAATTGAATGCGCTTTTGTTTTTTCTTCTGCGCTGTCTTCTGTTTACTCAATTCAAAGAGATACTTGCCATAATTCATGATTCGACAAACAGGGGGCGCCGCTGTCGGTGCAATCTCTACTAAATCAAGATCGGCTTCGTCCGCTCTCCTTAAGGCATCCTCTAGGGAAACCACGCCTAACTGTTCACGCTCAGGACCTATTAACCTGACTTGGGGAACTCGAATTTCCCGATTAACCCTGACCTTTTTTGCGTTGCTGGACCCTGACCTAGGTTGAAATCCCCCCCCCGGTCTATTCTGAATAACTTTTTCGGTACTAATAACTTTTCTCCGTATCGATTCGATATCGCGGCATAACACACGGCCGAAGCATCTGATAAAACATCTGGACCGACATACTACCCAAATCATCCCCTGTTTGTCTACGTACAGCGACTTGTTTTGCCGCTACTTCCTTAGCGCCTATCACTAACTGATAGGGTATCTTCCGCAAACTATGCTCGCGGATCTTAAAACTGATCTTCTCATTTCTCAAGTCTAGCTTTACTCTAACCCCCAATTCTTCTAATTCTCGGCCTATCTCTTTGGCGTAATCCTGCTGCTTATCGGTAATTGTCATCACCACGACCTGGATGGGGGCTAACCAAATAGGAAAATGCCCAGCATAATGCTCAATAAGTATCCCTATAAAACGTTCGATAGAACCTAAAATAGCCCTATGTAGCATAACCGGAGTCTTACGCTCACCCTGCTCGCTGACATATTCTGCGCCCAAGCGAGCTGGCATGGAAAAATCAACCTGGATTGTGCCACATTGCCAAACGCGATCTAAACAATCTTTTAAAGAAAATTCAATTTTGGGACCGTAAAAAGCGCCTTCGCCCGGGGAGTAGGTCCATTTTAGCCCTCTTGCCTCTAAGGCCTGTGCTAAGGCCTGTTCGGCCTTATCCCAACTCTCATCTGAGCCGACTCGCACTTCTGGACGCGTCGCTAATTTTAGGATGACTTCATTAAAACCAAAATCAGCATATACGGCATAAAGTAAGTCGATGAAGGTAGCTACTTCCGCTTGAATTTGATCCTCAGTACAAAAAATATGCGCATCGTCTTGTACGAAGCCGCGTACCCGCATTAGACCGTGCAAAGCACCGGAGGGTTCGTTACGATGACAAGAACCAAATTCCGCCAACCGTAACGGCAGGTCGCGATAACTTTTCACGCCTTGATTAAAAACTTGAATATGTCCCGGACAATTCATCGGTTTAATGGCAAATTCAGTATTTTCTGAAGTGGCTGTGCTAAACATTTCTTTAAAAAACTTGTCCCAATGGCCAGATTTTTCCCATAATTGGCGTGCTAGTAATTGTGGTGTCTGTATTTCTTGATAACCACCGGTTTGCAAGCGCGCACGGATATACTGTTTAATAACTTGATAGATAATCCAGCCGTTAGGGTGCCAAAAGACCATCCCAGGTGCTTCTTCTTGAATATGAAATAAATCTAATTGTTTGGCAAGCTTACGGTGATCGCGTTTTTCAGCTTCTTCTAGCTGATATAAATAATTTTTTAAGTCCGACTCGGTCAACCAGGCTGTGCCATAAATTCGTTGCAACATTTCATTTTTAGCATCGCCGCGCCAATAAGCACCCGCCGCATGGGTTAATTTAAAAACCTTAAGTTTTCCCGTACTAGGAACATGTGGTCCACGACAAAGATCAATGAAGTCCCCTTCACGATACAAAGATAAGCGCTCTTGCTCGGGAATCGAGCCAATAATCTCCGCTTTATATTCCTCGCCTAAATCCCGAAATAACTTGATTGCGACCTCTCTTGTCACAGTAGAACGCTGTATCGGCAAATCTTGTTTAACCAATTCCTGCATCCGCTTTTCTATCTTTTGCAGATCATCGGGTGTAAAGCGATGCGACAACGCAAAATCATAATAAAATCCATTGTCAATGACAGGCCCTATCGTCACTTGCGCGCTCGGAAATAATTGTTTGACCGCATGTGCCAACAAATGGGCTGTCGAGTGACGAACAATCGCTAAGGCTTCTGGATCACGCGCTGTCAGTATCCTCACCTTAACATCTTTATCAATCAGGAAAGATAAATCAACAAGTTGGCCATCCACTTCTGCGGCGATAGCCGCCCTTGCCAAACTAGGCCCGATTTGCTCGGCGACTTGATAGACGGTCATCGCCTTCGTAACAGTACGTTGTGTGGCATCGGGCAAAGTAATGACGGGCATACATTTATAAAAATAGTTGGTAGGCACGAGTGGGATCGAACCACCGACCACCACCATGTCAAGGTGGTGCTCTACCACTGAGCTACGTGCCTATAGGTTACGAAACATGGGAGCGCAAAACGCGGAACCCATTATTAAATTATTTAATGCGCGATTAATGGCAAGAAAAATAACACTCTTGTTTTATCGACGCAACAATTTAATCAATTCCCATTATTTTTTCTTTAAGATTTTTTAATTGTTCACGCGTTTCAGCCGCTTCTTCAAATTGCAAATTTTTAGCGTAATTGAGCATTTCTCGTTCTAATTGTTTAATTTTTTTAGCCAGTTGCTCGGGTGGTAACGCCGCGTAATAGGCTTGTTCTTCCGTGACTTTAAGAAAACGCTGTTTATTCGTTGGAACATCAGAGCGCGCGCCCTCTAGAATATCATGCACGGCTTTGGCAATACCTTTGGGTGTAATGTGATGCTTTTTATTATAAGCCAACTGTTTAGTCCGGCGTCTGTCGGTTTCTGCCATGGCCTTTTGCATAGAGCCGGTTATCCTATCGGCATAGAGTATCGCTCGACCGTGGATATGGCGCGCTGCGCGGCCAATCGTTTGTATTAAGGAGCGCTCTGAACGCAAAAAACCTTCCTTATCCGCATCCAAAATGGCCACTAAAGCAACCTCTGGCATATCGAGACCTTCACGTAGCAAATTAATTCCAACTAATACATCGAACTTACCTAAACGTAGATCGCGAATAATCTCTACGCGTTCAACCGTATCAATATCCGAGTGGAGATAACGCACCTTCACCCCGTGTTCGCTTAGGTATTCGGTTAAATCTTCCGATAATCGCTTAGTCAATGTGGTGACGAGTACGCGTTCTTTTTTCAAAGCACAGCGATTAATTTCAGAAAGCAAATCATCCACGTGGCTCGCAATGTGACGCACTTCAATGCACGGATCCACTAAACCCGTAGGTCTTATCACTTGCTCTACTAATGCACCCGAGTGCTCTAATTCATAGTGACTCGGTGTCGCTGAAACATAAATAGTCTGAAAGGCTAAATCAGAAAACTCTTGAAATTTCAGCGGTCTATTATCTAAAGCAGAAGGTAGGCGAAATCCATACGCGACTAAGGTTTCTTTGCGCGAACGATCCCCTTTATACATGGCCCCCAGTTGTGGAATAGTGACATGCGATTCGTCAATGATCAATAAAGCATCTTTGGGTAAATAATCCAGCAAGGTGGGCGGCGCTTGTCCTGTATCACGACCGGATAAATAACGCGAATAATTTTCGATACCGGTGCAGTAACCAAGTTCTAAGAGCATCTCGACGTCAAATCGTGTGCGCTGTTCTAAACGTTGATACGCCACTAATTTATTCGCCGCTTCTAATTCAGATAAACGTTCTTTTAATTCGGTTTTAATAGACTCCACCGCCGCTAAAATTTTTTCCCGCGGTGTGACATAGTGGGTTTTGGGGTAAATGCTAAGCCTGGGCACGCGCCTTAACATGGCGCCGGTCAAAGGATCAAAATAACTTAAATGTTCGATACATTCGTCAAGTAATTCGATACGCACCGCTTCTTCGGCTGATTCTGCCGGATAGATATCAATCACATCACCCCGCACACGATAAGTAGCGCGTCGAAAATCCATATCGTTACGACTATATTGTAACTCGGTCAAGCGTCGTAATATAAAACGTTGATCAATCGGATCACCGCGGCGCACATGTAACATCATGTCAACATAAGCATTTGGATCGCCTAGACCATAAATAGCCGATACAGTTGCCACAATAATAACATCGCGACGTTCCAACAAAGACTTGGTAGCGGATAAGCGCATTTGTTCAATGTGTTCATTAATAGCCGCATCCTTTTCGATATAAGTATCCGTGGTTGGCACGTAGGCTTCCGGCTGATAATAATCATAATAAGAAACAAAATATTCCACCGCATTGTCGGGGAAGAATGTTCGCATCTCACCGTATAGCTGCGCGGCCAATGTTTTATTCGGCGCTAAAATAAGCGTAGGTCGCAGGATCGTTTGCATTACATGCGCAATAGTAAATGTCTTACCTGAGCCTGTTACACCGAGTAAGGTTTGCTGCGCTAGACCGGCATCTAAACCCTTGAGCAGTGCTTTGATCGCCGCAGGTTGATCGCCGGCTGGCTTAAAATTTGAAACTAATGTAAAAGCTTTTGACATGAAATGATTTTAATCTCTTTTCCCTTTATCCGGTGTTTATCGCTATAAAACTAGAATGACTGCACACAAAAATGAACGACTATAGCGTGGAATAAATAGAAGTAAACCTACTGTAGATGATAAGGATAGAAAACTGACTTGCTTTATGATTAGCCTCTCACCGATAATAAAGTTCCTGCTAATCACTCTATTTTAACCTAAATAGCGCTATACTATGAAAATAATTCTTTCGCACCGCCTCACTCAGATCAAACCCTCCCCTACTTTAAGCCTTTCTGCCGCCGCAAATCGATTAAAAGCCAATGGCAAACCGATTATTAACCTGACTGTCGGTGAACCGGATTTTGATACCCCGAAATCCATTAAACAAGCGGCTCGAGTGGCCTTAGACCAGGGTTTTACCAAGTATACCGCTGTAGACGGTATGCTCGATTTAAAACAAGCGGTGGCCGATAAATTTAAGCGTGAAAACAACTTGGATTATCCACTGGATCAAGTCATCGTCTCAAGTGGCGCGAAGCAATCTATCTATAACCTGATGCAATGCTTATTAAACCCGGGTGATGAAGTGATCATTCCCGCGCCTTATTGGGTTTCTTACCCAGATATGGCCTTATTAGCTGAAGCCAAACCAGTGATTATATCCACATCTATTGAGCAGCATTTAAAGATTACACCCGCGCAGCTAGCAGCGGCGATTACGGAAAAAACTCGACTTTTTATTATCAATAGTCCCTCCAATCCAACCGGGATGGTCTACACGCCAGCTGAGCTGAGTGAACTGGCTAAAGTATTATTAGGTCATCCGCAAGTCTTTATACTCACCGACGATATTTATGAGCACATCTATTGGGGAGACCTGCCGTTTGAAAATATCGTCAATGTTTGTCCTGAGCTATCTCATCGAACACTGGTATTAAATGGCTGCTCAAAAGCTTATGCGATGACGGGTTGGCGAATTGGTTATGCCGCAGGCCCTAAAGAAGTCATTGCCGCGATGGCCAATATACAGTCGCAAAGTACTTCTAATCCGAATTCAATCGCTCAATTTGCGGCCGCGTCGGCATTAACAGGCGATCAAGATTGTGTGCGACATATGAATGAAATTTATCGGCAACGACATGATTTTTTTTCACGTGAACTCAATAAAATCCCGGGTGTCACTTGCTTAGCGGCTCAAGGCGCTTTCTATAGTTTTCCTTCGTTTCATGCTTTTATTGGCGTAAATAAAGCATTTGCTTCTGATCACGAACTAGCGGATTATTTATTGAACAAAGCAAACCTCGCCACAGTACCCGGATCGGCTTTTGGTGCGCCGGGTTATCTACGCCTGTCCTTTGCGGTTGATGAAGCGCGCTTAAAAGAGGCACTGTTGCGATTAAAAATAGCCTTACAAGATTTAGCCTAAACTGCGTTGCTTGTTTGATAATAACGCTTTGAATTAAGTCGGCACAACGCCGCGCGTTTCTCTGACAAAAATGGCTAATATAGCGACCATCACAAATGCGATCGGAATAATCGTCAAGGCATGTTGAAAACTTTCGATTGAAAAAGCCATTAAGTTTCCCTTGACATGCGTGCCAGTTAATACATCTAAGGCCTTACCGATTAAAGGTTGGGATAAGGCCCCACCAAACATCACTAACAAATTAGTCACTGCAATGGCAGTGCCCGCTAAAGCCTGTACATTAAGCTCTCTTGCAATCGGAAAAACAATAATCTGTGCCGAACTACAAAGACCAAAACTAAATAATAACAATCCTAGAAAATGACTCGAAACATAGGGAAAATAAATAAGTAAGGTAAATAGTGCCGCGCCTAATAAAGCGCCGATAATAATAGGATGGCGTCGATTGCCTATCTTGTCAGAAATCCAACCGACCAAGGGGCTACCGATAGCCCAACCTAAAAAAATAAATGAAATATCAACCGCTGCAGTGGAATTCGATAAGCCGTAAGTCCGAATTAAATAAGGGATCCCCCACACTTCTGCAAAAGCAGAAAGTGACAAATAGAACAAACTCCCTATCGCACCGACTAGCCACATTTGCGGATTTTTACATAGCTTAAAAACTGCTTGAAAAAACTCGTTGTAACTTAGGGTGGCTGGAGTAGGCTCATCCGTTGTCTTTACCCGTTTAGTTTCGGGAATCACATACCATAAGCAGACAGTTAGTAATAAACCGACTGTAGCTGCAATATAGAGTGTCACATTAGAACCCAGCGCAAATACTAATTTTGACAGGATAATATCGCCTGTCATCGCACCTATCATGCCTAAGGAAGTGGCCATACCGGCAATAAAAGCAAAGCGTGAAGGAGGAAACCATATGGATGCCAGCTTAAGCACCCCTACGAACGCAAAGGCGGAACCGAACCCGACTAAAAAACGACCTATTTGTGCCGTTGAAAGATAATGATGGGCGAATAAATAAGTCCCTATCGCGCAAGTTAGACAGGCAAAAGCCAATAGCTTACGAGGGCCAAATCTATCCATCATCATGCCGATAGGTAACTGCATTGGGGTGTAAGCGTAATAGTAAAAAGCCACTAAATTCCCAAATGCCACCCCACCGATATTGAACATTTTTAGTAAATCTTCCGTCATAACACTCGGTAAGATTCGCAAAAAATATTCATAACAGTAAAAAAGAGCCCCTAAGCCACACACTAACCAGGGAAACAGATCAATACGTTTTCTCGGCATAAATAACACCCCCCAGAGTTACAGAAAATGAGTAATAGGCCCGCGAATTTAAAAAATTAGGTAATAATTCTTAGCAAGCCAAACCAATAAAATGAAGCTAGAATTAAGCTGCTGCTGAGTCAGTAGACTTATCAGTAACCACTTTAGGGGTACGTTTACCGTATTTTTGTTTGAATTTATCAACACGCCCGCTCGTATCAACGATTTTTTGTTTACCCGTATAAAAAGGGTGACATTTAGAACACACTTCAATCGCAAAAGTAGGCTCACCTAAAGTAGAACGGGTTTTAAAACTATTACCGCAACTGCAAGTTACAGTAACTAGGTCGTAAGCTGGATGGATATCTTGCTGCATAATAATTTTTATATCCCTTGAATAGAATGAGGGCGGCATTATAACAGAACAAATTATAAAACAAAATTTTTGGATTGGTGTGATACTAGCAAATTGCCTGTTATTATGAATAAAAATGTAAGTTAATCATCTACAAAAATACGCGCTTTAGCGGCTTTATGCGGATAAATAGGTTTTATTCAAACCTAACGCCTACTCATAACATTATAATTAAAAAAATTTATTTAAACAGGGAGTCTTGTTTTGTTTAAAACATTCTTAATTTTTATTAAAAAAAATAGCCTTTATTGGCAATATATAGGCTTAATACTCTTTATTTTAGGCATTGAAAAAGGCTATGCCTCCACTTATGGTTTACAGCTTGCCTATGGAACAGGGAAACCTGATCAATTAAAAGGCTACCGAATCGCTTTTCAACGATTTTGGCCATGGTTAGGGCTGCCCCAAGCACCGGTTAATCTAACCGGATATTGGGATTTGAGCTATGCCAATTGGTACGTAAACCCCCCACAAGCTAATCAACCCAGCGCTATCAGCCTACTCGCCGCCTCGCCGATGATACGCCTGCAGAGTCACGACAGTTGGCTGTTGGCCGCCCAGCCTTATATAGAATTAGGGATAGGCGCGAGCTATCTTTCCAACAATCATTTGGGTCATCGAAATTTAGGGGGGCAGTTTGCTTTTCAAGATTTAATCGGTTTCGGCCTACGCTGGAGCAAAGCGCAAACCTGGTCATTTAGCTATCATTACCTACATTATTCCAATGCACACTTATTCCCCCCTAATCAAGGAATTGATGTGAAGCATTTATTTACGCTCGGCTATGAATTTTATTAAAATGATTTATCCTAAGTTAAGCCAGTGTTGTAAAATACTGTGATCACCTTATACTGCTCACAAGTTGTTCTTAACCTGCCTACCGAACATCGTCACTTAAAAAAGGACGGGGCTTGTGCTAGGGATCTTTTCTTTAAGAGGCTATATAAGTAATGGCCAACACTAAATCATCTGAACTTGCAACAATTGAGCATCAAGCGCTACGTCTTTTTACCGAGAAGGCTTATCTTGATTATTCGATGTATGTCATACTCGATCGTGCCTTACCACATATTGGCGATGGTTTGAAACCTGTTCAACGGCGCATTATTTACGCCATGTCCGAATTAGGTCTAACTGCTTTAGCAAAATATAAAAAATCGGCGCGTACGGTAGGGGATGTACTCGGCAAATTTCATCCCCATGGTGATACGGCCTGCTATGAGGCGATGGTTTTAATGGCACAAGCTTTTTCTTACCGTTATCCGCTTATCGATGGCCAGGGTAATTGGGGTTCTCAAGATGACCCTAAATCTTTTGCGGCGATGCGTTATACCGAATCGCGTCTCACCCATTACGCCCAAGCCCTGCTAACAGAGCTATCCGACGGCACCGTCAACTGGCTCGCTAATTTTGATGCCACACTGCAAGAACCCGAACTACTACCGGCACGTTTACCGAATATTCTCTTAAATGGCGCCGCAGGTATTGCCGTTGGGATGGCAACTGACATTCCATCGCATAATTTGAGCGAAGTAGTCAATGCCTGCATCCATTTATTAGATGAACCCCAAACTACACTTGCCAAACTCTGTGAATATATTATAGGTCCTGACTTTCCTTCAGCCGCTGAAATAATTACCCCTCGTGCTGATATTTGTCATATCTATCAACAAGGGCAAGGTGTCATTCGCGCACGCGCTATCTATACGGAAGAAAAAAATCAAATCATTATCACCGATTTACCTTATCAAGTATCTGGGGCAAAAATCATTGAACAAATCGCTGAACAAATTCGTGAAAAAAAATTACCTCTCGTAGAAGATTTGCGCGATGAATCCGACCATGAAAATCCGACCCGTTTAGTGATTGTGCCGCGATCAAATCGCGTCGATAACGACATCTTAATGGCGCATTTATTTGCAACAACTGATCTGGAACGCAGTTATCGTATTAATCTTAATATGATAGGGCTGGATGGAAAACCTAAAGTTAAAAATTTGTTAACTATTTTACAAGAATGGTTAGAATATCGATTGGCCACGGTACGTAAGCGCTTAGAATTTCATCTCAATAAAATTTTAGCGCGTCTTCATCTTTTAGAAGGTTTTTTAATTATTTATCGACATATCGATGAAGTGATTCAGATTATTCGTCAACACGATGAGGCTAAAATCGAATTGATCAAACGCTATAAATTAAGCACTATTCAAGCCGATGCAATCTTAGAAATACGTTTACGACAATTGGCCAAGCTAGAAGAAATTAAACTGCATACTGAACAAGAAAACTTAATGGCCGAACGCGATAAAATTCAGAAAATTTTAGGGTCTAAAACCCAATTAAAACGTCTCATTCGATCCGAGTTACAAGAAGATCTAAAATTACACGGCGACAAACGCAAGTCACCCCTGATTGAACGTAGCGCTGCGCAAACCTTGCAAAAAACAGAAATCATTCCGGCTGAACCGATGACAGTCATCTTATCGACACGCGGTTGGATACGCGCCGCAAAAGGCCATGATTTTGATGTCAGCGGTTTAAACTTTAAAGCCGGTGACGCCCTCAAAGCAAGCGTGCTTGGTCGAAGCAATCAACTCGTCGCCTTTATTGACTCAACTGGGCGCAGCTATTCAATATCGATACACACACTTCCTTCAGCACGTAGTTCAGGCGAACCTTTAACAAGCCGATTCAACCCTCCAGCTGATGCCAATTTTGAGGTGATGATAACCGGTGAGCCCGAACAATCTGTTTTATTGGCCTCTGACGCCGGATATGGCTTTATCACGCAACTCGCCGAACTCTATTCGAAAAATCGAAATGGAAAAGCACTCTTAAAATTATCGCCGTCTAGTCGTGTGCTACCACCCTTAGTCATCCATAATATGGATAGCAGCTATATTGCGATTATTACCCATACCGGGTATTTATTAATTATCGAGGCCAAAGAATTACCGCTACTGGCACGCGGAAAAGGAAACAAAATGATACAAATACCGCCTAGTAAAGCTGAAAATCGTGAAGAGTTTATCCATAAAATGGCTATATTACCGTCAAAAAGCAGTCAATTAACCCTTACGGCTGGAAAACGATCCGTTGTTTTAAAAGGTAGTGACCTCCTGCATTATATCGGCAAGCGGGGGCAACGAGGCCATAAATTACCACGTGGTTTACAAAAATTAGACGACTTAACCGTTAAATAAATTTGCTTATTAAATTTCACTATGTATAAAAATATAAATTACTTCTGGTTTTTCTTACTCGCTGCTTTTTGGAGCGGTTCATTTGTTGCCATTAAAGCGGTCGTGCTACACGTCCCGCCTTTTTTTGGTGCGATGTTGCGCGTTGGCTTGGCTCTACTCTTTCTTAGTCTTATCTTTTATTGTTTAAGAAAAAAATTAGCCGTTCCTTTTACACTGCGTTGGCGCATCTGGATAATGGGATTGTTCTCACAAGGGCTACCCTTTTTCTTTTTGTTCTACGGTGAACAACATATTTCACCCGGATTAGCCGGCATTTTAAATGGAACCGTGCCTATTTGGACATTACTATTTAGTTTAATGGCGCCCAAAACTAGGAATTTTTCCTTTTTAAAATGCATCGGTTTATTCACGGGTTTATTGGGTATTTGCGTTATTTTTTGGCCACTACTTAATTTTGACACCGCACATTCTGCCTTATTAGGCACCGCATCGGTATTGTTGATGGCGATCAGTTATTCAATAGGGAACTTACTCAATCAACGTATGCTATCGGGCGAAACTAAATTAGATTTTTATGCCAACATTTACCACCAACATTGGGCAAGCCTGGTCTTTTTAATCCTTGCTTCACTCGTTTTTGAAACGTGGCCTAGCCGCACGCTGCTGCTGCACACCCCTATCATTTGGATTGCCAGTATTTATATGGGATTATTTTCTACCGCTTTAGCCTGGATAATCTATTATTATTTGATCCGCGAATGGGATGCCGTTCGTGCCAGTGCGGTGATGTATATCGTACCTATCATGGCTATACTGTGGGACTTTGTCTTTTTTCACAACCGTCCGCAATGGACAGAAGGTCTTGGGGTAGCTGTCATCTTGCTGGGAGTGGCCTTAATACAGTGGCCTAGGAAGATCTCCTAAGAGATCCTCCTATTTAC
>CAZSWN010000021.1:0-23829 GCA_964611135.1 uncultured Coxiellaceae bacterium | reverse complement strand
GAAGCTACCTTTTACCATCCTAGACAGCCGTTTAAATCCTCCTCAATTAGCCACATTTCGAAAAGAATTTCCAAATGCTCCCTTTCATTTAGGGCCCTTTGATCCCGCACTGCTTCAAGGGGTTAGCGAATTAATTGTGAGCCCGGGTGTCGACTTAAATGATCCCAAATTTAGTTTAGCTATTGCAAAAAATAAACTTAAACCTATCAGTGATATCGAATTATTTGCTCAAAATGCACGCGCACCTATCATTGGCATTACCGGGAGTAATGCCAAAGGGACGGTTACTAGCCTCGTAGGGGCGATGATAGCGCAAGCTAAGCAGCGTGTTGAAGTGGGCGGAAACATCGGGATACCTGCATTAGATTTATTAAATGCCCCTATCCCTCACTTCTATGTCTTAGAGATATCTAGTTTTCAGTTAGAAAGCACCTATACACTCCGTCCTAAAGTGGCCACGCTACTCAATATTAGCCCCGATCATTTAGATCGGCATAAAACATTAGAGGCTTATATACAAGCCAAACAACGCATTTATCATGATTGTGAGATCGCACTATGGAATCGACAAGATCCAAATACCTACCCGAATACTAAAGCAAAAAAAATTATCAGCTTCGGCTTAGAAACACTTAAGCCAGACTCAAAAGAATTTGGCTTGCAACGGCGAAATAATCAAACCTACCTTGCCCAAGGCGGAAAAACATTATTAGCGGTCGACAAACTCGCCATTAAGGGCCAACATAATTGGGCCAACGCATTAGCCGCTTTAGCCATTGGACATGCGATTCAGCTCCCACTACCCTCGATGCTAACAGCACTTTGTCAATTTAAAGGCTTAGCACACCGCTGCCAATGGATTACCGAACAAGCCGGTATCACTTGGTATAATGATTCGAAAGCGACTAATGTGGGTGCAACCCTAGCTGCGCTTAATGGATTAGGCCCGGCTATTTCAGGAAAAATTATTCTAATTGCAGGGGGCCTAGCAAAAGGCGCCGACTTTTCCCTCTTGCGTGATGCCGTAACACGCTATGTAAAAACATTGATTTTGATAGGTCGTGACGCATCTCTTTTAAAAAATGCTTTAGAAAAAAGTACTGTCGTGCAAATGGCATCTGATTTGGCACAGGCTGTGGCTTTAGCCCAGCAAACAGCAAACGCAGGTGATGTCGTACTTTTATCCCCGGCTTGTGCCAGCATGGACATGTTTAAAAACTATGAGGAACGCGGCGATACTTTTATCGATTTAGTACAAGGAATACATTGATATGCCGGATAAAAACCACTCCGACGTCACCCCCACGGTCTTATACGATCGCAGCTTGCTGATTGTTATTGCAACCTTACTTGCTTTTGGTTTATTGATGGTCGCTTCAACCTCTATAGTGATTTCAGAACATCAATATGGCCAAGCTTTTCATTATTTCTTCCATCAATTATTTTATTTACTATTGGGTATCGCCGCTGGCATTATTATTGTACAAATAAAAACCGCTTATTGGAAACAGATTAGTCTTCCGCTGTTAGTCCTCAGTATCGGTTTACTTTTTTTAGTTTTATTACCTGGCATCGGCAGACAAGTTAACGGAAGTATGCGCTGGCTAGGATTCGGTCCATTTGGATTACAAATCTCTGAATTCGTTAAGCTCACAACAATCGTTTATTTAGCCGGTTATTTATTACGTCAAGAAAAGCAAGTACAAAATCAAATTCGAGGTTTTCTTAAACCTTTAATGGTTCTGGCCATTATTACTTTTTTACTATTACGCGAACCGGATTTTGGTGCGGCTACCGTTATTTTATTGACCAGTTTAGGCATGTTATTTTTAGCGGGTGTACGTATTTGGCAGTTTGTCATTTTACTCGTCGGTGTTGCGGTTATTTTAGCCACACTCGCGATTAGTTCACCGTATCGCTTAGCACGCTTAACAACCTTTCTTAATCCATGGGCCAACCAATTTGACTCCGGCTATCAATTAACTCAATCCTTAATTGCATTTGGTCGTGGCGGTTGGTTTGGGGTTGGACTCGGGGAAAGTATACAAAAATTATTTTATCTTCCCGAAGCGCATACCGATTTTTTATTTGCCGTCCTTAGTGAAGAACTCGGCTTAATAGGGGGGTTATTTATGATCTTCTTATTCTCATTGTTGGTCTGGCGTGCCTTACATATAGGTCAACGTTGTTTTAATAGTGGACAACGCTTCTCGGCTTATCTTGCCTATGGGATTGGTTTGAATATTGCTTTGCAGGTCATGATCAATATTGGCGTCAATACGGGCGTGCTCCCCACCAAAGGTTTAACACTACCCCTGATGAGTTATGGAGGAAGTAGCTTACTCATTACTTGCATCATGCTAGCGTTACTTTTACGCATCGATTACGAATATCGCTTAATACAGTTTGGATTCCGAGTCAGTGATTAGTCTAGGTCCGCTTAAACACATAAAGCGTGTTATGCCAAAAGCGACTATAAAAAAAGCATTAGTTTAGACCAGTGCTTGAAGGTCCTATACAACTAATGCCACAATACCGTCCTCTTTACTCAAAATATAGGCTTTAGCCATGAAAATCCCTTTTGCAGATAAACAAATGGGACGTATTAGACATCTCCACTTCGTTGGCATCGGTGGTGCTGGAATGGGAGGCATTGCTGAAATTTTATTAAATGAAGGCTATACCATTTCAGGATCCGATCTACAAGAAAATGCGATGACCCGACATTTGCAAAAATTAGGAGCACAGATCCAACAAGGCCATCATCAGGATCACATTAATAATGCGGATGTTATCGTCTATTCCAGTGCGGTATCACCCGATAATTTAGAAATCAAAGCCGCGCGTAATGCGCTTATTCCCGTTGTTCCAAGAGCTTTAATGCTCGCTGAATTAATGCGATTTCGCTATAGTGTTGCGGTAGCAGGAACTCATGGAAAAACGACCACCACGAGCCTAATCGCTAATTTACTAGGAGAAGCCGGACTTGATCCCACTTTTGTTATCGGCGGGCGGCTTAATAGCACCAGTACTCACGCTCGCTTAGGGGCAGGCCGTTATTTAGTCGCTGAAGCCGATGAAAGTGATGCTTCCTTCCTTTATTTAAAACCGATGATTGCGATCGTAACTAATATCGATATGGATCATATGGGGACTTATAATGATAATTTTCAGCAACTTAAACAAAGTTTTTTAGAATTTTTATGGCATTTACCCTTTTATGGTTTGGCTATCTTGTGTTGTGATGACCCGGTGATACGCTCGCTATTACCAGATATTATGCGGCCCATTATCACCTATGGATTCAGTGAAGATGCGGATATACGTATCACATCCTTTCAGCAAAAAGGAATAAAAAATTACTTTACCGTTTCTCGTCCTCGGCAAAAACCATTAGATATGGTGCTAAATCTACCGGGTGAACACAATGCGTTAAACTCTCTAGCGGCTATTGCGCTTGCCTCTGAACTCGGCATTAAAGACGAAATCATGCAAACCGCTTTATCGCACTTCACTGGGATTGACCGGCGTTTTCAAATACTCGGTGAATTTAGCTATAAAAAAGGCCATGTCCTGTTGATTGATGACTATGGACATCATCCACGCGAAATCGCTGCCACCTTAAAAGCGATTCGTAACGCTTGGCCGGATCGACGCTTAGTCATGATCTATCAGCCGCATCGTTATACGCGTACACGGGATCTTTTTAATGATTTTGTCGAAATTCTATCCGCGGTTGATCGCTTACTTTTATTAGATGTTTACACGGCCGGTGAAACACCTATTCCAGGCGCCAATAGTGCAAGTTTACTAAAGTCTATTAACCAAGCGGGCAATTTAAATCCTATCCATGTTGAAGATAAACAAAATCTTTCTCCAATTCTGGCGAAGGTCTTACAAGCCGATGATGTATTGCTGTTACAAGGCGCCGGTGATATCGGAAGTATTGCGCAAAATTTAGCCCATTCTCAATTGAAAATTAATTAAGTTATGCCTAATTTACGCGGTCAATTAATAGAAAATGCTTCGCTTGCTGAATATTCTTCGTGGCAAGTCGGGGGTCCTGCACAACGGCTGTATAAGCCGGCGGACAGCCGTGATTTAATTAACTTCATTAAAACCTTAGCAGCGACGGAACCCCTTATTTTCCTAGGTTTGGGAAGTAATACCTTGGTAAGGGATGCTGGCATAAAAGGTACGGTGGTTATCACGCAAGGGGCGCTTAATCAATTAAAATGTTTAGATTCGGTTACACTCTATGCTGAAGCCGGTGTCGCCTCCCCGGCTTTCGCACGATTTGCGGCTCGAAAAAGTTTAACCGGTGCTGAATTTTTAGCTGGCATTCCTGGGACGATTGGTGGCGCTCTGGTCATGAACGCAGGCTGCAGCGGTTCTGAAACCTGGAATATTGTAAAATCGGTGATAACGCTAAACCGTCATGGCGAGAAAAAAACTCGTTTCCCAGGTGAATACGACATCGCCTATCGTCATGTCAGTGCGTTTCCTGACGAATACTACTTAGCCGCATACTTTCAATTGAAACCTGGCGCCAAAGAACAATCTTTAGCCAAGATTCGCTCTTTACTTTCGCATCGTGCTGCAACCCAACCTACCAATGAACCTAACTGCGGTTCGGTTTTTCGTAATCCTCCCGGGGATTATGCCGCACGTCTGATTGAAAGCTGTGGACTCAAGGGTTTAAAAGTAGGCGATGCATCAGTCTCTATGAAACACGCAAATTTTATTATCAACGAAGGTAATGCCACAGCGGCTGATATTGAATCTTTAATTGAAAAAATTACGGATATTGTCTTTCAGGTTCATCATGTCCAATTGATTCGCGAAGTGCGTATTATTGGAATCAATTAAGTATTATAAATCTTGTAATTGTTTATTCATCAAATCCAGGGATTCTTTTGCAGCTTGATCTCTGACTAAACAATACTGCGATAAATAAAGCATTAATAAACTAAAAGGAAATATAATGAGCATACCCAATGGAAACTTTAATCGAGCAATCCCTCCGAAAGGACCCAAATAAGAAAGCAGTAATAAAATAGTGATATAGGAAAAAAACCAATATAAACTGTAATTACTCAACAAAAAATTAGGTTTCTGATAGCAAAGATAAATAATAAAACCAAATAAAATAGCCAAATAAAGTTTCCATATAACTGAAAAGCCACACCAATAAAGCATTAGATTACAGATATAAAATGCGATAGTACAAAAAACTAAATGCCCTGATAATTTAAATGGACGACGTTGTTCAGGCTGCATTTTACGCAAAGCAAGTAAGCAAATAGGTCCAATTCCATAGGAAAGAATGCTGGCTGAGGATAAAAATGCAACCATCTTTTGCCACCCGGGAAAAGGTAAAAAAGCACATACACCGACCAAAAAATTCGCATAGAGCGTGACATAAGGGATACGATAGCGATTCAATCTTAAAAAAAATGGCGGCAAATGTTTATTCAGGGCCATACCGTATAAAATACGTGAAGTCGCCGCCGTATAAACCAATGTAGTCCCTAACGGAGAAAAAGCCGCATCAAACAATAATAAAACAGCCACTATACTCAGGCCTAACAGCAAGGTTAAGCCCACCAAAGGGCCGCTATCGCCCGGAAAACTAAGGTGCTGCCATCCTTGTTGCAGATAGCTTTTCGGAACGGCCATTAAAAAACTAAATTGCAACATAAAATAGAGAACAAACCCAATCAGCACAGCACCCAAAATAGCAATAGGAATATTTTTTTGCGGGTTTTTAACCTCACCGGCTAACATTAATCCATTTTGAAAACCGGTAAAAGCAAACGCAATCCCCCCGGCTGATAAAGCAGAAAATATGTCCATCCAACTCTTTTTAGTGCCTAAATCAATAGCGATATTCCCTAAGGAAGAAGAAACATGTATTAAAGAAAAAATAGCAATTGAAGGTAAAACAAATTTCACAATACTGGCATATTTATTACATTCTGCTAAAAATTTAATACCGTAACTATTAATGACGACAATAAAGAACATAATCGCTATAGCGACAAGATAACCGATAGGCGAAAGTTTAAAATAAGAGACCTCTTTAATTAACAAAAACGGGAAAAAATGACTGCTATATTGCAAAATAGCCTGGATCTCAATAGGTGTCATCACGACATAGGCAAGCCAGGTGATCCAAGAAAATAAAAAACCAAGCTCTTTGCCATGAGTAAAGGTAGGATAGTTAGACATGCCACCCGAAATAGGCAGCATAGTTCCCAACTCACATAGCGGTAATGCAATAAATAGCATAAAAAGCGCCGCAATCACCCAACTGATTAAGGCATTGGGACCGGCCATTTGTGCGCCTATAAAAGGCGTAAATAGCCATGCTGAACCTATCATGCCACCAGCTGCCACAATTAATATATTACGGGTGGAAATATCACGCTTTAGCAATTTTCGAATTCCTATAAAAATTCAGACGAATAGCAAAATCTAAATTGATTTTTTCTATAAGTTTAGCAATTTTTCAACTATTAGTACCTTTGCTCGCTATCATTGAGAAAATAGACATGTGCTGAAGGAAAGAATCTCTCTCAAATAGCTAAAGCCTCTCGTTGCCTTTTAAATAAACGATGGATTCCGGATTCTGCCAGTGCTAACAATTGATCCAATTGTTGTTTGCTCAAGGCTTTTTGCTCCGCGGTGGCTTGCACTTCAATAATCCCGCCTTGTTCTGTCATAACGACATTCATATCGGTATCTGCTTTCGAATCTTCAGCATAATCGAGATCTAAGATAGGCTGCCCTTGATAGATGCCCACCGATATCGCCGCAACCAGAAAACGTAAAGGATCCTGTTTGAACTCAGCTTTTTTTTTCAGAACAGCCAGCGCATCAAACAATGCCACACTAGCGCCTGTAATCGCTGCGGTGCGCGTACCACCGTCTGCTTGAATCACATCACAGTCCAAAATGAGGGTATTTTCACCTAATTGCTTTAGGTCGACGCTAACGCGCAATACTCGGCCAATCAGTCGCTGGATTTCTAAACTTCGCCCTGTTTGCTTGCCTCGACTTGCTTCGCGATCACAACGAGTATGTGTCGCCCGTGGTAGCATGCCATACTCTGCGGTAATCCAACCTTGACCTGAACCTTTCAAAAACTTAGGCACGCCAGGTATCACGCTGGCTGTACAAATGACTTGGGTATTCCCAAATGCGATAAGCACTGAACCTTCCGCATGTTGGGTATAGGGCCTGGTAATCTGAATAACACGAAGCTCATCAGCCGCACGGTTTGTAGCACGCATCGTTATTTTTCCTTTTATTGATAAAAACTAGATTTTATTTTTAGACTAATTAAAATAGGCTCTTGAAACACATGCATTATACTTTTTAAGTTGAAAATTACCATGACTAATAGCATGACGGCTTTTGCCCGAAAAGAAAAACAAGCGGATTGGGGTCAGGCAGCCTGGGAACTACGTAGTGTTAACCATCGTTATTTGGAAATTATCCTCTCTTTACCTGAACCATTTAGTCATTTAGAGCCCTTGATCCGAAAACAAATCCAAACTCGTTTACAGCGAGGCCGGGTTGAAGCGAAGTTACGCTATAAGTTCTATGTCCATCGATCAATGCCGATTGAAGTCGATGCAGCGCTGGCAAAATCGCTGATTAGCGCTTATACGGAAATTGCGAGCCTAGCCAATACAAGCACGCCTTTAGATCCCTCGGAACTACTACGTTGGCCACAACTACTCAAGTTTCCAGAATTCAGCCATGAGGCCTTACAACCCGAGCTAATGCGTTTATTTTCAGCCACATTAGATGATTTTTGCTCGACACGACTCATTGAAGGAAAGGCTCTTTTTGATTTGATTCATCAACGTTTAATAAAATTGGATTCGCTTATCCACGATATTCAAATACAACTTCCACAGATCGTAAATCTACAACGAGAAAAAATTCTTGCGCGCTTAAATGAGGCTAAAGTGAGTTTAGATCCTAACCGTTTAGAACAAGAAATGTTATTATTCGCCCAGAAGACGGATGTAGCAGAAGAACTTGATCGTCTGCAGATCCATCTTGGCGAATTTAAAAAATTAATAATAAAAAATCAAGCGCAAGGGAAACAACTTGATTTTTTATTACAAGAGCTAAATCGTGAAGCAAATACCTTAGCCTCTAAATCGCTTAATGCTGCGCTAACTTTGTCGGCTGTCAGCCTCAAGGTTTTAATAGAAGAAATACGCGAACAAGTGCAAAATATCGAGTAATTTATGAATACACCTGGCACGCTTTACATCATATCAGCGCCCTCAGGGGGCGGAAAAACTAGTTTAGTCAATGCACTTTTGGAGTCTGTTGCTAACTTAGAGGTTTCTGTTTCGTATACGACCAGACCACCACGACCGGGCGAAAGAGAAGAGTTAGACTATCATTTTATCGATGAAATAGGTTTTAAACAGCTTATCCAAACCAAGTCTTTTCTAGAGCATGCTATTGTTTTCGGTCATTATTATGGCACTTCGCTCGATTGGGTAATGAAAAAAATAGAGGCGGGCGTCGATATTATTCTAGAAATCGATTGGCAAGGCGCACAGCAAATTAGAGAAAAAATGCCCGAATCTATCGGAATCTTTATCATCCCTCCTTCTTGGGAGGTATTGGAAAAAAGATTACAACTTAGAGCGCAAGACAAAAAATCGGTCATCAAAAAACGCATGGCGGATGCTAAAGCTGAATTAGCACATTATGATGAATACGACTATTTAATTGTTAACGAAAATTTTTCCAATGCACTGGCCGATTTAAATGCGATCTTAAGAGTTCGACGTCTACGTTGTAGCATTCAAAAAAAAGAACTCGCGCCACTGTTAGCGACTTTATTAAGCTAATTTTCTCAGCTTATACCAACTAGTAAAAAAATAGGCTTAAAAACTCAATTCAAATAAGCATGGAGAAATTCTTTTAAGTGTATACAAATAGTTAAGTTTATGAATGCATTAATTGCGTCAATTAATTTAAGGCACACAATGAGCAGCAAGATACAGCCCCACACCTTAGGCAATCCTTCTCTTAATATAGCGCTCGGCGTGATAGGAATGCTGATTATTATTACTGGCACACTGATAACATCGCTGTATACCCAAAAATTATGCTATTTGATCGGCGGACTTTTCTTATTGCTTTCATCGCTATTAGAACGTCAATTATTTTTCAGTTTGTTTCAAATTGTGATTAGCTCAAGTGCTCTGATTGCTTTTGCACCTATCCCTGCCTTTTATAAAACCTTACTCCCTATAGGTTTAAGTATTTTGGTAATTGCTTATTTTATTAGGCAAGGAAAGTTTAAAGACCCTTTAAACCGTTTAGGTTGTTTAGGTCTTATTTTTTTAGCCATTGGTTATGCCATTGCCCATCCCTTAGTTTACTTCCTAGGTGCCCTGTGTCTAACGGCATTCTCTTTTTCTGCTTTTAAACAAGGGATCCAATTAGGTTTAGTATGGGGGATATTAAATGCGGTGTTTAGCCTAACCGCTGGAATGGCCACGTATAAAATTTTCTTTCGATAAAACGATACTCCCCTTATATAGAAGCAAGCTTATGTTGAAAAAATTACTCGGTGGTTTTTTATTATTGTCTTGCAGCTATTCCTTGACGAGTCTAGCTAGCCTGCCTATTAGCACTTGCCCTGACATACAAGTTTGTTTTACCCCTGGACAAAACTGTAGTGCTGAAATCACTAAGGTCATAGATACGGCTAAAAAATCTATTTTTGTTCAAGCCTATAGCTTTACTTCGGCTCCTATAGTAGAACACTTGATTGCCGCCAAAAATCGAGGGGTTACGGTTAATGTCATTCTGGATAAAAGCCAAAAATCACAACGATATAGCGCCTCGCATCTTTTAGTCGAACAACACATTCCCTGTTGGATTGACTATAAACCGGCCATTGCCCATAACAAAATAATGATCATTGATGAAAAAGAGGTTATAACGGGATCATTTAACTTTACTAAGGCGGCACAGAATAGAAATGCCGAAAATTTATTGATTATCCGCGATCCATCCTTGGCGAAGCTATATATGCAAAACTGGCGACGACGTAAAGCAGTTTCGCGTTATCTTAATCCTCAAACAAAATCACGTTGTGGACTAATAGAATTAAGTGAAACTTATTAAGTACTAACGATGCGGCTTAATCTTAAAGTACAAGAAGTCCTATACTATTTGGCGACGAAGTTATCTAAACAACTGTATCTACTTTTATTGAACGATTAAATCAAAGTCGCCGTAAATAGTTTTATCCTTCAAATAGCGTATCTCCTGCAATAGCACTTACTGGATGGGCCAGATGATCTTGTGCCAGCAGTAAATAGATAGCCGGCACAACAAATAAAGTAAATAAAGTACCAATAGAAATACCTGTGGCGATAACTAAACCAATATTAAAACGGCTAATAGCGCCCGCCCCTGAGGCAAAAATCAAGGGAATAACCCCTAACACCATCGATGCTGTTGTCATTAAAATAGGCCTAAGTCGAATTCCAGCCGCCATTTGTATCGCTTCTCGCTTTTTATGACCTTCTTGCTGCAGATCATTGGCAAACTGCACAATTAAAATCCCATGCTTACTGATTAAACCAATTAAAGTGACCAAACCTACTTCGGTGTAAATGTTTAAACTGGCGCCGCCAACCCCTAAACTAATAAAAATAAGTGCGCCACAAATCGACATCGGAACACTGACTAAAATAATAAAGGGATCGCGAAAACTTTCAAATTGAGCCGCCAAACAAAGAAAAATAATAATTAACGCTAAGAAAAAGGTTAAAATTAATGCGCTATTTTCTTGTTGAAACTGGCGTGACTGTGCCGCATAATCTACCCGATAGTTTTCTGGAAATATTTTCTTGGCGATCCCTTGCAGCCCTTTTAAGGCATCTCCCATTGTCACGCCCGGAAAAGGAATAGCCGAAATAGTCGCTGAATTGAGTTGCTGAAAATGATTAATCGATTCAGGAACTACCCGCGTTTTTAATCGAGCAATGGTAGATAAAGGAATGACTGGACCATTCGGAATGCGTAAATAATAATTGAGCAATTGATCGGCATTCAAACGATATGCTTGCATTACTTGTGGTATCACTTGATAGGATCGACCCGCAAAATCAAAATAATTAATATAGTTTTCACTGAGAGCAGAGGCTAATAGATTCCCTACATCGGCCATAGTTAAGCCCATTTGAGCGGCTTTATCGCGATCGATTTGTACGGTTGTTTGCGGTTTATCCAGTTTAAGATCGGTATCTAGATAAACAAATAAGCCGCTCTGACGCGCTTCATCAAGTAAGGCTTGAGATACTTCATCCAATTTATTGGAATCATCCGTTGTCGTAATGACAAACTGTACGGGCAAACCACTCCCCCCACCCGGTAAGGAAGGTTTTTGAAAAGCGGCAACACGTGCGCCGGCTATTCCATCAAATAAGCGTTGCATCTGCGGTTGCAGTTGATTCGTTGTTTGCTTACGCTGATTCCATGGCTTAAAAACCATTCCTCCGATGCTGGTATTAAGGCCATTGACGCCATCCAATTGAAAAACGTGATCCATTTCTGGAAAATTTTTAAAAATTTGATAGACCTGATTGGAATACAACTGCGTTTGTTGCAATGTTGCATTCGGAGCAGCTGTTAGTAGACTAATAATAATGCCTTGATCCTCTTGTGGTGCTAATTCGCTTTTTGAGCTTGCATATAAAAAATAAATACTGCTTAAGATAATCAGTGCAAACACAGCGGTTACAGCCACGTTATTCAATGAATCATGCAATGCATGTTCATAAATATTACGTACTTTTTCAAATTGACGATCGACAAAAGTAACGAAGCTTGGATGATTATTTTCAGCGCTTGCTTGTAAGGATTTAGAACACATCATAGGGGAAAGCGTTAAAGCAATAATCGCTGAGATCGCAACAGCACCCGCTAAAGTAAAAGCAAATTCTGTAAAAAGCGCACCGGTTAATCCGCCCATAAAACCAATCGGAACATACACCGCAATTAAAACTACGGAAATTGAAATAATTGGGATCGCTAATTCCCGTGCACCTTTTATGGCCGCATCAAAAGGTGTTTGACCCAATTCAATGTGCCGATAAATATTTTCTACAATAATAATGGCATCATCGACGACTAAACCAATGGCTAATACCAAGGCTAATAAGGTCAATAAATTAATGGTATATCCCAACAGTAACATAATAAGAAAAGCGCCTATCAAAGAAAGCGGCATCGCAATAACAGGAATAATGACAGAGCGCACGGAGCCTAAAAAAATAAAAATAACTAATGTCACTATGACTAAGGCTTCTATCAAACTGGTCATTACTTCATGGATAGAGCTATTGATATATTGGCTTTCGTCGTAAACAATTTTTCCACTTAATCCTTGTGGTAATTGTTGACTAATGGCGGGCATCGCATCTCTTACATTTTTTATCACTGAAAGTACATTCGCGGTCGGCGCCACTTTGATACCAATATAAACAGCTGGCTTATTATCAAACTTAACCGCGCTATTATAGCTTTGCGAACCTAAGGTCACTTTAGCCACATTTTTTAAACGTATAATAGCGCCCTCTTTTGCTTTAATAATCAAATTTTGAAATTGTTCTACTGTATTTAAACCTGTATTTACCGTTAAATCGACCGTGACCATATTACCTTTGGTGCGACCAACTGCTGCAATAAAATCATTATTCGCTAAAGCAGCCGCCACATCATTGGCACTTAAACCATAAGAAGCTAATTTAGCCGGATCTAACCAAGCACGAAGTGAAAATAAATGTTGTCCGACTATTTCAGCTTGCTGCACACCATTTACTGCTTGAAATTTTGGTTGCACAACACGAATGAGATAATCTGTTATTTGGTTACTGGCTAATTTTGGGCTATAAAATCCGATATACATTGAATCTATCGTTTCACCGACGGCGATATTTAAGGTGGGTTGCTGAGAAGCCTTAGGTAACTGATTAAGAACCGCATTCACTTTGGTATTAATCTCTGTTAATGCTTTATTCGGATCATAATTAAGCCGTAGATTCGCTTGAATAGTGCTACTACCTTGGGTACTGCTAGAGGTTAAATAATCAATCCCTTGTGCTTGGGCAATTGAGCTTTCCAGTGGTGTGGTAATAAAACCCGCAACTAACGCCGGATCTGCGCCTGTATAAACGGTAGAAACCGTTATTACGGCATTTTCTGTCATAGGATATTGCCGTACCTGTAACAAGCTTAAGGCACGTATCCCTAACACCAAGATTAATAAACTAATCACGGTTGCCAGCACAGGTCGTTGAATAAAAATATCCGTAAACCGCATAGATTAATCGTCCTGAATCTAGATCTCGTCTTCTGAGTCACGCAAATATTAAAATCACGCGTTTATTTTTTAATCTATTCATCAATAATTTGAGGGATAGGCTTATTAGTAGGGACAACGGTATTATTGATACGCACTAAACTCCCATTTTTTAATTTCAGCTGCCCACTCGTTACGACCATATCGCCATCTTTGAGTCCCTCTAAAATAGCAATTTGATCTCCCCGCTTATCCCCTGTTGTCACAAAGGTTTGTAATACACTAAGGCGTGGTTTTCCTTTTTTATCTGTTCCTTGCTGTTGCACTATATAGGTTATCTCACCATAAGGATTAAAACTAATCGCCGTCTGTGGCAATGTGAGAAGTTGCTTAAGCGGATTGGTTTGCACTTCGGCTGAAATAAACATGCCTGGATATAATTCGAACTGCGAATTGGCTACCGTTGCCTCTACTTGAACATTACGTGTAGTAACATCCACAATAGGATTAATCGTTGTCACTTTCCCGACAAAAATCTTACCCGGATAAGTATCTGTTTTAATATGGACAACCGCACCTACTTTCAATTGCGTTAAATCTTGTTGTGGAATATAAAAATCGGCATAGAGTGGGTCTAAAGCCTGTAATGTAACCACTTGATCGCCCACATTCACATATTGTCCTGGATTCACTGCTGAAACACCTAAACGTCCGCTAAAGGGTGCTACTAAGGTTTTTTTAGCTACTATAGCCGCTTGTCGTGCAACTTGTGCTTGTAAATTTTTTAGGTTTTGTTCATCAGTATCTAACACGGCTTTACTAATTGCTTTTACCGCAAATTGCGCGCTATCGCGATGGTAAGTAATTTCGGCTAGCTTTTCTTGCGCTTCTAGCGCATGCATCAAAGCCACATCAGAGTCCGCATTAAGTTGCACTAAAACATCACCTTCTTTTACTTCCGAGCCCGGGGTAAAGTAAATCGTGCGCACTAATCCGGCTAATTCGGTTGTCACATTAACGCCTTTCACAGCACGTAAACTGCCATAGGCCAAAATTTTAGCTTGCCACCCGGTATAATGCACCGGCATCGCCGAAACCGTCACTAAAGGCGCTGTATTTTTGCGTAGACTATGCCGAATCATTAACTGTTTAATCAATTGTACGCCAAAAACCAAGGTAAAAAGTACTGTAACGCTTATCAACATGATACGCATAGGTCTACTTAAGTGTACTTTCAATCTACGCACCGTTTAAACCCTCTGCTAACAGTTCCACCATCCACCTCCTAAGGCTTGAAATAGTGCCGCCGTATCGGCATATCGGCTGGTTTTAGCTTGGATAAGATTAATACGTGTTTGTTGATACTGGCGCTGTGCATCCAATAAGGATAAATAACTTACACCTCCTAAATAAAATTGTCGTCTTACTAAATTTAAATTAGCATACGCGGCTAATTCTGCCTGTTTTTGTACGCGCATTTCACGCGCATCGGCTTCTAGTGCGCGTAAGGTATCCGCTACATTCTTAAAAGCTTGTAGCATAACCTCGCGATATTGGGCGGCGGCTTGATTATAAGCGGCAATAGCGGCTCGACGCTCTGCGGACAAAGCGCCCCCTTGAAATATTGGTTGCAGCAATGCGCCGCCTATACTCCATAAGTTACTTTGTGAACCTAAAACATGACTGCCTACCGTATTGGACTTTCCATAAGTCCCATTCAGCGAAAATTGCGGATATAAATTAGCAGTCGCTACGCCTACTTGTGCATTAGCCGCTTCCCATAATGCTTCTGCGGCACGAATATCGGGTCGCTGGCGAACTAAAGCCGAAGGAACGCTTAAAGGAAGTTTTGTGGGTAAATGCAATTCCTCTAAATCCAAGGGTGGAATAATATGGCTTTCACTCGGAAAAGCCCCTACTAAAATAGCCAGCTGATGGCGTGCTTGCTCCCAGCTTTTTTGCAGGGGCGGCAAACTAGCACGGGTCTGTGCTAATTGTGTTTGTTGCGCTAATACATCAATTTCTGAAACCCCACCTAATTGAAATTGCCTTTTGATAATAGCAAGCTGTTCGGCTTGCTCCCGAATCAATTGTTGGGTCACGCAAATTTGCTGGTGTAACGAAGCAATGCTAATTGCCGTTGTGACAATATTAGCCGTTAAAGTAAGGTAAGCCGCTCGAAGTTCAAAATATTGATAGCTTACTTGTGATTGTAATCCTTGTATCTGACGTCGTGCAGCTCCAAAAATATCCGGCACATAAGACACATTAACCGAAGCATTAAAAAGGTTAAAGACACTTCCTACCGGCACACTATCACTTGTAATAGTACTGTTAGCGGCGTTCGAGTTAAAAAACCCGGCACTTGAGCCTCGCTGCGCAGAAAGTTGTGCGGAAACAACTGGGAATAAACCGTTACCTATCCCCGCATTAAGTTTTTCCTGAGCTTCGAGCAAAGTTGCCTTTGCAGCGCTTAAGTTAGGACTATTCGCAATACCCCTACAAATAAGTTGATTTAATTTATGGGAATGAAATAAACGCCACCATTGAGCGGAAATATACTTTGCTTGAATAAATTGCTGCGATGCGCCTCCTGATCCTGCGGCACTAACCGTTCTACAAGGCCAAGGTGCTTTAGTATAATGCTTTACCTTAGGGGATTTTGGCGTATTAAAGTCAGGCCCCACTAGGCAAGCACTAAGGCTTGCTAACATCATCACCATGATGACAAATTGGCAATTACTCCTGTCAAGAAACCGCATTGGTTCTGCCTATTTCCACTGTGTTATTAGTACACGTTTTAAAATGTACACTCCCTTATCATAGACGATTTTTCTAGGAAACTCCGTGAAAAACTATACATACTGTATTACATGATCTTTACTGTACTATAAAATTATCACGTTTTTATAATTTTATCCCTTAACTAGCAACATTTATGCTTTAATTACCCCACAGAGGCCTCTTATTTTTATACCGTATTTTACAGCTTAAAAAGAGACTTCTCTTGGGAGACTCATCTATGTCGGCGCCTTCAATTATTTTTCAATCCAAAAAAAAACGTAAGCTTGCTCTACTCTATTTAATCATTGGTGCAGTTACTATTGGTTTTGCGCCTGTTTTGGTACGTTTAAGCCAAGTAGGACCGATTTCAACAGGATTTTGGCGGGTAGCAATTGCCTTTCCAATTTTAACGCTACTTTCAATAAGACAAGGATCTACCTTGCCCAATGATGGAGAAATACCCCTTTTTAAAGACTATTTATGGGTATTATTCTCAGGTGTTTTATTTGGCGGGGATCTGGCAACTTGGCATTTATCCATTCATTTCACCCGCATCGCCAATTCAACTTTATTAGCTAATGTCTCTCCGGTCATTATTGCGTTATGGGGATGGCTCGTACTCGGCAAAATACCTCCCAAAAAATTAGTGATTGGTCTATTATTAGCCATTTTCGGGATAGTTATTTTAATTCACCCCAGTTTGCATATGAATCAAAATACGAGAATAGGTGACAGTCTTGCCTTAATTACCGCCTTTTTTTACGCCGGTTATCTCTTAGTACTCAATCGTGCACGTAGAAAATTTACCACTTTTTCCAGCATGGCTCTATCTACCTTTGCCAGCATGCTAACCTTGTTGCTGATAGCTTTAATATCAGGTGAAGCTTTTATCCCCACAACAGAAACTGCGTGGTTAGTCTTAATAGCATTAGCACTCTTTGCTCATATTTTAGGCCAAGGCTTGATTGCTTATGCCTTACCTTATTTAAGCGTTACATTTTCCTCAACGGCCTTATTGATACAACCTATGGTGGCTGCTATAGCCGGTTGGTTTTTCTTCTCTGAATATCTAGGCCCAATACAAATAATGGGCATATTCATCGCATTAATAGGTATTTTCTTAGCAAAACAGACTACTTAATCCTATAAATAGTGGATAGGTTTGACTAAACTAAACTTTTACTGGCAATTTCATAAACATCCGCAGAAAGCCCGGCTATCTTAGCGATCACTTCTAGTTGTTCGCGCATTAATTTTTGACGATTCGCATCAAAACGATGCCATTGTGTGAAAGGCCTTAGCAAACGTGCCGCTATTTGCGGATTTAATCTATCCAAATATTGGATTTGTTCGCTTAAAAATAAATATCCTGTGCCTGAAGCTTCATGAAATTGTATCCGATTTTCCGTACAAAAAACGCCGATTAAAGCCCTGATTTTATTTGGATTTTTCCAATCAAACGCAGGATGTTTAAGCAATTTTTTAACCCGCGCCAAAGTATCCGGCAAAGAAGCACGCGCTTGTATCGCAAACCATTTACAAACGACTAAAGGATTACTGGACCATTTTTCATAAAAATCCATTAAAAATGATTCTCGTTGTGATAAATTATGCTGAACTAATTCGCTCAAGGCATAAATGCTGTCTGTCATATTATCCGCTGATTGATAATGGCTAACACATAAATTATTAAAAACAGGGTTTTGTAATCGCATTAAATAACTTAAGCAGGTATTCGCTAAGCGTCGTTTGGTCACTGATTTTGCATCAAAGCGATAAGGGGTTAAATCATGACAAGCTTGATACTGTTTTAATAAATCATTTTCTAAGGCTTTAGCGAGTTGTAAATGTAAATATTCTCTTCCCTGGTGAATTCCATCGATATCAATAACAGCCATTTGCTCAGCAAAATAAGCTTCACTTGGCAAACTTAATAGTTCGGCCAATAAATCTTGATTATTCGGCGTATCGCCACTTATTAGTTTTTGATAAACCTTGCTCAATAAATCAACTGCCGGATCAGAGGCACTTGCCGACGATTGAATATGGCGCAGAACAATACGAGTCGCTAATTGCTGTGCCGCATCCCATCGATTAAAACCATCTGTATCAGATTGGATTAAAAAAGCTAAATCTTCATCTGAATAATTAACTTTAATTTTTACCGGTGCCGAAAAATTTCTTAATAAAGAAGGGATAGGTTTTGATTCCAGATTTATAAACTGAAAAACCTGTTCTGATTGTTTAAATTTTAATGTGCGCTGTTTATCAAGGCTCGCTTTAGATTCACCCGCTAATTGCAACGCCATGGCTTGACCGTCTTGATTGAATAAAGCGATGGAGAAAGGGACATAAAAAGGTTTTTTATGGGCTTGTCCTGGCGTGGGCAAACAAGCTTGCTTCAGTATTAAATCAAAGGTTTTAGCCGCGGCTGAATAATGATAATCAATTTGTAACTCAGGGGTTCCCGATTGTTTATACCATCTTCGAAACAACTGTAAATCGTAAGCGCTCCCTTTCTCTATCGAGGTTACAAAATCCTCTATAGTCACCGCCTGACCATCATGGCGGGTAAAATAATAATCCATACCTTTGCGAAATAATTCTGGCCCAACTAATACTTTCATCATGCGAATTATTTCTGCGCCCTTCTCATAGATCGTCATCGTATAAAAATTATTGATCTCAATATAAGAATCCGGTTGAACTGGATGGGCTAAAGGTCCTGCATCTTCTGCAAATTGCATGGCGCGCAACTGTCTAACCGTGTCAATACGCTCAATAGCCGGATTACCTATTGCCTCACTAAATTCTTGTTCGCGAAAAACAGTCAAGCCTTCTTTTAGACTTAATTGAAACCAATCGCGGCAAGTAATACGATCACCCGTCCAATTGTGAAAGTATTCATGAGCGACTACTTGAGTAATATATTTATAATCCGTATCGGTCGCTGTATTTGGATCGGCTAAAATGGTTTGTGAATTAAAAATATTGAGTCCTTTATTTTCCATCGCCCCCATATTGAAATCATCAATGACTGCGATCATAAAAATAGCCAAGTCATATTCGCGACCATAAGCCTGTTCATCCCAACGCATGGCTTTTTTCAAAGAATTCATCGCGTGATAACACTTTTCTTTTTCACCTATTTCAGAAAAGATCTGTAAGCTTATTTTGCGCTGGGAACAAGTAATAAATTCATCTTGAATATATTCTAAGTTACCCGCCACTAGCGCAAATAAATAACTGGGTTTTTTAAACGGATCCTCCCAAGTTACCGAGTGTTGGTTATCTGACAAATCCTGCTGATCTATCTTGTTGCCGTTTGATAATAAAATCGGATATTTTATTTTATCGGCAATAAGAGTTGTCGTATAGCAGGCTAATACATCCGGCCGATCTAAAAAATAAGTAATACGCCTAAAACCTTCGGCCTCGCATTGAGTGCAAAAAATACCTCGCGAGACATAAAGACCACTTAATGCGGTATTTGCCTTTGGCTTAATTTTAGTCTCAATCTCGACGCTAAAATTATTAGGGACCTGAAAAATAATTAATTCATGCCGAGTGACTCGGTATTCTTTAGGGGATAAAAGATGATCATCGACTTTAACAAAAACCAACTCTAAATTCTCGCCTTGCAACACTAAAGGCGCACAATTATCTTCTTCGACTTGCCGGAAAAGTGTTAAACGCGCATTCACTTGGGTTAAGTCTTCATTCAACTTAAAAATTAATGCCACTGTTTTAATACTAAAAATAGGGGGTGTGTAATCGTTCAGATAGGTGGTTTTTAGCGTCATGGTTATTACCTATTATTTTACAGATGAATTCGATTCTTTGCTCATATTAACTAAACTAGGTAGGACTAAGCTTAATAAAAGCAATACGCCTCCATAAATAGTGGTTCTCGCCAGCGATTCGCGATTAATTAACATACCAAATAAACTTGCAAATACGGGCTCCAATGCAAATATTAATGCCGCCTTCGGTGCGCTGGTAAATTTTTGATATTTATTCTGCAAGTAATACGCTAGACTGGTCGCAAAAACAGCACAAAATATAATTCCCTCTAGGGCTCGTGGTTGCATTGCCGCACTAAATGAATGACCCCTTGTAAAAAGTAAGACAAAAGGCAAGGTAAAAAAAAGCTGATAAAAAGCTAATAATTGATAATCCGCTATTATTTGGTTCAATCGCTGTAGATAAGTAATTTGTAAGGAAAAACTCATGGCTCCCAAAAAAACCCATAAATCACCCCGCGCTATATGAAAATGCTGTATATCCATGATGACATAAAGACCTGCAAAGCCTATCAGCGCACACAACTTATCCAAACGAGTTGGCTTTTCCAGTTTAAATAACGGCGCTAGAAAAGGGACCAGAATAACACTCGCACCCGTAATGAAAGCAGCGCGCGCTGAATGTACTGTTTCTAAGCCGATAGTTTGACAAAGATAAGCGGCCGCATTAAGAATACCTATCATTAAACTTCCAAACAGCATCGCCCTTGTTGTCTTATGAAATAAAAACCATACACTAGGGAGCAATAGCAAGCTTGCTAAAGCAAAACGTAAGCTCACAAAAACAAAAGGATCAACCTCCGTCAAGGCATTTCGAGTAAGGGGGAAAGTAATGCCCCACATCAGTGTGGCTAAGGTTAAATAAAGATTGGCCTTACTGGATAATTTCATAAAATATAGAGTATAGTCATTCCCTTTCCTTGCAACAACCGATAAGGAGGATTAACTGTGTCTATTCGGGTTCTTGTTAATGGCGCCGCAGGTCGTATGGGAAAAACGACTGTAGCGGCAATTACTCATGATAAAGCGTTAGAATTAGTCGGGGAAACACGCCTTAAAGACGATCTAAAAAAATGCATAAAAGCCACAAAAGCTGAACTGGTTATAGATTTTACCAACGCCTCTGTTGTCTTTGAAAATACCCAAGAAATTATACGCGCAGGCGCTCGTCCTGTCATCGGAACCAGCGGTCTATTACCGGATCAAATTAAGAAATTGCAACAAATTTGTGCAAAAAAACAATTAGGCGGTATCATCGCGCCTAATTTTTGCATAGGCGCTCTACTGATGATGCGTTTTGCCGAGCAAGCCGCGCATTATTTTTCAGAGGTTGAAATCATAGAAACCCATCATGAGAAAAAATTAGATGCACCTTCAGGCACCGCCTTAAAAACGGCGGAAATAATTGCATTGGCTCGAAAAAAAAAGCCTAGTTCTAAAAAAATCCATGAAACCTTACCCGGTTCTCGTGGCGCCTGTAAACATCAAATCCCGATACATGCATTACGCCTCCCTGGCTTTCTCGCCAAGCAAGCCATTATATTTGGCCATTTAGGCGGCAACCTAAGCATTACGCATGAAACAATAGATCGTCATGCCTTTATGCCAGGCGTCCTATTAGCCTGCAAAAAAGTGATGCAATTAAAAAAATTAGTTTATGGCTTAGAAACCCTTTTATAACGATACCTAAAATGAAACATAGGATGCAGAAAGTTTAATGGTCGATTTCAAACAACTCTACACAGAACTCTTAAACCAATTAACACAGAATCATTTAAGTGTTAGCGAACTGACGGCAAAAAAGCTAGTGGAGTATTTATTACTGCTGCACAAATGGAATCAAATCCATAATCTAACCAGTGTCCGCAATCCCATTAACATGGTTTCCAGACACATTATAGATAGTCTTACTATTACTCCTTACTTACAAGGCCCTAACATTATTGATGTCGGCACAGGGGCTGGCTTACCTGGCATTCCTCTGGCATTAACCCAGCCCCAGTATCGCTTTGCATTGCTTGATAGCAATGGCAAAAAAACACGTTTTTTAACCCATGTGCTACAAACACTTGCTATTTCTAATGCAGAAATTATCGATTCGCGCGTAGAAAAATATCAGTCAGTGGTTTGTTTTAATACGCTAGTGAGTCGAGCTTTTAGTCATTTAAATGATTTTTTAATTAAAACAGGGCATTTATGCTGCGAAAAAGGCATCTTTCTAGCTATGAAAGGTCAATACCCTGGCGAAGAAATAAAAGAACTCGATAGTCGATTTAAGCTGATTGAGACAAAATCACTACAAATCGCCAATCTTGATGAAAAACGTCATTTACTTATTATCGGGTTAAACAGCTGATAAATAATAAATTATAAAAATATTCTTAATAGAATTTATGTTATTCATCTTTTTTCTTAATATAAGCTTAATTTATCTATAATATTATAGATAATAAATCTAATTAATGTTTAATCCACCCAGGAAAATAAAATGCCTACTCGCCCTGAAGAAATCGAAGAAATCCCTTTGATTCCGCTATCAAACCATGCCAAATCTCTTACATTTTTCGAAAAAATAAAAAATAAACCTACTTATGCCCTAAAAAAAATAGCTTTAGCTGCTGCATCCGCCTTTAGCGGCTATATGTACTGGCCCTCCTCTTTTAATGCCGCCGCATTAGGTGGTCAACCCCTACAAGTGACTGCGGCTTTAGGCGGAAGCACAACGAATGCTATCTTTAATTACGAAAGCTTTCTTAGCCTCTCTGAGCTACCTAAATTTCGTAACATGCCTTGGAAATACTTAACCGCCACCCTATTTTCCGCTGCCTGTGTAGCACCCAACTTCTTTATGGACATTGTCGACGAAGATGGAAACTATGTAGATACAACCTCTATTACGCTTCAAGCAAGTACAGCTTTTCTCAATATTTGGGTTAATGTAGTAGGCTCATTAGAATTAATTAATAGTCTTTCTACCTTAGTAAAAAATAAAACTGCATTAGAATTAGAAAAAGAAAAACTAATAGAAAAGTTTGATAGCGGTATTAAAAGATTTTCTCAACTCAGTGCGGATGAGCAAACCAGGGATAAATTAATTCGCTTATTTGAAATAAATAATACGCTAAATTTACGACAAAAAATAACCTATTATTCTCTTAATACCAGTATAGGCTTGTTAAGTATTCCACAATTTTTAGCTTATGTATTCATCAGCTATTTTGGCATGAAAGACTTATCCGAGAAAAAGTTTGGCACTGATCAAACAGTAAGTAGATTACTTGCCTCCATAGCTGCTATTGGCAATGCCCTACCTAATGCCGGATTTTCTATTAAAGGGATTAATTCAAGCTGCAAAAAGCTCACATCCTTAGAAAAACCCTCTTGGCTCGCGGTGCTTTTTATTCTTCCAGCCCTATTTTCTGGATTTACCACACATAAAGCCATGGCAGATAGTCTAAAAGAATTAGAATACTCTGGAAATACCGCTGAATTACTTAACTGGCTGTCTAACTTTGGCGCGGCCCTTATTTATAATTTGCCGCAAATGTTAGCTTTAGCAAACCGACTTGGAAAAGAAACAGTTATTGTGCCTGAGACACTAAATACATTACAAAGAAGCCTAAAAGCTAAAATTAATTCCTTAGAAAATTCCTCCGCCATTACTGATTTTAACAATAACTTAATTAATGAACCCCTTATAATTAATTTTTTTAGCAAGCCTCGTAATGAAAATGCTAACCCTAGTAGCGCTAACAACTCTTCTAATAATAGCAATTATCAAACAATATAAACCCTATAGAGACTGGTAGATTAATAATTCTCAATGTGGAAAACAAGGAGGCTAGCTGGATAGACTGTAAACTGTTAGAATGCCGGGCTCTTTCG
>CAZSWN010000020.1:0-25121 GCA_964611135.1 uncultured Coxiellaceae bacterium | reverse complement strand
TTGCCTTTAGCGTATGAAGGTCATGCTATTGCATTGGTTAAATATAAGGATTGGCTGATTCGCTGTGATCGGGGTGAAAATAGTCGCCGAGAAGGCAGTATCGTTATCTATCAAATGCAGCATCCCTATGCTTGGAATAATGCCTTATGTAAGCAATTAATTTATACCCGTCAATCGGGTGAATTTCTGACAAAAACGATACATCGTTTATTAGGCTTGGCTCCACTTGCGATTTTACCCATAAAAGGACAAATAATCGGTAATTGCTCCTGGGCTAATATAGAAGCCAGTATTCCCGCGATGTTATTTTTATTGCAATTAAGCACGCATGATGGCTGGTTTCATAAGGATGAGAAATATCAAAAGCAAGCCTTGCAAGTCTATAAAGACTGGCAAACATGGGATAAAGACAGGGCCTTAGAAGCGTGTATACAAGGGTTTTACTATAGCAATAAAGCACGTAAAGCGACTAAAGCCACGTTATTAGTGGCTATTTTGTTCCAAAAAACCACTCAAAATCTACAAGATTTAAAACAAGCGGAAGCTATTTTAAAAATTCTAAGCTTGCCCGATTATAGCTATTTGTTAAAAAGCTATCTTAAAATATATTGGCAACGACATAAAACCCCCGAGGGAAAGAATTTAATCACATTGTTAGATAGCTGCGGAATACGCTTAGAGAGTTTATATACTAAGCCTCGTGGAGGTGGTACAGCGTACTAAAAATTAAATTTATAGGGTATGTATATAAATAGGGGGGGGTATGCGTAGCAAACAACAAGCTTTAAAGCCAAGGCAAAAAAGGAGGACGATAGTCATTCTGCTAAGGCATCAAGCGCGACAGTTCCTATTATTGGAAGACCTTTTAAAATATTAAGATTAGCGAGAGGGGTATCCAACCTATTTAAGCTATTTTTCCCTGTAATCCGGCCTATTTTTCAAATAATAGAGAATTTACTTTAGGGTATATTATCCCATTGTAATTATTGCACTGGATGGAGTATACTCTCTGCCGCTATCGCGGGGTGGAGCAGTCTGGTAGCTCGTCGGGCTCATAACCCGAAGGCCGTAGGTTCAAATCCTACCCCCGCTACCAATTTTATTGTATGAATAGGGCCCCACTTAGGGGCTTTTTATTTGGAGATAGGTGGTAATTTTATAATCCAAAGCCCTTTTGTAGTAGATGATGAGAAATAATTCAGCAATAGAAGCCCTGATATTACCGACTGTTGAGGCCTTAGGTTATGAGTTATGGGCTTGTCTTTACCTAACGCAAGGTCAACACAGCGTACTGCGTATTTATATCGATAGTGCACAAGGTATTACGCTCACCGACTGTGAGCGGGTGAGCCGTCAAATCAGTGCGCTATTTGATGTGGAGAATCCTTTAGTAGGCCATTACAACTTAGAGGTTTCTTCTCCAGGTCTAGATAGACCGCTTATTACAGAGAAGCAATTTCAGCGTTTCATTGGGCACTCTGTGCGTATATCTACCCATACGCCTGTAGATAAGCAACGCAAATTTAAAGGCTTACTACTATCGGCAGGGGCAGAGGGGGTCGTGTTGAGTCAGGATGGGAAAGAATTAGTGTTAACGTGGGACAATATTTTGCGCGCGAATGTATTGCCTAAAATGAATAAATAACCGGAGGCAGGCTATGAAAAAAGAAATTTTATTAGTGGCAGAGACGGTATCTAACGAAAAAGATGTTGATAAAGAGCTAATTTTTAAAGCGATAGAAGCGGCTTTAGCAATGGCGACTAAGAAGAAAGCAGGTAAAGATATTGATGTTCGGGTGGCCATTGATCGCCGCACGGGCGACTATGATACCTTTCGCTATTGGACAGTTGTTGCCGATGAGACTGAAGTTTATCAGCAAGAAGATAGCGCCGTATTAGCTTTTGAGCCGTTGAAGCAAATTCCACTCAGTGAGGCAAAAAAGCGCGATCCCAACAGCCAAATAGGGGACGTGATAGAAGAGCATATGCCTTCGGTAGAATTTGGTCGTATTGCGGCACAAACAGCCAAACAGGTTATCATCCAAAAAGTAAGAGAAGCGGAACGCGCTAAGATAGCCCAAGCCTATACCAGTCGTATTGGCGAGTTATTGTCAGGTATCGTAAAACGCATTACGCGAGAAGGTTTAATCGTTGATTTGGGTGCCAGTGTAGAAGCGTTTGTTCCGCGTGAAGAAATGATCCCACGTGAAGAAGTGCGCTCAGAAGATCGTTTACGTGGTTATTTATATGCGGTTAATCCACAAGTACGAGGCCCTCAGCTACTGATGAGTCGCACTCGCCCAGAGATGTTAATTGAATTATTCAAGATAGAAGTGCCTGAAATTGGCGAAGAACTCATTGAAATTAAGAGTGCTGCGCGCGATCCAGGTTCACGCGCTAAAATTGCCGTTAAAACGAATGATGGTCGAATTGATCCCATTGGTGCTTGCGTGGGAATGCGCGGTGCACGCGTGCAAGCTGTCTCGAGTGAATTAGCCGGCGAACGTATTGATATCGTGTTATGGGATGATAACCCAGTGCAATTAGTTATTAATGCCATGGCTCCGGCCGAAGTGGCTTCTATTGTCGTTGACGAAGATACTAAAGTGATGGATGTCGCGGTACAAGAAGAGCAATTATCACAAGCGATAGGCCGTAATGGTCAAAATGTACGTTTAGCCGGTGAATTAACGGGATGGATTATCAATGTTATTACGGTAGAAGAAGCGGCGAAAAAAGTAGATACCGAATCAGAAGGTTTGCAAAACTTATTTATGGAGCAGCTTGCTATCGATGAAGCGCTTGCGCAAATTTTAGCGCGAGAAGGATTTACTAGTTTAGAAGAGATAGCTTATGTATCAGAACAAGAGTTATTAGATATTGAAGATTTTGATGCAGATCTGGTAGCAAGCTTACAAAATCGTGCGAAAGAGGTATTGGCAACACGAGCGACACTGACGAAAAAAACAGCCTCAACATCGGAACAGCAAAAATTTTTAGAGCCACATCAAGACTTGCTTTTGTTAGAAGGTATTACTGAAGAAGTGGCTACCGATTTAGCTAAAAAAGGTGTTTCCTCGCGTGAGGCCTTAGCGGAGTTATCCGTAGATGAGCTATTGGATTTAGGAATCACTGAACTGGATCGTGCAAAAGCCGGTGAACTTATTATGGCGGCGCGCGCGCCTTGGTTTGCAGAAGAGAAAAAAGACGAATAGAGCTAGGAAATTTGCACTACTCCTTACTAATGTATTTACGCTAAAGTAAGGTTTAGAGGTAAGCGCTACGATTGATTTTATAAAGAGAGCTGATATGAAGTGAAGCCGCAAAAATGCATATTTTAAAAACCCCGGTCCAATAGGTTTTCAATGCTGTCAAATATTGGCAGGAGAAGTGTAGTATGACAGAAAGTATCAAAGATAAGATGACAAGCACGGTTTCCCCAGAATCCGAAAAAGCGTTATCAACCGATAATAAGGCAAAGAAACTTATTACTTTAACGCGTACTCGTAAAAGTACCAGTCTACTTAAAGTGAAAGATACTTCAGGTAAGGCAAAGACCATTAAAGTTCAAGTGCGTAAAAAAAGAACCTACGTTAAAAGTAACGAAGGTTTGATTGATGAAGAAACAAATCGTGCTAAAGAAGCTAAAGAAAAAGAAGCCGAGGAATTGGCAGCCCGAGTCGAGAAAAGCAGCGTCGAAAAAGGAAGTTTATCTGAAGTATCGGCTGAACATAAAGCAAGTGTAGAAACAAGTACTACATCAGATGAAGTCCCGCTTAGCGCATCATCGAGCGAGATCACGGAAAAAGAATCCGCGTCTGTCGATTCTGTCAAAACATCAGTTCCTGATTTAGAAAAAAAAGCGAAACCAATTAGTGAAAAAGTGATTATTGCTTTACCGACGCACACAGAAAAATTAGAACGTGAGAAAAAACACAAAGGTCGTAACTTAAAAGAAAAAGAGATGGCCAAATATCGGCATAAAGCTATTTATCAATTTGAAGATGAGTCAGATGAACAATTTCATTTTCGACGAAAAACAAGTAAACATAAACGCCCGGATCAATTCTTGCAACAACAGTTTGAAAAGCCCACGATAGCGGCCGTACATGAGGTCGGTATCCCGGAAACGGTTACAGTGGGGGATTTAGCGCAAAAAATGTCAGTGAAAGCCGCTGAAGTGATTAAAACATTAATGAAATTGGGTGTGATAGCTACAATTAATCAGACCATAGATCAAGATACTGCAATCCTTGTTGTCGAAGAAATGGGACATGTGGCTAAACCTGTGAGTGCTAATGCATTAGAAGAAGGTTTAGTCAGCACTACTCAACAACAAATGGGTGAATTATTGGCGCGTCCTCCTGTAGTGACGATTATGGGTCACGTTGACCACGGAAAAACTTCCCTTTTGGATTATATCCGTCGTACTAAAGTCACTCAGGGAGAAGCAGGCGGCATTACCCAGCATATTGGCGCTTATCATGTCGAAATACCAAAAGGAGTTATTACATTTTTAGATACACCCGGCCACTCTGCTTTCACCGCTATGCGTGCACGAGGGACTCGAGTGACTGATATTGTGGTATTGGTTGTGGCCGCCGATGATGGTGTTATGCCACAGACGATAGAAGCCATCCAACATGCTAAAGCAGCGAATGTCCCTATTGTGGTGGCGGTTAATAAAATTGATAAACCTGAGGCGGATCTAGATAGAATTAAGAATGAATTATCTAAGCAAGGCCTTAACCCTGAAGAATGGGGAGGGGACACGATGTTAATCCCCGTTTCGGCAAAAACCGGTGCGGGTGTTGACGATTTATTGGATTCTCTTTTAGTCCAAGCCGAGATTTTAGAGCTTAAAGCACCGCAAGAAGGTCCAGGGCAAGGTATTGTTATTGAATCTCGTTTAGATAGAGGAAAAGGCCCTGTTATCACATTACTAGTACAACGTGGAAAGATACATAAAGGTGACCTCTTGTTAGCGGGTACCGCTTATGGCCGTGTAAGAGCCTTACTCGATGAACAGGGTAAGTTAGTAGAAGCGGCAGGGCCTTCTATGCCGGTCGAAGTACTTGGTTTATCGAGTGCGCCCGTGGCTGGTGATGAAGCCGTTGTGGTGGCTGATGAACGCAAGGCGCGCGAGATAGCTTTATTCCGCGAAGGAAAATTACGTGAAGCTAAATTAGCACAGCAACGCATGATTAAAACAGACGACATCTTTGGTCAGTTAGATGAAAATCAGCTTAAAACGCTCAATATAATTTTAAAAACTGATATGCAAGGTTCTGCTGAAGCCTTGCAAGAAGCATTAAACAAACTATCTACTTCTGAAGTAAAGATAAAGCTAGTTTATGTCGGTGTAGGCGCTATTACCGAATCAGATGCTAATCTTGCTTTAGCCTCTAAAGCGTTAATCCTAGGGTTTAACGTTAGAGCTGACGCGACAGCAAAGCGAACAGTCGAAAAAGAAGGCTTGATAATGAATTATTATAGCGTTATTTATGACCTCATCGATCAAGTTAAAAACCTGATGAATGGATTATTAGCGCCGGAAATAAAAGAGAATATTTTAGGTTTGGCCGCGGTTCGAGAGGTTTTTCGTTCCGCTAAGCTTGGTGTTATTGCAGGTTGTATGGTGACAGAAGGTCTCGTTCGACGTAACGCTCCGATTCGCTTACTGCGCGATAATGTGGTTATTCACGAAGGTGAGTTACACTCACTGCGTCGATTTAAAGAGGATGCAGCGGAGGTGCGCCATGGTATGGAATGTGGTATTGGGATTAAAAATTTTACCGATATTCGGATTGGCGATATGATAGAAGTCTATGAACGTATTACGGTCGCAAGAACTATTTAATGCCAAAAGAATTTAGTCGTATCGCGCGTATTGGCGAGCTGATACAAAAAGAATTAAGTGTTATTTTGAAAAAAGAAATAACCGATAGCCGCTTGAAATTTATCACGATTACGGCCGTTAAGGTTTCACGTGACTTATCATTTGCGGATATATTATTTACACAGATTGACGTCGAGGGCTCCAATGACAAACCGCGTAGTAAGGAAATAATTGTTAAATTGTTACAAAAAGCCGCTGCACGTTTACGTTATGCTTTAGCGCAGCGACTACAACTGCGTATCGTTCCTAACTTACGTTTTTTTTATGATGATTTAATGGAAGAAAGTCACCGTTTGCATGATTTGATTGATAAAGCTATCGAGAAGGACAAAGCAAAACGTTTAGGGGATAGCCACTCGTAAGTGTCAATAGTGTCAAAAAAATTATTTCAGAAAATAATAAGTTATGCATCTCTTAGCCCCCAAAAAACGCTTGATAAGCGGCATTTTATTGCTCGATAAACCGAAAGGGATAAGCTCTAATCAAGCGTTGCAAATCGCCAAGCAATTATTTGCGGCGAATAAAGTCGGCCATACCGGAAGTTTAGATCCTTTGGCCACTGGTCTATTACCTCTATGTTTTGGTGAAGCCACCAAATTTTCTCAATTTTTATTAAATGCGGATAAAACTTATTGGGTGAGTGCGCGCTTAGGGATAAAAACGAATACAGGTGATGCAGAAGGGGAAATTATAGAATCCCGAGCTATCCATAGGGATGCGCTCGAAAAATTAGAAGCTATTTTAGCTTCTTTTTGTGGAACTATTTCACAAATTCCACCTATGTTTTCAGCACTAAAGCATAAAGGTAGGCCTTTATATAAATTAGCTCGCCAAGGGATCGTTGTAGAACGTAGTCCTCGAACGGTGACGATACATCGTTTGCAATTACTCGATAGGATTAATGAAAATACAGTTAATTTGGAAATTAAGTGCAGTAAAGGTACCTATATTCGTACCTTAATAGAGGATATCGGTGAGGCTTTAGGCTGTGGCGCTTATGTACAAGATCTGCGCCGTTTAGGCGTGGCTAATTATTTGGCTGAACAAATGGTGAGCTTAGAGCAACTACAAGAACTGAGTCAGCTAGAACGTGATCAGTGCTTACTGAGCCTAGATAGTTTGTTACAAGAATGGCCCCTTTTAAAAATTTCACAGGCAGCGACTTATTATCTTTACCGCGGTCAAGCTATCTTATTGCCTAATCTTCCTAAGCAGGGCTTGGTTCGTTTAGTGTTACAAGAAAGCGGACGGTTTATTGGCATTGGAGAAATTTTGGATGATGGCCGTCTTGCGCCACGTCGCTTAATCGATCTGAGCAAAGTAAGCATTTAACCCTAATCAACGATTAATTTTTCATAATTGCTAAATTATTCGCTATAGTTTCCCGTAACCGCTCAGAGTGGCTTAGTTTTTCGCATGGCTTTAGTCTTAAGTCCAAATAGATGTATTTTTCTGGATTTTATGCTTCCATCATCAATAGCGCTAATTAGCCTATATTTTGACCAATTAAATGATGTTTAATGGTAATTGGCAGGGTCTTTGCTAGGCTTAAAGGGAGAGACGTATTTAATATGTTTTAATTAGGAGCGCATCTATGAACAAAGGTAAATTTTCTCACGATAAGAAACAGCAAAAACACCCTTTTCAAAGCCAAGGTAACAAGCCACAATGGCCAGGTCATAACCCGCAAGAACCTAAACAAAATCCTGGACATAACCCAGGACACAATCCTGGACATAACCCACAAGGTAATCCAAATAAGCCACAATGGCCAGGTCACAAAGACAAACGATAATAGTCGCCATTGTTAACTTTAGGGCGAATGCTTAAGTTTTAACAATTGATTGGGGCAGGAGCGCAGTGAGATGGATGGTTCATTGACCATCCATCTTTTTTATTGCTTAGATAAATTAACTTAACTACTTTTCATACGGGAGAGGTAATCTCCGGTACGCGTGTCGACTTTAATTAATTCACCTATTTGAATAAAAAGAGGGACACGCACAATAGCGCCGGTCTCTAAGGTGGCTGGTTTCCCGCCTCCACCCGATGTGTCACCGCGCACACCCGGATCTGTTTCCACTACTTTTAAAATAACAAAATTGGCAGGTGTGATACTTAAAGGGAAGCCATTAAACAAGGTCAGTGTGCAATTATCTTGTACTTTCAACCATACTTTGGCTTCGCTTACAGCGCTTGCATCAGCGGCATATTGCTCGAAGGTATCAGTGGCCATAAAATGCCAAACATGACCGTCGTTATAAAGATATTGAACCTCAATATCAAATACATCCGCCGCTTCTAAGCTATCGCCCGATTTTAAGGTACGTTCGATAACGCGATTGTTTTTTAGATTACGTAGTTTAATTCGGTTAAAAGCTTGGCCTTTTCCTGGTTTTACATAATCATTTTCTAAAATAGTATAAGGGTCATTATCGAGTATGACCTTCATTCCGTTTCTTAATTCATTGGTTGTGTAGTAAGGCATGATGAGTCTCAAAAAATTATCTAAATAGTTCCTGCCCGCCATTGAAAATACGAATATTTCAACGGTGGAGGAGCGTATTTCCAATAGTTAAACACATGTTATGAGGGTGAAATTTAAAGTTTAAAAAGATGTTCGCGGTAATAGCGTAGTTCAGTGATAGAATCTCGAACATCCTCTAGGGCTAAATGTTTCGATTTTTTTTTAAAGCCTTCCAACATGGAGGGATACCAACGATAAGCCAGCTCTTTCAATGTGCTTACGTCTAAATTTCGATAGTGAAAATATTTCTCCAATACCGGCATACAACGGGCTAAAAACCGTCGATCTTGGCAAATACTGTTACCGCACATGGGTGACTTATTGGGAGGAACGTGCATCATGATAAATTCTAGGGTTTGTTTTTCTGCTTCTTCTACGGTTGTTTTACTGATTCTCACTCTATCGAGCAAGCCAGAGCCCTTATGCTGACGCTGATTCCAATCGTCCATACCGCTTAAAATCTGTTCTGATTGAAAAATAGCAAACACAGGACCTTCTTCTATAATATCCAATTGTGAATTAGTAATAATGGTTGCAATCTCAATGATCTTGTCTTGACTCGTGTCAAGTCCTGTCATTTCGAGATCAATCCAAATTAAATTATCTGCTTTAGGCGTCATGTAGGGCCCTTAATAATTATATTGCGTTACAGTGAGTATTATACCGCGCCCTATTAAAGATGCGAATATTTAATATAAATTAGCCGTATACTTAGATTTAGCGTTTTACTTAAATGGTAGCGGCCTATTTGAAATGTAGCTAGGAAAAAACGATGTTATTAGCATTAATTTTTATGTTGTTTGCTTATCTGCTCGGTTCTTTATCCAGTGCGATTATTGTGTGTAAATTAGCGCGCTTACCTGATCCGCGTACACAAGGTTCAGGGAATCCCGGTGCTAGTAATGTACTAAGAATAGGGGGCAAGCGATTAGCAGGTATCGTGTTGCTAGGGGATCTGCTTAAAGGCTGGATCCCAGTTATTTTAGCGAAATTTTTCGGTTTACCCTTCGCATGTTTAGCATGGATCGCTTTCTTTGCTTTTATAGGCCATTTATTCCCTATTTTTTTTGGTTTTCGTGGTGGAAAAGGTGTCGCTACGGCATTAGGCGGGTTGTTAGCTTTAGCGTGGCCGATTGGCTTGATAGGTTTACTAAGTTGGTGCGTGATATTACTTTTATTTCGTTATATATCCGTAGCCTCTATGATTTCTTCGGCATTAACGTTTCTTTATGTGTTTTACGAATATCCACCACCGATTTACTGGCCACTTTTTTTAATGACTATTTTATTAATAGCACGTCACTACTTAAATATTCAACGTCTACTATTAGGCAAAGAGCCTAAATTAAATATCTTAGAACACTGAAAAAAATTAATAAATTAATAGTTTTTAGCAGAAGCTTTTTACGACTTAATTTTTGTGTTATGTTTAAAGCGCTAAATTTTATAATTTATTAAAAAAAATTTTTAATAAAAGCACTTCTCTTTACATTTATTTTTACTAATAAAATGGAGTTTATTCCTATGCATATTAAGCTTAAAAGGATTGATGAGTCGCGAATGTTTGATGATCCTATAAAAATAGCGTTAGAAACTTTTTTAAATCCACTCAATGAAAATTTAGAGCTAGAAGCAACGACTTCGGCTACGCCACTAATATTTGCAGCTGTGCCAACTTCAATGGATATTCAAGTAACGGAAGGAGAAAGTAAAAAAAATATCATTAAGCTTTTATCAGAACAGCTCGCGCTTAGAAATATAAATAGGCTGATTTATACGCATGAAAAAACGGAAGTATTGCAAGCCCATTCCCAAGGATTAAATATAAACCTAGAAGAGGGGGATAAAGCGACTGTTGCGCCTTATTCTAAGTCTGCCAGCGGAATTGGTTTCGTTGAATTTGCAATCACTTATGATAATCAAATTTTTTTCGCTGCTGGAGAAGGGGGGGCTGAAAAGCAGCACATACCAGCCTATGGAACCCTACTAAAGGCGGTTGGATGTATGCAACTGGATGAAAAAGTGATTATAGAGGGGGGCGATGTCACTTATGAAAAGGTAGAAAATATAATAAAATATATTTCCGTTCATAACACTTTTTTTGCAGTGCATCCTGATAATATAGCGGTATCACTTTTTGTACTCGAACAATTAGGTTTGGATCTCAGTGCGAGCAAGGTTATCGTGCCTAATAAATCCGCTAAATTGATTCATGAAATTAAACCAGATTGTTGTCTTAATATTCGTGGAGAAATACAAGAGGCTTCCTTTTATTTGGATGAAAGACGTTTTCCAGGTGCAAAAGTAATGGCTAGAGAGACTAATTTAACGATACTAGATAAAATGACCGAGCTTTTTTACAGTATTGACGATGAGATTTTAAGTAAACGAAGTGAAAAAATTATAAAAGAAGTCGAGCTAGAAAAATATTTACTAAAATTAAATATTATTAAATTGATCCGGCGCGATTTATTCTCAAAAGAGGAAGAAGCAACTAATTTAGATGAGGTTTTAATACAGAGCAAGTTGCAGGTAGAAAATACGACAAATAATCAATATGTTGCGATTAATAAAATTATTAATTCATTTAAGGAGAGCCACATCGACCTCTCTTTTCTTACACAAGAAATTCTTTATTTACTAAGTTTTAAATTACAAAAAGGCGGATTAACAGACGTAGAAAAAGAGGGTTTGGATACATGGGCTGCATTGAGCAAAAGCATGCCGGCTCGTCGCTTCGATTTAGAGGATAAAAATTTTTATTCATTGATTCGATTTTATGATGAGAATCCGATAAAAACCTGTATGGCGCTATTAAAAGATTATGCTAAAGGTGAAGGATGGTTTGGAGCTATTGTGAGGATTTTTTCGGGTGCTTGGAACCGACATTATAAAGATTCGGTGAACAAGGTTTTATTGATGGATAAAAACAAGGAATTTCCTGATAACTTGAATATAGATCATATTTTTGCAAGATTGGTGGAATCGGGTTTAGTATTTAAGTCAGACGCCGCTAATAAGAGCAGATTAAGAAAAATACTTTTATTTTGTGCTCGCCTTAATGGTGAAGAAGAATCCTTAAAGCAATCAGTAGCGCCTTCTCAGATCATATTTTTTCCTCCTTATGTAGAGCCTACTGCGAGGTTTTCGTTTTTGCAAGGGTGGCGACAAGCCAGCCATCCAATGTACAGTCGAGAACCCCAGGCGCTAGCCGGAGTCGGAAACACATTCCATGCAGAGGCTATGGTCGACGCCAGTACATGGCGAGCCACCGATGAAGATGCCAATGTGACACAACAAACGAGTATGAATACGACGCAGGATGAGTCATTCGAAGGCAATGGAGAGCTCCCCGCATATAGACAAGACATTAGCCCTGGAGAAGCTTCTTTTGCATTAGGGGTATCCGATAGCAGTAGCTTAAACGAGCCAGCAAGTGAAAAAATGACTCTAGATAGCGATGCTGAAAATAAATTACTTACTAAGACAGAAGGATCGCCACCCTCTTCACGACCGGATAATTTTATCAATAGAAACCATAGTCGTTCGCCTTCTTTGTATTTTGTATCCGCTCCAAGTAGCTATACAGGTTTTTTCCCTCCTAATGCGCAGGAGAAGGCAGATAGCAGTGACGAGCCATTATATCCCGAATCTTTTAGTGCTTCTCTTTGAATGTTTTTTGTAGCGCTCACTCGGTATAAAATTAAGTGTTGACAGCTATTAATCAAGTTTATCTAAAGGATAGCGCGCCACAGTTTTTATGCCGAGTTTATCGCGCTGACCTAAATTCAAACGTCGGTAACCTAAATAAGCTATCATGGCGCCATTATCCGTGCAAAAACTAGGGCGTGGATAATAAAGCCTAATGTCTTGCTTTAGCGCCATGATAGCCAGCTCTTTTCGTAGCCAGGTATTGGCCGCTACACCACCGGCTATGACTAAACGCTTTAAGCCAGTTTGGTGTAAGGCACGTTGAGTCTTGCTAACTAAGGTATCAACGACAGCGGCCTGAAACTCGTAGGCAATATTCGCTTTGGTTTGCTCTGATTTATCACTGGACTTTAAGGTACTGCTTACGAATGTTTTTAAACCACTAAAGCTAAAATGACAGTTGGGTCTATTTAGCATAGGGCGTGGAAAGCTGTATTGTTTAGCACGGCCTTTTTCAGCTAATTTTTCGATAGCAGGGCCTCCTGGATAATTTAAACCTAATAATTTAGCGGTTTTATCAAAGGCTTCGCCAGCTGCATCATCTAGGCTGCTACCTAGAATTTTATAGTCTCCGATGCCCCCTACTTGCGCGAGCAGGGTATGTCCTCCTGATACGAGTAGTGCAACAAAAGGAAATTCAGGGGGATTTTCTTCTAGCATAGGTGCCAATAAATGCGCCTCCATATGATGCACCCCTAGCGTAGGGATGCCTAGTGCCCAGCCTAAACTACGTCCAAAAGCGGCGCCTACCAGTAGGGCGCCGGCCAAACCAGGGCCGGCACAATAGGCTATCCCCTCAACGGCAGTGAGTGGGAGTTTGGCAGCAGATAAGGTTTCTTGCAGTAAGGGAATGATTTTAAGGATATGGTCGCGCGAGGCTAATTCGGGAACAACCCCCCCGTACTGATTATGCAGTTCTATTTGACTATAGAGGGAGTGTGCTAATAGGCCTTTTTCAGCGCTATAGAGCGCGATCCCGGTTTCATCGCATGAAGTCTCAATACCTAAGACACACTGTATGGCCTTTGGTTTAAAATGGGGTTGTTTTGAATAGAAACTTTGCATTTTAGTGGATTGCTGGTTAGAATTGATGCCTATTTTAACTTTAATTAAGGAAGTGCACTACATGCCCGGCGTAATACTTAAAACCAGCGAAACACTCGAGTCGGCTATACGCCGTTATAAACGCGCCTGTGAAAAATCAGGTATATTCGCTGAAGTACGTCGTCGCGAATGTTACGAGAAACCAACCGAAGCACGCAAGCGTCGGTTTGCAGCGGCTGTGAAGCGTTGCCGTAAGCGTCTGATGCGCGACAATCCTGTTTTCATGGCCAAAATGAAACGTAAGCATTAATCATGGCGGTCGTCGTCCTCAAACAGCGTATTCAAGAAGATATGAAGGCATCTCTTCGCGCGCAGGATAAACAACGTTTGGGTGTTATACGGCTTATTTTAGCCGCGATTAAGCAGGTGGAAGTCGATGAGCGTATTGAAGTTGATGATACACGCATCTTCCAGATATTGAACAAAATGCTCAAACAACGTCGTGATTCTATCGCGCAATATAGCCAGGCTAAGCGCGATGATTTAGTCGCGCAAGAACGCTTGGAGGAAGGGATTATCCAAATCTATTTGCCCGAGCCACTAAGTGAGAGTGATATCGATGGTTTATTATCGGAGGTTATCACAAAATTAGGTGCCACTTCGGTTAACGATATGGGGAAGGTCATGGCTGAAATGAAAGAAAAATTACAAGGTCGCGCTGATATGGCGCTGCTGAGCGCCAAGCTTAAAAAGCGTTTGACTTAACATATAAAGCGTTCTCTTAAATCTTCTCTACTCAAAACCATCATCTTCTTTACTAAGTGTTATTTTAAAGCCAAATGGTGTTGCTTTATAATCCTATTTTTTTAGCATAAGCTCTAAGCGGACCATACTGAGTACCAGGAATTTATGTCTATAGCGCCTATCTCGCAAGAATTTATTAATGAGCTCTTAGCGCGTTCTGATATTATTCAGGTCATTGATGCGCGTGTTCCTTTGCGGAAAAAAGGAAAAAATTACGTCGCTTGTTGTCCTTTCCATACCGAAAAAACACCTTCCTTTACGGTTACAGCAGAGAAGCAGTTTTACTATTGCTTTGGCTGTGCGGCCGGTGGCAATGTACTGAGTTTCTTAATGGAATATGAAAAGCTAAATTTTGTAGAAGCGGTGAATCAACTCGCCGAACAATATGGCATCGCCGTTCCACAAAATGCACAGCATCAAGAATTTTATAAGGTTTCATCTCATCTTTATAGCTTGTTAGAAGAAGTAGCACAGTTTTATGAAAAAAAATTACGCGATGATGCCAGTGCGATTGCTTATCTTAAAAAGCGCGGTATCTCGAATGAAACTGCCAAGAGATTTCATTTAGGTTACGCTCCCGCTGCTTGGGATAGCTTACTGAAAAAATTTAAACAGACAGAGCACTTATTGGCAGCTGGCTTATTGGTTGAAAAATCCGATGGCCAAGGTTTTTATGATCGTTTTCGTGACCGAATACTTTTTCCTATTCGTGATAGAAGAGGGCGCGTCATAGGATTCGGAGGGCGGGTATTAGCACAACAGGAACCCAAGTATTTGAATTCGCCTGAAACAACACTTTTTCATAAAGGTAAAGAGCTGTATGGTCTCTATGAAACCTACCAAGTAAATCGTCAACCCGATCGTATTATCGTTGTTGAAGGTTATATGGATGTTTTGGCCTTGTTTCAAGCCGAGCTTCCCTATGCTGTAGCGACTTTAGGTACAGCGACTAGTCGCGATCAAATTGTCCGCTTAATGAGCAGCACACAAGAAATAATTTTTTGTTTTGATGGTGATATAGCGGGTAAAAAAGCCGCTTGGCGTGTTCTCGAACAGAGTTTAGATTTATTAGAAGATGGTTATTTATTTCGTTTTTTATTATTGCCCGATGGCGAAGATCCAGATTCTTTTATTCAAAAGCAAGGTCAGCATGGGTTTATAACTTACTTGCAAAAGGCGCAATCTTTAGGCGAATTTTTGTTTGCCCATTTATTAGCACAGGTTGATTTAAGTCAGCTAGAAGGGAAAGCACGATTAGCTAAATTAGCGATTCCATTGATTGAGAAAGTGGCGCTGGGCATTATGCAGCATAAATTGTTTGAACAGTTGGCCGCTTTAGTTAATATGGATGTAGCGACATTAAGACGCGTTACGTTAAATGATAAAAATAGTTCGATTAAAACGATGCAAAAAAAATTAAAAGATCCACGTATTTCAGCGCGCTATTCGCCGATGCGTTTAGCTATTACCTTATTAGTGCAGTTTCCACAAATCGTTAAATCACTTTCTGAAAAGCAGTGTAATACCTTAAGTCGACTAGAATTGCCCGGTAGTGAGTTGTTGCTTAAATTATTCTTTTTACTCAAACAAAACCCTGAGTTAAGTAGCGCTATGTTGCTAGAATATTGGCGTGAGGATGAGGTTTACAGTAAAATTATCAAACAATTCATCAATTACCCCTTAGCGATTCCGGCTTCCGGCGCACAAGCTGAATTTCACGATATACTCAAGCATTTAAAAAAGTCGGCGGCACAAGGACAAATTGATAAATTATTACAACAAGGAAAGCAATCGGGCTTAACGACAGAAGAAAAAAAACATTTATATGACTTAATGCTCAATAACATTAACGATAAATAGAATTGTTGCACACTACTTTATATTTTCTAAGTCTTGCTTTTTTTTATTACTAAGGTTCGTTACAACGTTATGTGCAGGAGGTCTTCGTTCCACGCGCATTAATGACAATTAACAAGTGGGATGAGAAAAAGCCGCTATTTTTTTTTCTTTTTCACCGTCAAGAATTTCTAATTTATTACCAAATGATACGGAGTATTTCCTTTTTCTACAATTGATACCGATATTGCTGCCAAAGTTAAACTTTTCCTGTTGTGCTATTTGATGCGTGCTAGCAGGAAGAGGGTTTTTATTCAGTTTTTCTGATAGCAAAGCCGTGTGTTTGGCCATATGACGTCGTTGAAAGATTTTTGATTGTTCTATTTTGCCCGTAAAGATAGGGTTATTAGCGACGCTTTGGCTGTGTACGTTGGGCTTTTTTTGTCGCGTCGGTTGACGAGTGACGCTAATGCCACAATCATCTAATTTCATAATTAACTTTCTCATGTCCTTGTCTTCATCAGAGAAGCTATTATGGTCAGTAGAGTCGGATTCTTTGGCTATCAACGTGGGTTCGGTGTGGGTAGGGTGAGAGTGAGCGCTTTCCTGTAATTTCTTCTTGTCATTATCGAGTAAGCCATGGAGACTGTCAGAATTGGACTTTTCTTGCTTTGCCGCTTGAGGTGTAACCGTAATACCACAAGCATTAAATTTAATAATTAATTTTCTCATGTATTCGTCTTCATCAGACAAGCTATTACGGTTAGTAGCGTTGGACTTTTTTTGTTTTGGCGTTTGGTTCATGTGGGCACTGATCCTTTTAATTTCATTTTTTTAGACACAGGATACCCTTTTTTAGCGTATGTTACTTTAAGTAGGGTTTCTTATTTTCATCCCAGCAAAGTAAAAAAGATAGGCCTGTTCATTATATAAAAAATCTAAAGATAACATAAGCTGTCATCTTGAACTAAGCTCAATGTATTCGACAACGAAAGGAAAGCATACAACGGATAGTGACTAGTTCTAGCGACTTGTTTGAAGGCGCATTATAATGAAGAAACTTTAAAAGCAGGTATATTTTTTTAAGTGCTCGGTGTAGTGTCTTTGCTCAGCTTAAAGTTAGTCTGTAAATATCTAAGCTTGAAAAAGAACGCTTCGTAGAAAAAGCTAAAAAATCTTAGGTAACAGCCCTCATTCATTTGGAGTTAATATGCGTATTGGGATCCCTAAAGAAATTAAAAACAATGAATATAGAGTCGCCATTGTCCCTTCTCTCGTTCGTGAATTGACAAAATATGGCCATCAACTATTTATTGAAACCAAGGCGGGGAGCGGTGTGGATATTTCAGATAGCGATTACCAAGCGGCGGGAGCGACGGTACTGAGTACAGCTAAGGAGGTTTTTGAACAGGGCGACTTAATCCTTAAAGTGAAAGAGCCTCAAGTAGAGGAATGCGCCTATTTGCGCGCCGGAAAAACCTTATTTACTTTTTTACATTTAGCGGCGGATAAACAACAAACAGAGCTTTTATTAGCGTCACATTGTACCGCCATTGCTTATGAAACAGTGACGGATGCACAGGGTGGTTTGCCCTTGTTAGCCCCTATGAGTGAAGTGGCCGGCCGTATGGCTATACAAGCGGGCGCACATTGCTTAGAGAAAGCACAAGGTGGACGAGGTATTTTATTATCCGGTGTTCCGGGTGTTGCACCCGCCAGTGTCCTTGTTGTAGGAGGCGGGGTTGTTGGTAGCAACGCGATTCGTATGGCCCTAGGATTAGAAGCTCAAGTGACCGTACTCGACAAATCCGTAGCGAGGCTAAAGAAATTAGATCGACAATTTGGTGGCCAATTAAATACTATTTTTTCGACACAAGATGCACTGGAGAAATATATACCACTTGCGGACATCTTGGTAGGCGCTGTCTTAGTTCCAGGGGCTGAAGCACCGAAAATTTTGACGCGTGATTTGCTCAAAAAAATGCGTTCAGGTTCGGTCGTTGTAGATGTCGCTATCGATCAAGGCGGTTGTTTTGCCAGTAGTCGTCCTACGACACATACCCATCCTACTTACCTAGTTGATGATATCGTCCATTACTGTGTGAGTAACATGCCAGGAGCCGTTCCTCGTACCTCTACGTTTGCATTGACGCAAGCTACCTTGCCTTATATTTTAGCCTTAGCCAATAAGGGTATTGATAGAGCGCTTGCCGAGGATGTGCATTTACGCAATGGTCTCAATATTTTTCGAGGACATATAACACACCAAGCGGTGGCAAGTGTGTTTGATAAGCCGTATGTTTCTGCAGGGGAGGTTTTGAGTGCTTAATTGTTTTATTTATCAATCTTCGCGATCGATACCTATTATTTCTATTTTAAAAGCGGAATGGCATTCCTGGTTAAAGAAACAGAGCCAAATGACGCAACAGTGGGTGCGGGCGATTAATTTTACCGTAAAACCAGGAAATTATGCCTTACTGCCTGGAAAAGAAGGACAACTGCAACAGGTTTTGCTGCTGCGTAATGATGCCTTAGATTTTTGGTCTTTTGGTTTGCTTCCCAGTGTATTGCCCGAAGGACATTACCATATAGAGGATATCTACGATGACGCATTACAACACCGATTCGCTTTAGCGTGGGGTTTAGGGGCGTATGAATTTACACTTTATAAAGCATCGACAAGACCTTTAGCACAACTGTTATTAACATCCAAAAAACAGACGGCTTTATTAATGGCTAAAGTAAAAGCAATTTATCGTGTCCGCGATTTAATTAACACCCCGACAAATGATATGGGTCCTGCCGAATTAGTTGACAATGTATTCCAGCTTGGCAAAAGATTTAATGCAACTGTTACACAAGTTGTCGGTGATGCCTTGCTGAAGGCGAATTATCCCGCTATTTATACCGTGGGCAAAGCCAGTTGTCGTGCCCCACGTTTAGTCGACTTAAGATGGGGGGATCCTAAAGCACCAAAGCTAACCTTAGTTGGAAAAGGTGTTTGCTTTGATTCGGGGGGATTAGATTTAAAATCAGCCGCCAATATGTTGTCGATGAAAAAGGATATGGGGGGAGCGGCGAATGCGATCGGTTTAGCCGAGATGATAATGTCACTTCAGTTACCATTGTGTTTGCGCTTATTGATTCCGGCGGTTGAAAATCTTATTGCCGGAAATGCCTATAAACCAGGTGACATTATTCAAATGCGACAGGGTTTACGTGTCGAAATTGGGAATACCGACGCAGAAGGGCGTCTTATTTTAGCGGATGCACTGAGTGAAGCTGATCGTGAAAAACCGGAGTTATTGATTGATTTTGCAACCCTGACCGGTTCAGCAAGAGCGGCGGTAGGAACAGAAATAAGTGCTTTTTTCACTGATCAAGAAGACTTAGCCAATGCGATCGTCCGACATAGCCAAATAGAACAAGATCCTATGTGGCGTTTACCGCTCTATAAACCTTACCAAAAGTTGTTAGAGAGTAAATTGGCCGATTTAAACAATTGTGGATCATCGGCTTTTGCGGGCGCGATTACCGCCACATTATTTTTACGTAACTTTGTACACGCAGATACCACTTGGCTACATATTGATTTCAATGCTTACAATGTCGGTAGCCGGCCGGGCAGACCCGAAGGGGGAGAAGCGATGTCGATATTGACAATCTTTAGTTACTTAGTGGAAAAGTATTCGTCTTGATACGGTTTAATTATCGTAGTGTTCGGCTGCAAATAAAGTATTTTCTAGCAACATCGCGACCGTCATGGGGCCAACTCCTCCAGGGACTGGGGTTATATAGCCGGCTAGTAATTTAGCACTCTCGAAAGCGATATCACCGTGTAATTTTCCGCTCGGCGAACGGGTAATCCCAATATCGATGACGATCGCATCCGGCTTTATCCACTGACTTTGAATAATATTCGCTTTACCAATAGCACTGACTAATAAATCCGCTTCTTGAATCGCTTGTTTTAAATCACGTGTTGCACTATGACAAACGGTGATGGTACACCCTGCATTGAGAAGCTCTAAGGCCATTGGTTTACCCACAATATTCGAGGCACCTACAATGACGGCATTTAAACCTTTTAAAGGGATTTTTTCATATTCGAGCAAACGCATCACCCCATAAGGCGTACAAGGGCGCAAGTAAGGACGGCCTTGTGCTAACAGGCCTAAATTAATCGGGTGAAAACCGTCAACATCTTTCTTAGGATTAATACACGCTAAAATAGTAGCGGTATTAATTGTTTTTGGCAGTGGAAGTTGGACTAAAATTCCATGAACCTTTGTATTAACATTGAGTTCTTGTAGGAGTGTCAGCAATGTACGTTCAGAGCTGTGTAAAGGGAGATCATACGCCACTGAGTTTATCCCAATATCACGGCAGGCATCGCGCTTATTTCGCACATAGATCTGGGAAGCGGTATCTTCACCGACTAAAATAACCGCTAAACCAGGGATGCTCAGCCCCTGGCGGAGTCGGTGCGTAAGCTTGAGTTTTAAATCGTTACGAATTTGTTGAGCAATCGCTTTGCCATTGATGATTTTTGCCGTCATAATTACTTTTTAGTGGACCGTTTTAAAAAAGAGCAACCTAGGCATTATATGTTAGATCCCAAATATTTACGTAACGATATTCAAATCAAAGCGATTGCAAAACGGCTAGCGACCCGTGCTTACCCGCTGGATGTTAGCTTGATAACGCGTTTGGAAGCACGTCGAAAAGCGCTGCAAATTGAAACGGAAGCCTTACAAAATGCGAGTAATCGCCATGCTAAATCGATAGGCAGCGCCAAAGCAAAAGGTGCGTGTGTGACAACACTGATTGAAGAAGTGGCTGGTATGAAAACCCAACGTGAGCTTTGTGAGCGTGAACTTAAGGATTTACAAAAACAGTTGGATGCAATTTATCTCACAATCCCTAATCTCCCCCATTCTTCGGTCCCTATTGGTGAAAATGAAACACAGAATAAGGTGTTACGCACCTGGGGTGATATTCCGGTTTTTGATTTTACTCCAAAAGATCATATTTGCTTAGGTGAAGAAAATGGCTTAATGGATTTTGCCAGTGCGACTAAAATTGCAGGATCACGATTTGTGGTGTTATACGATAAGTTGGCAAAATTACAACGTGCTTTGATCCAATTTATGTGCGATGTGCACACCAAAGAGCATGCTTATCAAGAAGTTTATGTTCCCTATATTGCTAATAGTGAAAGTTTGTTAGGGACAGGCCAACTGCCTAATTTAGCCGAGGAATTATTTGCGTTAAAAGGAGATCAGGGATTTTATTTGATCCCAACCGCTGAAGTATCGGTGACCAATCTTGCCCGAGATATTATTTTTTCAGCCGATGATTTACCTAAAAAATACGTGTGTCACACCCCTTGTTTTCGCAGTGAAGCCGGTTCCTACGGTAAAGATACACGCGGCATGATACGTCAGCATCAGTTTGAAAAAGTAGAGTTGATCCATTTCGTAGAAGCGGAAAATTCCTATCAAGCTTTGGAACAGTTAACCCAGGATGCCGAGGCGATACTACAAAAATTAGCATTACCTTACCGAGTGGTTGCCTTATGTACCGGTGATTTAGGCTTTAGTTCCGCTAAAACCTATGATCTAGAGGTCTGGTTGCCCAGTCAAAATACCTATCGAGAGATTTCATCGTGTAGTAATTTTGAAGCCTTTCAAGCACGCCGCTTGTCGGCGCGTTGGCGTAATCCTAAAACCAATAAGAATGAATTGATCCATACAATAAATGGTTCGGGTTTAGCAGTAGGCCGCACCTTGGTGGCCATTATGGAAAATTATCAAACAGCCGATGGCAAAATACGTATTCCAGCGGCTTTGAAAAATTATATGGTCGAAGATTTTATTTAAAAATTGAGTAGTTTATGCAGGCTGTGGATATCGAACAATCCGCTGTTATTACGCTAAGGGTAATCTTATTATCTATTTTTTTAGCGATTATTTTGGCGGCTTCTAGCACTTATTTAGCGTTAAAAATAGGCATATTGCCTTCTGCATCCATTCCAGCAGCGCTATTGGCGATGGCCATACTTCGCCTTTTTAAAAGCCGAAATATTTTTGAAACCAATCTTATTCAGACGGCGGCATCGGCAGGGGAAGCGGTTGCCGGAGGTATCGTATTTACAGTGCCGGCTTTAGTTATCATTGGATATTGGCATCACTTTCCTTACTTAGAAAATGTGGCCATTGCTTTATTAGGTGGCTTATTAGGTATTTTGTTTTCTATTCCATTGCGCAAGATTCTAATAAAAACACCGCAACTCTATTTCCCAGAAGCCAAGGCGATTGCCGAGGTGTTACAACTCGGTAAAAAACAAACCTTTCATATCGGTGAGATGCTTATCGGTACTGGTTTAGGTGGTATATTAGAGTTGGCTCAGTCAGGTTTAAAAATAATGGCGAGCTCGGTTGAAAAATTTTGGGTGTTAGGGCCATCAAACGTACTAGGTTTTGGATTAGGTTTTTCACCGGCATTGATAGGTGTGGGGTATTTGATTGGTTTTAATGTGGGTCTCAGTTTATTGCTAGGGGCCTTCATTGCCTGGGGCCTCTCTTTACCACTGTTAAGTTTCTTTGCCGCCTTACCATCACCCTTTAATTTGCCAAAAAGTTTATCGGTGTATGGAACGGATATCCACTATATTGGTTTGGGCGCCATGATCAGTGCCGGACTATGGACTTTATTAAATTTATTAAAACCTTTTTATCAAAGTTTACGTATTTCTCTGCAAGGCTTATTACACCCTGCTTCGACAAAGGCCGGTTTATTAGCCACAGAACAAGATTTACCCCAACGTTATTTATTATCTGGTTTACTAATTCTTACGGTAGGCGTTTATTTTTTATTTCAGTCGCTATTACCTATCCATGATTTATTCAATAGGCCACAACTTTTTATTGTAATCGCCGTTTTGTATGTGCTCGTGATTGGCTTTGTTTTTGCGGCTATTTGCGGTTATTTTTCCGGTTTAGTGGGCGTTACGGCAAGTCCAGGTTCAGCCATTATTATTGCGGCCTTATTATTAATGGCATTACTCGTGCGAGGACTGCTTTTTTTGAAAGGAGACGAATTATTAACCGCACAATTAGTAAATGCGGCCGCTATTTCTATCATGGTAGGTGCTGTTGTTGCCGGTAGCGCTTGTATTGCCAATGATAATATCCAAGATCTTAAAGTAGGTCATCTTATTGGTGCGGCACCGTGGCAGCAACAACTGATGTTAATACTAGGGGTGGTAGTTGCTGCTTTCGTGATCCCTTATGTGATGCAATTATTATTTAATGTCTACGGGCTGACCACCGTATTTCCCCATAGTGGCATGGATCCTAAGTTAAGTTTATCGGCGCCGCCAGCGGCTATGATGGCGGGTTTAACACAAGGCGTGTTTAATCACGATCTCCCCTGGAGCATGATGGGCATTGGCGCGGCTATTATGGCCACTTTAATTCTATTGAATAGTTTAGGCGGTATTACTATTTCTTTATTAGGTGTTGGCATGGGAATTTATTTACCGTTGAGCTCTTCTACGCCTTTAGTTATCGGTAGTTTACTGGCTTTTGGAGCCAAACTTTTTTTACAAGGGAAATTACGTGCTAAAGACGATCAGAAATCGCTGGATTTTCGACAACATTATGCGGTGTTACTCAGTTGTGGTTTAGTCGCAGGAGCCGCTTTGATGGATGTATTACTCGCTATCCCTCTGTCTATTAGCGGAAATCCGCGCTTATTCGCCATCATGCCAGCCAGTTGGCAAGGATATGCTAATTATTTAGGATTTTTAAGTATTTTAGGTTTAGGATTTAGTTTTTTCTGGGTGCTTAAAACTAGAAAACTATAAACGCCAGGGTAACAGGTGGGTATTATTTTAAATAAAAACGCGCATTGAATACTCATTATCTTTTAAGGATACTGCGAAAGAAAGATTTTAATCAGGGATCATTTATGGAAGATAAAATAAGAAAAGAGAGTGTAGTAAAGCAAGCCTTTCAAAAATCGATCGAGGAGAAAGCGTTATGGCAAGACCCTACTGAAAAATGGCTCCATTTATTCAAAGAAAAAAAGTTTAGTGAACAGTGCGTACTGGAGCTTTTGGAAATAGGCGCGGATATTAATGCAGTCGATGAAAACGGCAGAACAGCACTGCATTATGCGGTTAAATCGGCCGATAAAGCGGTGGTAGAACGGCTTTTAGGGAATAAAATTGATGTCAACGTGGCGGATCAAGCGGGGAAAACGGCCTTGCATTATGCCATTATTTCTATTCTGACCGATAGATTTAGTTTCTCAGAAATTGCAAAATTACTGTTAGACAATAAAACGGACGTTAATGCCGTTGATAAAGAAGGTAAAACAGCGCTGCATTATGCGGTGATATCTATGAACAAGGCAGTTGTTGAATCGCTTATAAACAACAAGGCGAAGCTTAATGCCGTTGATAACGAGGGTAGAACCGCGTTGCATCATGCTGCGCTACATAGGAATCTACAAATTCCAAAGTTGCTTATAACAAATAGGGCTGACGTTACTGTGCTGGATAAAGAGGGTAAGACCGCATTGTATCGCGTCGTTAGATTTAAACGTACCGAAACTGCAAAACTATTTATACAGACTATTTTGTTAGAAAATCGGAGTGCGGCGAAGCCTAATTATATCCATGATAAGCCTTTTTTATCCGAGTTTTGGGATGCTTGTTGTGCTGAAATTAACAGTATGCAGAAAGAGAATATTTTGGGAAGCCGACTTTCAATTTATGAGTTTTGTACAACAGAGACGAGTGAATTAGTAAAACTATTTAGTAAGTGGGTCCTTGATGGCTTTAAGGAAAAATTTAATCAAACTAATTTTCTTGAAACGTTTCTTATATTTTCCAATAGGTTAAAGGATAAATTAGAAAAATTAATAACCCTGAAAAAGGAAAGAGACAATCTTTTAGGTTTAGCCAAAGAATGTAAAATAAGATCGAAGGATAATAGCGTCAGTTTAAACGGAGATGCTTTGCTAAAGGTATTAGAATATCTATCAACAACAGAGATTAAAAACTTCTTTAAAGCATCTTGCGTGCCGAATAAACCAGTCACGACTGTTTCTGATGCGGATTCCAACACAAGCGTAGCGATTTTGCGTTTAGAATAAATAACGAGAGACAGAAAGAATTATTGGTACAATCAACTTTAAACGGGTAGTTAGGTTAATTGCTAAGCAATTGATTAGACTGGTGGGCCGTGATGGAATCGAACCATCGACCAATAGATTAAAAGTCTACTGCTC
>CAZSWN010000019.1:0-25359 GCA_964611135.1 uncultured Coxiellaceae bacterium | reverse complement strand
GGTAGCATGATCACCGAAGTCCGCCTTGAAAAAAGCACTTATCGCGAACCGCCCTATAAATTTGAGGCCGGCACTCCGCATATTGCCGGCGCCATTGGCTTAGGCGCTAGTATTGACTACCTCAATCAATTTAATTTTGCGGACTTACAAGCGCACGAACAGGCTTTGCTAAACTATGCCAATACACAATTACAAACTATTCCTGGACTACGCTTAATAGGCACGGCGGCAGAAAAAGCCGCTATCTTAAACTTTACGGTGAATGATTCGCGCGGTGTGCGTATACATGGACATGATATTAGTGATGTATTAAATGCCGAAGTGGGTGTTGCGGTACGCGCCGGCCAACATTGTACAATGCCTTTAATGCAGCGCTTTAATGTCGATTCTACCGTGCGTGCTTCTTTAGCTTTTTATAATAGTAAAGAAGATATCGATGCCTTAATAAGCGGTTTACACACCTTAACACAGCTTTTTAATTAATCATGATCTCGAATCTACGTGAGCTTTACCAAGAAATGATCCTAGACCATGGACGTTGTCCGCGTCATTTTCATACGATGCCGCAAGCGAATCGACACGCTCAAGGTTTTAATCAACTCTGTGGTGATAAATTAACACTCTATCTTAAGGTCGACGATCAAAGAATTAACGCGATTAGCTTCCATGGTTCCGGTTGTGCGATCGCTATTGCTTCCGCTTCACTGATGTCGGAAATATTACAAGGAAAAACGATCGGTGAGGCGGAAGCACTCTTCCAAATCTTTCATCAATTACTCACCAGCGAAATACCTTGCCCAGAAAAAATCGCGCCTTTAGAAAAATTAGCGGTGTTTTCAGGGGTTAAAGCCTATCCTGTTCGGGTAAAATGCGCGACCTTAGCATGGCATACCTTATTAGCTGCCTTACAACAAAAAAATGAGACCGTTTCTACCGAAGATTAATTTTTCTTAATACGCATAGGTAAAAAAATAAATCGTTTTATCACCCGATCGACCCTGTAAAAAGTTGATACGACTGCACAGGCATACTATATGAGCACAACAAGTTACCCTCTTAGCCCAGCATCTATTCTGCAATTAAAAAATGCAATTATTGACGCTTTAAAAAAGGTCTATGACCCCGAAATTCCGGTCAATATTTATGATTTAGGCCTTATCTATCAGATATTGATTAACCCCCAAGGCGCGGTAAAAATTCAAATGACATTAACTTCACCTGGCTGCCCTGTGGCACAAAGCTTTCCGGGTATTGTCGAAAACGTAGTTCATAATGTGCCTGGGGTTAGTAAGGCGCAGGTAGAATTAGTCTGGGACCCACCCTGGAGCAGCGAAAATATGTCCACCGCGGCCAAATTACACTTAGGAATACTCTAGAGAGGCCATAAAAAGAGAAATTATATAAACCGCTCAAACTTACCTCAATTTTTAAATAGAGAAATTTTTGTTTAGGCATTCACGAGATCGCGTAAATAAGGCATCAAATCACTCGCTAACAAGCCGCGCTCACCTTGTTGTGCGGCCACTAAATCGCCTGCACAGGCGTGTAGATAAACACCGCATTCAGCCGCTTGTTGTAATGTGAGATGTTGCGCAAGCAATCCACCTATCACACCGCTTAGTACATCCCCCATCCCTCCACTGGCCATCCCCGGATTGCCTAAATCGCAAATACTTAAGGAATTGGCGCTACAAATCAAACTCCCTGCCCCTTTTAAGACAACAACGCCACCATATTGTGCTTGTAATGCCGTAACTGCCTTGATTCGATCCGCTTGAACCTCCTTGATGGTACAATTTAATAAGCGTGCCGCTTCACCTGGATGCGGTGTTAGGATCCATTGCTCGGATTTTTTGGCGTGCTTGGCTAATAAATTTAAAGCATCCGCGTCAAGAACCTTCGGCAGCGAAGTCGTCAGGACGCGTTTGAATAACTGCTGTGACCAGCTTGTTTGGCCAAGTCCGGTTCCCACGACGATGACAGTGGCTTTGCTAATCAATGCCTTTAAATCCCTAGCACCTTTAACACCCTGCCCCATGATCTCAGGGCACTCACTGACAATAGCGGCGATATGATCTTTTTTAGTGGCCACACTGACTAAGCCAGCACCGATACGTAATGCAGATTCTGCCGCTAAACGTGCCGCACCGGCCATCCCGTCATTGCCGCCGACAATTAAAACGTGGCCGAATAAGCCTTTATGGGCATCCCGTGGACGAGGCGCTAATAAGCACTTCAAATTGTTCAGTTGGATAGCCGTGGATTTCATCATCAAGTAGCACCTAGGTAATCATCGAGGTTAGGTTAAAATTATACCTAAACTCATCCATACTCTTAAATAATAGTACACGCTGCCTTGAAGCGTCGCTTAGCCGCTATTTTTTTTCGGGCGTTGCCGCAGAGCCCGAAAAAATACCTCCATCTACGACCAATTCAATCCCTGTGGCAAAGTTTGACTCGTCCGAAGCAAGCTAGCGTGCGGCATAAGCAACATTCATCGGCTGACCCATTCTTTTTAAAGGGATAGATTGCGTCATTTTGGCAATCGCTGTCTTTTTACGCTCATTTTCTCCTAATAGAGAATCCCACTAAGGGCGTTAAAAATGCCGACGTTATTGAGCGGCACCGGTTATAAAAGCGACTTTATTTTTAAGTCGTAATTCACAGCGTGGCAACGACATTTTAAGTTAACGCCCGTTATTTCATTGAGTTTCACTTCGGTGCTAATAACGAAACAACGCTATCTAATAACTGAGCACTTATATTAAGATGGCATTGTTCATCCAGCTCACGAATTCCGGTAGGGCTGGTGATATTAATTTCGGTTAGATAATCCCCAATAACATCGATACCCACCAAAATTAAACCTTTTTCCCGTAAAGTAGGACTCAATTGCTCGCAGATCCAATAATCTCGCTCAGTCAAAGCAACTGCCTTGCCTTTTCCGCCCACCGCTAAATTAGCCCGGGTCTCTCCCGGTGGTGCAATTCGCGCTAAGGCATAAGGCAAAGGCTCACCATTAATCAGGAGGATACGCTTATCACCTGCTAAAATTTCCGGAATATAACGTTGTAGTAATAAATAGTGCTGATTGTTAGCGCTCAAGGTTTCTAAAATGACATTACAGTTTGGATCGGCTAAACCCAATCGAAATACGGATCGCCCGCCCATTCCATCCAGTGGCTTGGCAATAATATCGTGATGCACGGCCAAAAAATTTTTGGCCGCTTGAATACTAGAGGTCACTAAACTGGGTGGACAGCACTGTGGGAAATCTAAAGTAAAGAGTTTTTCATTAAAATCGCGCAAACTTTGTGGACGATTGACAACAAGCACCCCTTGCTGCTGCGCTTTATCGAGTAACTGTGTGACATAAATATAGGACATATCAATCGGTGGATCTTTACGCATCAATAGGACCGATAAGGTATCTAAAGCGAGTCGCTGTTCTCCTGTAAACTCAAACCAATGCTTGGCATCATCTTTTACCTTCAAACTACGCATACGCGCATAAGGAATCGCATCTCGTAAAAAAAGATCGTTGACTTCCATATAAAAAAGTGGCCAAGATCGCCGTTGCGCTTCCAGTAAAATGGCCAATGTCGACTCTTTTTTAGGGTTAATCCCTGCGATGGGGTCCATGATAACGCCGAGTGGTTTTGGCATGTGCTTACTCCATTTTCTTCAATACATCGGCTTGCTCTCGCGCGGCTGCCAGTAAGGCAAGACGCGCTATCACACCATAAACATAAAAACGATTGGCACATTTGCCTTTTTGTGGCTTAGTCTGATCAGGCATGTTACAGGCTTTCACAAAAGGCAGCGGTTCAAACTGCATACCGGGGGTATTTAGATTCTCACTGACCCCTCGACCGGTATGAACGCGATAAAACCCACCAATTACATATTGTCCTAACATATAAACAACCGGTTCCGCCACCGCTTCATTCCAGGTTTCAAAGGTATAAACCCCTTCTTGGATAATAACCTGTTCAATAGAACGACTACCCTTGGAAACCATCATGTCGCTGCGTTTTTTTCGATTTAATTGCTGGATTTCATCCGGCTCATGGATAGATAACACGCCCATTCCGTAACTCCCAGCATCCGCCTTGATGACGACATAGGGTTTTTCTTTAATATGATAGTGATCATATTTTTTTTGTGTCGCTTGCAGTATATGTTGGCTTTCTTGCATCATGCAGGCTTCACCTTCGCGCTGCATAAAATCAACTTCGGCGCAACGGGAAAAGAACGGGGTAATTAACCAAGGGTCTAGACCGAGTAATTGAGCAAACTCTCCGGCCACTTGGGCATAATGACGAAAGTGATTTGATTTTAAGCGGCTATGCCACCCTAAACTCATATTTGGTAAAATAGTTTGTTTTATGCCTTGCAAGATCTCGGGAATACCGTTCGCTAAATCATTATTTAATAATATAAAGCACGGTAAAAAATCTTTAACTTTAATTTGATCGTCTAAGCGAACGATAGGTTCCAATTTTATGCGCGCGCCGGAGGCTAAAGTAATTTCCTTGGCTTGCTGCATTTCTTCGAGTAAAGACCCTATTCTGACTTCAAAACCCGCTTTTTCCAAGATATCCTGCAAGGTAGAGAGATTTTCAAAATAAAAATTATTTCGAGTATGGTTCTCGGGTATTAATAAAATACGTAAACATCCTGGGACTAAACGTTCTAAGGTTTCTTGTGCCGCTTGTACGGCTAAAGAGATAAACGCGTCATTCAGATTATTAAATCCGGCGGGAAATAAATTGGTATCTACTGGTGCTAATTTAAATCCGGCATTACGTAAATCCACTGAGGAATAAAAAGGCGCGGGTGTTTTACGCCATTGTTCGCGTAGCCAATTTTCAATCACACTTTGAAAAGCGAGCAACGCTTCTTCTAATTGATGCAAAGGCGCCAAGCAATGCGAAGCCAAACAGGGAATATTGCTATCCTCATTGGCTGATATGTTCATCGATGTTCCCCCACTAGTAAGACGATATAAATTAAGCATTTTGCGATAAAGCTTTTACAAACAAGGTTGGTTTTATTTATTCGTAAAATGCCCGATAACATTTTTTAAGGGTTATTATCACCTAAAACACTCAAAAAATCCTGGTACGGCTCGCTTACAAACTAAAATCTTCACTGAGAAAAACAAACTCAAAAAATGCGGTGCTTCAAAAAGAACGCGTAACCGGCTATAGTAGCTTTTTACTCCTCAGTGTCTGCATGAGAATGACTTTTTTCCAACGTCTTGGTCGTTTTTTGCTCGGGAAACCCCGAAACCCTTTAAACCCAAACGCTCAACGCAATATTGCACTGGTCGCTTTTCTAGCCTGGGGCGGTCTCGGCGCCGATGGTCTGTCTTCCTCTTGTTATGGTCCTGAAGAAGCATTTATTGCCTTAGGCCCTCATTATAGTTCCTTAGGCTTGTATATTTCTGTCGCAACGATACTGACTGTTTTTATTATTGCCCTGGCTTATAATCAAGTTATCACCTTATTTCCTAGCGGCGGGGGTGGCTATAAAGTCGCCACGCAATTATTAGGCCCGTATGCAGGGCTGATATCCGGTGCAGCACTCATCGTCGATTACGTACTTACCATTGCTATTTCTGTGGCCAGCGGAGTTGATGCCTTATTTAGTTTATTACCCCAAGCCTTATTGAATTATAAACTGTTTACGGAAGCTTGCGTCATTATCTTATTGATTACACTCAATCTGCGCGGCATGAAAGAATCAATCAAAGTTTTAATGCCTATCTTTTTAGGTTTTGTGGCGACGCACTTTTTTTTAATCATCTACGGGGTCATTGCCCATAAAAGCACATTGCCGAGTGTGTTTTCTGACACGTTGGGCAATACGCTAGAACTATCCCATCAAGCGGGGTGGTTATTTGTGATCGCTTTATTATTACGTGCTTATTCCTTAGGCAGTGGAACCTATACCGGAATAGAAGCCGTTTCCAATAATGTCAATCGCTTAATGGAACCGCGTGTTCAAACCGGTAAATGGACCATGTTTTATATGGCGCTTTCTTTAAGTTTCACCGCCGGCGGCATTATTTTATTGTATCTATTATGGCATGCACATCCTGTCTATGGTCAAACCTTAAACGCGGTAGTTTTTCACAAAATTTTAGGTGATTCCGCGCTGGCCAAAACGATGCTAACACTCACTTTACTCCTAGAAGCGGGCTTACTATTAGTCGGTGCTAATACTGGCTTTTTAGCCGGTCCGAGTGTTTTAGCCAATATGGCGATAGACAGTTGGTTACCGAATCGTTTTCGCCATCTTTCCAGCCGTTTAGTCACACAAAATGGCGTGATCGTTTTTGGCATTGCCGCGCTGCTGATTCTTTGGTTAAGTAAAGGGCGCGTCTCTTGGCTAGTGATCCTCTACAGTATGAACGTGTTTTTAACCTTTTCTCTCTCTATTTTGGGTCTTTGTGTTTATTGGATCAAGCAGCGTAGCCATGCGTCGCCGTACTGGCTAGGCCGTTTAATTTTTTCAGCGTTCGCATTTCTTGTCACCTTCAGTATTTTAATTGTAACACTTATTTCTAAATTTACCTTTGGGGGTTGGGTCACCGTTGTAATTACCGGTTTTGTTATTTTGATGTGTCTATTAATCAAAAAACATTACCAGCTTGTGTTTAAAAAATTACATGATATTGATTTATTGATGACCAGCACTCCGTTAAAAGCACCCGCTCTGTCAATACCCTTACAGCCTAACGAAGCCACAGCGGTGGTGATGGTTGGCAAACATCGCGGCATAGGATTGCATAATCTATTATGGATATTGCGTATATTTCCCGATCATTTTAAGAATTTTATTTTTGTCAGTGTCGGAATTGTCGATGTAGAAAGCTTTAGCGCTAAAAAAGAATTGACTGCGATGCAGAAAAACACCAATGAAATGTTGGATTATTTTGTCAATTATTGTCAACAACAAGGTTTAGCGGCCAAAGGTTTTGCCGCTTATGGAACGGATCCTACCGAGAAATTAACCCGTTTATCTGAAAAAATTATCCACCAATTTCCTCATTCACTCTTTTTCGCCAGCAAACTCATTTTCAGTAAAGATAACTGGATAACGCGCTTATTGCACAATGAAACGGCCGTCATGCTACAACGACGTCTGCATTTACTCGGCGCACAACTGGTGATATTACCGATGAAAATAGACTAAACATGCGCAAGAAATCAATTCCTGAACAAACCCTCGCGGGTATTTTTCAACAAGATCCCGAGAGCGTGTTAGCCTTTATCCAAAAAAAGGTCGCGCAACTAAAAAAACTCAATCAAATCTGGCAAGAGGTAGTAGCCGCGGATATTGCTGAGCATAGTCGTGTTGCGAATTTCCGCGATACTTATTTGATTATTGAATGTGACAGTGCCGCTTGGGCGACGCGCTTACGCTATACGCTTCCGGAGATCCGACAAAAATTACGCTCATATCCTGATTTGCAAGGCCTAAGCCATATTGAATGGTCTATCCAACCTCACTTTCATCACACAACTTCTTCCTTAAGCCGACTTCCACCGCGCTTATCGTCTGCTAGCGCGCAACTATTAAAAAATACCGCCAATAGTATCCCGGTAAAACCTTTACAAGAGGCCTTGCGGCGTATTGCTAAAAATGAAAAATGATCGTGGGATTAACTCGCTTCCTCTTCTAAGCCAGCGGTTTTTATTTTAACCCAAAGATTTAAATACACCTTTTTCCCAAAACAAGCTTCCATATCCTTGCGCGCTTCGGTGCCTACTTTTTTAAGTAATTCGCCTTTTTTACCAATAATAATTATTTTTTGTCCCGGCCGTTCTGTCCAGATGATAGCGGCTATTTTAATAATCTTTTTTTGTTCTTCAAATTGCTCAATGCTCACCGTCAACCCATAGGGAAGTTCTTCGTAGAGGCTACGCATTAATTTTTCACGAATAAACTCAGCGGCTAAAAAACGCTGGCTACGATCCGTGGCTATATCTTTCGAGTAGCTAAATTCTGCCACTGGCAAGGCCTGGTCAATGACTTTTTCTAATTCGTCAATATTATCCCCTTTTTGCGCAGAAACAGGTACTATCGCTAAAAATGACATCTTTTCATAACAAGATTGCAGATAAGGCAATAAGCGTGTTTTATCCTTCACTTTATCCACCTTATTAAGGATTAACACCACGGGATGTTTCTGTTGCTTTAAGCGCTGCAAAATAGCCTCGTCTTCACCCGTCCAACGATCAGCGGCGACTACAAAGCCAATCACATCCACGTTCACTACGGCATTTATTGCGGCTCGAACCATGCTTCGACTTAAACGACCTTGGGTATTTTGGTGTAAACCCGGCGTATCCATATAAATCGCCTGGGTATTGGCTTTGGTTTTTATACCCAGAATTTGATGACGGGTAGTCTGTGGTTTAGCCGAGGTGATACTGAGCTTTTCACCTAATATTTGATTGAGTAAGGTCGATTTACCGACGTTGGGGCGCCCCACAAGGGCAATAGTACCGCAGTGGGTTTTTTGGTTTTTCATGAGGTTATCATTGACGTTTTAAATAGATTCTAATTCCGCTAAAATTTTTTCGGCCGCTTTTTGTTCGGCACGGCGACGACTACTGCCCATCCCAATTGCTTTGTTTGGCAAACCATGCAATTGACATTCCACTTTAAAGGATTGTTGATGCGCCGGTCCTTCCAAAGCTAATATGGTGTAAACAGGTAAAGGTAGTTTTTTGGCTTGCAGGTATTCTTGCAGACGCGTTTTAGGATCTTTTAGGTCCGGTAATGTTTCTACATTTTCTAGACGGCGTTCATACCAACGCAGTATGCATGCCTCACAGGCTTTAAAACCACCATCGAGATAGATAGCCCCAACAACCGCTTCCATGCCATCGGCTAAAATAGATTTTCGTTGCGCGCCACCGGTTTTTAGTTCACCCGCGCCTAAACGTAGATATTTTCCGAGTTCAAATTCTTTAGCAAGATCGGTTAAGGTTTCGCCGCGGACCAAATTAGCGCGTAAGCGACTCAATTCCCCTTCGCGGGCTTTCATATTTTGACGAAATAAAGCCGCGGCTATGACAAAATTAAGTACCGCATCGCCTAGATATTCAAGCCGTTCATTATTTTTATTGCCGCGAAAACTACGATGACTCAATGCATCTTCCAATAACTCAGGATTTTTAAATTGATAATCCAATTGTTGACATAATGTCTCTATTTCTGCTCTCACGATGGCCTCATCAGGATAAGAAAGTACATCTAGCGGATACGCATACCCAGTCGATTCCAGCGAATTCGATTATGCTCGCTATCCCAACTAAAAAACACCCACATCGCTTTACCTATCAGATCTTTTTCAGGAACAAAGCCCCAATAGCGGCTATCTAAACTATTATCTCGATTATCACCCATCACAAAATAGTGAGCTTCGGGCACACGAATTGAAAAATCAGTCGCCAGCTGATCAGGGCGCAGATAAATCTCATGTTGAATCCCGAATAAGTCTTCCTGCTTAAGGAGTACCGGCCATTTTTCATTCGCACCATCTTGATCACTACGCTCTCCTAAACTGATTTGTGGGATAAGTTGGCCATTGATCGTTAATACTTTATTTTTATAGCAAATCACATCGCCGGGTAAACCAATAATACGTTTAATAAAATAGGTGGAGGGATCCTTAGGCCATAAAAAGACCAAAACATCACCGCGTTTTGGTTCGCCGACAGCGATTATCTTTTTATGTAACACCGGTAAACGTATCCCGTAACTAAATTTATTCGCGACAATAAAATCGCCAATTAACAGTGCCGGTTTTTCGGAGCCAGAAGGAATACGAAAAGGCTCGGCTAAAAAAGAGCGTAAGAGTAAAACGATTAACAAAATGGGGAAAAAGGAATAAGCGTACTCAATTAAAACCGGCGGATGTTCTATTTTTTTGCGTCGGCGCGTCGGCGCAAAAACCAATACATCGACTAAAGCGATGGCACCCGATACGATCACCGCTGTCGTCAAAAAAAATTCAAAATTAAAACTCATATTAAGTAACCCTTAGGATATGATTATTTTTTCTCTAACTGTAAGACCGCTAGAAAAGCTTGTTGCGGAATCTCTACGCGACCCACTTGCTTCATACGTTTTTTACCGGCTTTTTGTTTTTCTAATAATTTTTTCTTACGTGAAACATCGCCGCCATAACATTTGGCAATGACATTTTTACGTAAAGCCTTGACAGTTTCGCGAGCAATAATGTGCCCGCCTATGGCCGCCTGTAAAGCCACTTCAAACATCTGGCGAGGAATTAACTCTTTAAGTCGCGCTACCAACTGACGACCTCGATATTGGGATTGATTTCGGTGTACTACCAATGCCAGCGCGTCGACTTTATCACCATTAATTAGAATATCCAACTTGACTAAATCGGCCTCTTGAAAGCGAATAAACTGATAATCAAGTGAGGCATAACCTCGACTCAAGGATTTTAAACGATCAAAAAAGTCGAGGACTACTTCGCTCATCGGTAACTCATACGACAAAGAAACCTGCTTGCCGGTATAGAGCAGTTTGGTCTGTGAACCACGGCGTTCATTACAAAGCGTTATCACCGCGCCTAAATAGGTCTGTGGAACCAATATATTGGCCAAGACTATCGGTTCACGCATCGATGCAATGAAATTAGCGGCCGGCAAATCGGCGGGATTATCCACATGACGTGTTTCGCCGCGTGTCGTCTCGATCTCATACACCACCGTCGGAGCGGTGGTAATGAGATCGAGATCGTATTCTCGCTCTAAGCGCTCTTGGACTATCTCCATGTGCAACAAGCCCAGAAAACCACAGCGAAAGCCAAAACCTAAAGCTTCGGAGGTTTCCGGTTCATAAAACAGCGAGGAATCATTGAGGCTTAATTTCTCTAAGGCCTCACGAAAATCACTAAATTCATCGGTATTGACCGGGAATAAACCGGCAAAGACTTGCGGGTGAACGCGTTTAAAACCCGGCAACGCCTTATCCGCTGGCTTTACCGTATGCGTTAAGGTATCGCCGACAGGGGCACCGTGAATATCTTTAACACCGGCTATCACAAAACCCACCTCACCAGCACTTAAGCTTTCCATTTCTTGTCGCTTTGGTGTAAAAATACCGCATTTATCAATGGTGTAAGAACGTCCTGTGGACATCACGGCAATCTTTTCACCGACTTTAAGACAACCATTTTTGATCCGCACTAAGGAAACTACACCTAAGTAGGTATCAAACCAAGAATCAATAATAAGTGCTTGCAGCGGCGCTTGTCGGTCCCCTTCCGGAGGTGGAATAACCTGGACAAGTCGTTCTAATAATTCGCTAATACCCAAACCTTGCTTTGCACTCACTCGAACCGCCTCTTGGGCTGAAATGCCAATTATTTCTTCGATCTCTTGGATAACCCCTTCCGGATCAGCCTGTGGTAAATCGATTTTATTTAAGACCGGTAAAACCTCTAAGCCTTGTTCAAGCGCGGTATAACAAACCGCTACTGTTTGTGCCTCCACCCCTTGCGCGGCATCAACGACTAAAAGTGCACCTTCACAAGCGGCTAAAGAGCGCGATACTTCATAGGAAAAATCGACATGGCCTGGTGTATCGATAAAATTTAACTGATACGCGTATCCAGCTTGCGTCGTATAGTAAAGCGTGACACTTTGTGCCTTGATGGTAATGCCGCGTTCACGTTCTAGATCCATCGAATCTAGCACTTGCGCCGACATCTCTCTTTCCGTTAAGCCGCCACAAACCTGTATCAATCTATCCGCCAAAGTGGATTTTCCATGATCGATATGAGCGATAATAGAGAAATTACGTATATTCTGCATGATAGTTATCGTGTCGCCTTATACAATGTGAATAATACTTAAACTGTGCTCTCGATAAGGCGAAAGCGTATAGACTCTTCGCACTTGAATTTTGGTGAGTATAACGGGTTTATCCTTATTTTTGTAAACGTTGTTGTAACCATTGGGTAATATCCACCAACTCCTGCGGACAAACGCTATGACCGATTGGATAACGATTAAACTGTACTGGATAGGCTAATTTTTTTAAGCAATTATAAGAAAATTCACCTAAAGCAGGGGCCACTACATTATCTTCATCACCATGGGCCATAAAAATTGGAGTCGTTTTATTCGCTGTACTGGCCTCTTTCTCAAGGAAGTGATGCAAGGGTAAATAAGTGGACAACGCCAAGATGCCGGCCAAGGCATGGGGATAACGCAAGGCGGTATATAACGCCATAGCGCCACCTTGAGAAAAACCGGCTAACACAATCCGATTAGCGGGAATACCGCTATTGATCTCGTTTTGTATTAATTGAAACAAGCTTTGTGCCGCAGCGCGGATTCCCGCCTCGTCTTCGGTTGAATCAAAGGTTAAACCGTGGATATCATACCAAGCGGGCATTTGAACCCCTCCATTCAAGGTGATCGGCCTTACCGGGGCATGCGGAAAAACAAAACGAAATCCGGTTCCTAAGGCAACCGCTCTGGCCATATTGGCCGAATCATGACCACTTGCACCGAGACCATGTAAGCAAATAATGCTAGCCGACGGTGATTGGATCGGATTAAACTCTAAATAATCTAATGGCTTTGGGTTTTCCATTGTATTAAACCTCATTAAAATTAAGATTGCTTTTTACTAGGATGGTTTCCTACAGAAATCATTTATATTTTCAGTATATACCGCCCACTAATATTTTTAAATTTTCCCACACGCCCAACTTAGGTGACCGTGGCCTATCCTCAACTTATAAAAAGCAAGGCGGATTAAAATTTGCCCGCTCGCAAACTTCATCGTGGATACGATATACTAGGAGTTTCACCATTTCACAATAGAAAATTTATAATGGCTTCGATTAAATCATTGGCTGATTGTTGTCCGTTTGCACAAGGGAAGGTGATTTTATCGTCTATTGCAGCGCAAAATTGAAAAAATAGACGCTTTTCACCCACAAATAGAACGCTCTCTTTTAAATATTGACCTTTATGCGTAAAAAAAATAGCTTGGTTCTGCTCTATCTAGGCACTGTATTTTTCCTAAGCGCCTGTGGACAAATGGGTCCGCTTTACTTGCCCGATCAAAAACCACCGGTTTATATCCCTCATCACTTGGCTAAACCGACCTCTTAATGGCTTTTCATTATTTAGATCAGCAACTGCATGTCGAAGCGGTTCCCATTGCAAAGATAGTGGCCGACTATGGAACACCTTGTTACATTTATTCGCGCGCACTTTTACATCAGCAATACCATGCATTTAAGCAACCCCTTAACAAGGCGCAAATTTGTTACGCGGTTAAAGCAAACTCTAACCTGGCTATCTTAGCCACTTTGGCCAAATGGGGCGCTGGTTTTGATATCGTTTCAGGCGGCGAGCTAGCGCGAGTTATCCAAACGGGAGGAGCGGCAGAAAAAATTGTATTCTCGGGCGTTGGAAAAACAAGCGAAGAAATAACCGCCGCTTTACTCGCCTCGATTGGCTGTTTTAACGTCGAATCTCACGCTGAATTAATAAGAATTAACGAATTAGCTAAACAACTAAAGCGGATGGCTCCAATTGCCATCCGCATTAACCCTGATATCGATGCCAAAACCCATCCCTATATCACAACAGGCTTAAAAGAGAGTAAATTCGGCCTGCGTGCAGAGGATGCCTTAGCACTTTATCGCTTAGCCGCAAAGTCTCCCTATTTAAAAATCCAAGGCATTAGCTGCCATTTAGGTTCTCAGTTAACGACGCTAGAACCTTTTTCGCAGGCCATCTGTCAATTGTTAAATCTAGCCGATCAGTTAGCTCAAGAAAAGATTAATCTAAGTACAATCAATCTAGGTGGAGGTTTAGGTATTTCCTATCAGCAAGAGACGGTCCCAACTCCTCGGCAATATTGCCAACTCGTGTTAGCTGCACTTACAAAAAGAAAATCCAAACTCGGTTTAATCATCGAACCGGGTCGTGCTATTAGTGCTAAAGCCGGCATATTGGTCACGCGCGTTGAATATCTAAAACAAAATGCCGCGCAACACTTTGCCATCGTCGATGCTGGGATGAATGATCTGTTGCGCCCGGCTCTCTATCATGCCGAGCAAAGCATCTTAGCCGTCACACAGCATCCTGATTTAAAAGAAAAAAATTACCAGGTCGTCGGCCCTATTTGTGAAAGTAGTGATTTTCTCGCTAAAAACAGTTGTCTGGCGATAAAATCGGGCGATTACTTAGCGATTATGGACAGTGGCGCCTATGGTTTTTCCATGAGTTCCAACTATAATTCTAGACCTAGGGCGGCTGAAATTATGGTGGATAACACACAGGTTTATTTAATCCGTTCACGTGAAACCTTAGCGCAACTCTGGGCTAACGAACGAATAAGGCCCGCCTCCGATTAAACATGTAAAGCAGGCTTCGATGAAAACTGAATTTACCAAAATGCATTTATTGGGTAATGATTTTGTCGTGATCGACGCGATACAACAAACATTTAAACCCAATGCCAAATTGATAAGACAGTGGGCCAATCGACATCGCGGTATCGGCTTTGATCAACTGTTACTTATCGAAAAACCACGGGCTAAATCCAGCGATTTTTATTACCGTATTTTTAATGCCAACGGTAATGAGGTGGCGCAATGTGGTAATGGCGCACTCTGCGTGGCGGCGTTTTTATTGGAAAAAAAAATATCCACTGAAAACCCAATCCATATCATGACCATGAGTCATCGCTTAGAATTGAAAGTAGAAGAAAACGGTAAAGTGACGGCAAATTTAGGGTCACCTATTTTTGATCCTGAAAAAATTCCCTTCATTAGTAGGTCCTCTCCCCCTATTTCTCCTATCGAAACACCGTTTGGTCGTTTTGATTGTTGTGTTTTATCCTTAGGCAACCCCCATTGTGTACTACAGGTCAATTGTTTAGACAAAGCGCCGGTCGAAGAATTAGGCACCTATCTGAATCAACATCCCTACCCTTATTTTCCACAAGGGAGCAATGTCGAATTTATGAAGATCCGCGATCCGAAACAAATCGATCTGCGCATTTATGAACGCGGGGTTGGAGAAACACAAGCGTGCGGCAGCGGCGCTTGTGCCGCCGTGATTGCAGGACGCCTATTAAATCGACTGGCTAAAAATGTCAAGGTCAACCTTCCCGGCGGACAACTCAGCGTGCGCTGGGAAGGTGAAAATGCACCGGTTTTTTTGCGTGGCACACCGGTTAAAGTATTTAGTGGGACGCTCGATTAATCAAGCGCCTGGTCCTAACATCTTTTTTGGATCAACCGCCTTATCAAATTCTTCAGCGCTTAAGTAACCGAGTGCCAAACACGCTTCGCGCAAACTACTTTCTTCGTGTAAGGCCTTATGGGCAATTTCAGCGGCTTTATCATAACCTATGATGGGATTTAAAGCGGTAACCAGCATCAATGAGTTTTCTAAAAAACCTTTAATTTTCGCCAGGTTCGCTTTTAAACCTTGGACACAGTATTGATTAAAGGAATGACACGCACTACTCAATAGCTCAACAGACTGTAGAAAATTATAAATCATTATCGGTTTAAAGACATTGAGTTCAAAATTACCTTGACTGCCTGCCATCGTTATCGCGACGTCGTTGGCAATCACTTGTACACACACCATGGTCATCGCTTCGCACTGGGTCGGATTAACCTTCCCGGGCATAATCGAAGAACCCGGTTCATTCTCCGGCAAAATAAGCTCGCCCAAGCCAGAACGCGGCCCAGAACCTAGCCAACGGATGTCATTGGCGATCTTCATTAAGGCACAAGCCAATGTTTTTAAGGCGCCGCTGGCGAAAACTAAGGCCTCGTGCGAGGCTAACGCGGAAAATTTATTGTTGGCCGATACAAACCCTAACTTAGTTTCCTTGGCAATTATTTCGGCGGTTAATGTAGCAAATTTTGGATGGGTATTTAATCCCGTCCCCACCGCCGTACCTCCAATGGCAAGTTGATAAAGGCCGGGTAGTGTTTGTTCAATACGAATTAATGCGGCTTCTAATTGATCAACATACGCGGAAAATTCTTGACCTAAGGTTAAAGGTACCGCATCTTGTAAATGGGTACGGCCTATTTTAATAATATCGTTAAAAGCATGTGCTTTCTCATTTAAACCGGCGTATAAAGCTTGCACAGCCGGAATTAATTGCTTGACCAGTGCTAAAACAGCGGCGATATACATGGCGGTAGGAAAGGTATCATTCGAAGATTGTGATTTATTGACCTCATCGTTGGGGTGAATAGGGTGTTTACTGCCCCGCGCTTCCCCGGCCAATTCGTTGGCGCGATTGGCAATCACCTCGTTGACATTCATATTGCTTTGCGTCCCACTCCCGGTTTGCCAAACCCGTAAAGGAAATTCCGCATCCAATTGTCCGGACTTAACTTCGTCCGCCGCTTGGCAAATTAAGGTCGCTTTATCTTGGCTGAGTAAACCCAAAGTCTGATTGGCTAAAGCCGCGGCTTTTTTTAAAATACCCAACGCGTGGATAACACCCAAAGGCATACTCTCTTGCCCGATGGCAAAATGATGTAAGCTACGTTGCGTTTGTGAACCCCAGTAATGTTGTGCTGGAACCTCCACAGCACCCATACTATCGGTTTCGACTCGGGTGTTTTTTTTAGCTTGTGACATAAAATACCTATTTTAAAAACGCAAAACCAGCCATTTTTGCGTATTGTATCTATTCAAGTTGGAAAAGTATAAAGTTTCTCAGTGCCTATGGCTAGTTTTAGTCACGGCATTCGTTCACAAGAAACAAACCCCCTAAAATTTAAATCAGGGCTAACTTCGACTTTGCGCCGCCCTGTTCATAAACCAATCGAGGCACTAAATAACCGGGTAGCATTTCACGCAACGCGATCCCTAATTGTTTCGCCTGAGCTTCATCCACGGCAAAATGGGCCGCTCCTTGTACTTTATCTAACAAATGCAAATAATAAGGGAGGATTCCCAATTCAAATAAGCGATAACTGAGATGACTCAACGCTTCTACGGTATCATTAACACCCTTGAGTAACACCGCTTGGTTTAATAAGGTGATGTTTCTTTCACGTAAACGATCCATTGCTCTTCTTACTGAATCATCTAATTCATTGGCATGATTACTATGTGTCACCATCACCGCTTGCAAACGCGTTGCACTTAAGATGTCTAAAAAATCCGTCGTGATGCGTTCAGGTAATACAATCGGTAAGCGGCTATGGATACGTAAAATTTTCAAATGAGGAATAGCCGCCAGATCTTCAATACATTTTTTTAAATAATGATCATTAGCCAGCAGTGGATCCCCGCCACTCAAGATCACTTCAACGAGGCTTGAGTCCGCGGTAATATAGGCCAAGACAGATTGCCAGACTTCTCCAGCGGGAATATTTTCTGGATAGGGGAAATGACGTCGAAAACAGTAGCGGCAATTAACCGCACAAGCCCCGCTTAAGGTGAGTAATACCCGCCCTGCATATTTATGCAATAAACCAGGAAATGGTTTAGCAAATTGTTCTTTTAGTGGATCATGACTAAATCCAGGCACGGCTACTTCCTCCTCGGCTAAAGGAAGTACTTGTCGTAGCAGCGGATCCCGAGGATTGGATTTTTGCATACGCGCGACAAAACCGGCGGGTACGCGTAATGGAAACGACTGAGCAGCGCGCTGTGCTGCTGGCAATAAATTAGCACTGAGCGCTAAGCGTTCTAACAACTCAGCCGGATCGCTAATCACTTCTTTCAGTAAAATCTGCCAATTTTTTCGACACATTTTTTTATAATAACAAATCTTTTAAAAAGAGTGGTGTTTAACTCTCTGCGCTTAGCATGAAGCCACCTTTCCATTCAGCAGACAGCTAACCTCCGTAAAATAAATTTCGCCCTCACTCATCCTAGAAGAGGCACTACCAGATACCGTTAGATTACCTTGAATTATTGAAATTGCAGAGTTATCAGGAATAAGCCCTGTCTTCAAACCAAGCGCTTTCAAGTTTGTTGTTACGGCAGTTACATTGATAACGCTGTTATCAATAATCACATCAGAATCATTCTGTGCTAGAACTCCTGTAATAGCACCAGTAGATGGTCCAAGACCAGTAATATTTAGCGTGCTATTATTAATAGTCAGCAAGGAACTATTGTCCGCAAGAATACCACTTGCTGTAGGGGAGGAATTATTATTTACAACATTAATAGTACTCAACTCCACATCAAGTACCGAGTTCAATAACACGACTCCTGATGCTATCCCCACTTGGGTAGCAACATTTACAGTCGATCCCGTCAATGTAGCCCCGGCGCCGTTCAAATTCATCGCCATTCCATAAGGCGTCCCCGTACTACCAATAACGGTATTATTGATAGCAAGATTTTGACCACCGGTACTGCTAATAGCCGTTGTGCTAGCAACTAAGCTATTGTTTAAAATAATACTATCTAAAGTATTATTGCCGTTAAGGATAAAGGCACCGTTAAACGCAGGACGCGCTGCGCCCTGTGCAGGAGTAGTGTAATTGGGATTCACTCCAAAAACACTTTGGCCATTATTTAAGATCAATGCATTGCTGCCATTGCTCGCGGGATACGCTCCGCCGTTAAAAAGCATCTGCGTATTCGGTAATAAAGTATTTAAGGTATTGACACCAGTTTGGCTAAAATCAGTCGGGCCACAGGGGTTTTCAAAAGTGCAATTAGCTAAGGTCAAACCTAGCCCGCCATTGTTCGGTGCGCCATTTTGACTAAAGAACACGGCATCAACGGTCACTATTTGCGAACCACCGCCACTGGGTAGATTGCTTAGACTACCATCACTCAACACACTTTTCCGGCCAGTTTGCAGATTCGTTAGCTCGGTGTCACTGGGTATTTTGGAACCATGGCCTAGATTCGCCAGATAACGTTCCACCGGATCGCTTAAACGTTCGGATAAGCTCGGGTCTGCTCTTGGCGCATCCACACCCCCAAAACTAAGTGCTAAGCCGCCCACCACGGTATTGTGCTGCAGATTATCGTAGGTATAGTTAGCAAATACCTTCACATTCCGATCAAACCAATATTCTACACCGGCCGCTCCGCCTCTTACATTATCGGCATTCGGAATATTGAAAAAATACCCGCCTAGATAGGCTTTCAACGGCACATGACGGAATACTTGGTAGCCCACTTTGGCGTCCACACCATTACCGACTTGCTGCGTTTCGTCCCCTGTTACATAGGTCGTGACGAGGCTTTCGGTATGGCCGCTAAAAACAAGCCGACTGGATTGATTAAAACGAACGATTCCTATCTCATCACTACGGCCAGCTACTGGAATATAGCCATTAACCCGCGCATCCCAACGGCTACCCATCGCTTCCACACCCGGATTGGCGATCCAAAAGCCGGCTTGTTTTTCTACATGAGTACGGCTTGCAAAGACATACCAACCTACTATGGCCGCATCATTTTCAATCCAACGATAGCCTAAACCAAGATCCGCATACCATTGCTCATCGGTGCCATACGACGCTTGCGGATCAACATATAAATTATGCTGCTGATCACCGTCGAATGATAACATCAGATCAGCCTGACCTACTGTGGCAGAACCTCCCGCATTCGCATCCACGGACAAGCGCGGTGGTAAATAACCACTCGCGAGTGCGCTTACGCTCCAAACACAACAACTCAGTAAGGCTAACGGCAACAGTTTTAATTTAAAATTTGCTTTATCCTTTTGCATAACCTATCCCTGTTTTCAGCAAAGAAACTACATTGTATTACTTTATACTATTTTTCTTATTTAATTACAAATATTAACATTAAATTCTTTAATTTAGCCTATTTTTTGAGAGAAATTGCAGTTTAGTTGGCCACTTAACGCTTAATTAAGACTTGCCGCTTCATCGGGTGCAATATTTAATAAATGCAAGGCATTACTCATCACATACGAAAAAATAGGCCCTGCGGTATAACCTCCGTAGTAAAGCCGCCCTTTTGGATCATGCAAGATCACGGCCACGACTAAGCGTGGCTGGCTGGCCGGTGCAATACCGATAAAAATACTATTATAACGATGCTTCTCATAACCATGCACGCCGACTATGCGCACAGTACCGGTCTTTCCAGTGACTCTGTAACCAGGGACACGTGCCAATGGAGCCGTTCCACCTTTACTCAGCACAGATTCTAGCATATCCAAAATTTCTCGGCTAACGCGTCGATTCATCACACGTTGGCCCAAGGCGGCTTCACCTTCTCGCACCTTGAGAAAGGTCACGGGCACTTTAATACCGCCTTGTGCCAACACGGCATAGGCTTGCGCGAGTTGTAAAGCGGTCACAGAGATCCCGTAACCAAAGGATAAGGTCGCCAACACAAAAGGATTCCACACTCTAAAATGCGGCAAGCTGCCTGTTCGCTCACCGGGAAAATCACTTGCTGTCACTTGACCAAAACCTACCCTGTGCAGCATATTCCATAAATTTTCAGCTGGCTGGGCTAAGATAAGTTTTGACATGCCCATGTTACTGGATATTTGTAATATTTGGGTGAAATCCATCATGCCATTATTGCGTTCGTCGGTAATTCGCTTACCGGCTACGATCATCCAACCCGGCGAAGTATCAATTTGGCTTGTGGGCGCCAATTGACTGTTGCTTAACACGCTGGCCATACTGAAACTTTTAATCGTTGAACCAGGCTCAAAGAGATCCGTCAGTGCGCGGTTACGCGTATGGCCCGCTTGAGCACTGCGTCGATCATTCGGATTATACGACGGCCAATTTACCATCGCTAAAATCTCACCTGTTTTGACATCCAGCACGACCACCGATCCGGAATCCGCTTGATAGCGTTCAACGCCGGCTTTAAGCTCTCGATAAGCAACATATTGTATCCGCTTGTCGATACTCAGTTGTAAATCATGCCCCGGTTTAGGGGGACGAATAGCGCGTATATCCGCTACGACATGACCTAATCTATCTTTAATAACCTGCTTTAAACCGGCTTGACCTTCTAACCAATGGTTGTACGCTAACTCTAAACCCTCTTGGCCTTTATCATCGACATCAGTTAAACCAACGACATGGGCCATCACAGGTCCTTCGGGGTAATAACGGTGGTATTCATCTTGTAAAAATACGCCGGGAATTTTGAGCGATTTGATTTGTCGCGCCAAACCAGGATTCAAACCGCGTTTTAAATAGACGAACTCTCTGCCTCGGCCATGTACGCTTTGGTGACGGATAAGCGGCTTAGAGACATGTAACAAAGTACTTAATCGCGCCAGTTGCGAGGCGCTCGGTTTGAAATCAGTCGGATCAATCCAAACGGCATTCACCGGAGTACTGATCGCTAAAGGCACGCCGTGACGATCTAAGATCATACCTCGGTGTGCTGGAATCGTAACACGGCGAACGGTTCTAGCATTCCCTTGGTTTTGTAGAAATTGACGATTGATGACGGTTAAATTAATCAATCGACCAATTAATCCTAAGGCAATAAACAATAAAATAAACACTAGCACTAATAAGCGCGATTGATAACTCGAGCGAGGAGGCGTACGCTCACTTTTTTTACGGTTACGTACTCGCATTAAAAAATGTCATTTCTAAGGTGACTTGCTTAATAAAACGGTACTTTTTATCTCGGGAATGCGCATTCCTAATTCTTGCTGCGCTAATGCTTGTATTCTAACCGGCGCAATCCAGGTATTTTCTTCAAGTAACAACTGACTCCACTCTGTTTTTAAGCGTTCAAACTCTTGTTGACTGGCTTGTAATTCGCTGTATAAATTACGCTGGACTGTCTTAACATAAACAACGGAAAGCGCTGAAGACAACGCCGCCAGGATCAACAAAATAAAACCTAACATCTTGAGGGAAACAACCCAACTCTGACTTTGTTCCCATACCAAAGTACCCCGTGTCAAGGCACGTGCTGCCACATTCATCATATTTTCTCCGCAATTCGTAACACAGCGCTACGCGATCGCAGGTTCACTTTAATCGCATAGGCATCCGCTTTAATTCCTCGACCTAAACTCTTTAATCTAGGTCTCCATTCAACAGGAATGACGGGTAGCTTTTTTAGTTCCACCGCTTCATGTGCCTGCTTGCGAATAAAACGTTTTACGATTCGATCCTCTAAGGAGTGGAAGCTAATCACTAATAAACGTCCGCCTATCTTGAGTACATCCAAACTTTGTTCTAAGCCTAGCTTTAAATCTTCCAACTCATTATTAATTCGAATACGTATTGCTTGAAAGGTTTGTGTAGCCGGGTGCTTATGCCGCTCCCAACGCGGGTGAGCCGCTTTCACCACATTCGCTAAATGAACCGTTGTGACGATAGGTTTTAGCTTTCGCTCTTCACTTATCGCTCTGGCAATACGTTTTGCATAACGTTCTTCGCCATAGTCCTTTAATACTTGTGCTATTTCCTTCTCGGTTGCACAAGCGAGCCATGCTGCTGCACTGATCCCTGATTTTGGATCCATGCGCATATCTAATGGCCCATCCCGTAAAAAACTAAATCCTCTTTCAGCCTGATCTAATTGGGGTGATGAAACCCCTAAATCGAATAAACATCCCGATACCTGGCCGTAAACACCGCGCGCTTTAGCAATTTCGGCCAGTGTGCGAAACGAGGCTTGATAAATCTCAAAACGTTTATCATCCCCCCAATGTTGTTTTGCATAAGCCAAGGCTTCGGGGTCTTTATCAATGGCGATTAATCTTCCTTTTTTAGCTAAATACTTTAATAGGCTTCCTGCATGACCACCGCGACCAAATGTGGCATCGATGTAAATTCCTTCCGGGTCAATCGCTAAATATTCAATCACCTTTTCCAGCAAAACCGGTTGATGCGGTTCTTGTTTTTGCATCTACAAACGCCTACAACGCTAAAGTCTGTAACTCATCGGGTAAATCCCCTGGCTTAACCGTTTCTGTAATCCATTGCGTACGATAGTCATCCCATTCATTAGCCGCCCATAATTCAATTTTTCGGCCTTGCCCTATTACCATGATCTCTTTTTCTAAACGCGCATAGTTTCTTAACAAAGCAGGCAATAAAATACGTCCATTGGTATCTAGCTCTAAATCCGTGGCATGCCCTATCAATAAACGTTGAATACGACGTACCGCTGGATTAAAACTGGGTAATGCTTGCAGTTTCTCTTCGATGACTTCCCATTCCGGGGCTGGATAAAGTAATAAACAAGGAGACTCGGTATCGATGGTGAGCACTAACTGGTTTTCTTTATCGAGTAGTTCTTCATTGCGGGACAATAACTGTCGATAGCGCGCCGGTAACTTGATCCGGCCTTTCGCGTCGAGCACTACCCGATTTATACCCCGAAACATAATTTATCCCATTTTCGACCACATTTACCCACTTTTTGCCACTTAATTACACTATAGGAATTAGAATTGCTTCTTGTCAAGACTTAACTAAGCGGAATGAAAATTAACAACTGGCTTTACACTCGCTTGCACATAAGCGCCAGGACAAATAGGTAAAATTTTGCGCGCCGCGTCAATGAATTGATCTTTTTTTAAGCAAAAAGCGCTGATATAAATGCGCTAGCAGACCAAGGAATGGCCGTTATTATTTCTTAAAATAATTTTTAGCTTCTATTTTCATCTTCCACTTTTCTTTGAATAAAAAATTTCTTACAATCACGCCCATTCATTTTTTATTGATTCTTTGTCAAAAAATATTTTCTTATAATTTGGTAAAAATGCCTCTATGGACATATCGATTCTTAAGGCCCGAATTGACGCGCTGAAAAAATTATTTTCGGATCCAATCCAGGATACGATAGGGTTCAGAGAACTGATCATTCTGAGATATAGCCAGTCTGTTCTCAACGAACTTGAAAAAATAATTTATGACAAAAAAAATAGTGGTGCGCTAAGCGGCAATCTTCAAAATTTTTTGCGTAAGAACTGGGAGTTCGTTAAAGGCAATCTCTTATGTTATACCGCCTTGCCCCGCCACGATATAACGGAACTTTTATGCGATATCGCAGAATGGATTGCAGCGTCTAAACCTGAACACGGCGGCCCGCCAACGGCCATTAATAGTTTAATGCCGACGGTGCGCTGCGATAGTCTTGATCTTAAGCTTTACCCTAATTTAGATGAAATCGACCTAAAAAAAGTAATACAAACACATATCCTGGCTGAAAATCACCACTATTTAGTGCCGATATCATTATTGATTAAGGATGAAAAAGGTAGAAATCGCCCGTATTTAGTGCTGATATCATTACTGAACAGGGTTGAAAAAAACGAGGATGAACCGAATGCTAAAATAAGTAATCCCTATTTTGATGTATTTTTTCATGAAGAAAATTCAGCGCTATCTCCCGTTTTTATTAGCGATAAGGAAATGGAAAGGCTTTTTGCGCATTCTGATGCCACCAAAGCGATGGCGAATGCCATCCGGCACTACCAACTTTCCATCAACCAATCGTCTTTATTGGAACAACTTCGGATACTTATCCACGGTTTGGAACTGAATAGCGTAAGAGGGATGGGGAAAGAAAAATCCGCCGCAATTGGCGGCTATAATGCCCTTATTGCCTTTATGGATTTTTGGCACTTATTATCGAATAAACTTGATACGATTCCTCCCGCCTTGGTAAAAGAAATAAATTTTATCCAGCAATTAACAACGGATCCTGAGCAAAATACAAGGTGTTGTATTAAAACTTGTTTGGCGACGCGTCGAGACGAGCTATTTAAAAAAATAGTCGGTCATGAGGAAATATTAAATACGATAACGCTTTCGGATGAAAAAAAACAAAATTTAACTCAAAAATATATCGCACAACTTGAAGAATCCGTCAATAATCTAGCCTCTTATTTACAGAATGGAAGCTATGTAGGCCAGGATCAACTTGGAATAACAACCGCGGTGTTCACTGCCTTGGAAATTCCTTTAAACTTGTTTGACTATGAAACTGTCGCCTTGGTTTTAAAAGAAGTGGCACTAGAAGAACTCCCTGCTTTCTGTGCATTAAAAGAAGTAAGGGAAAAAATGATCGCAATATTTTCTAGCCTTGACGATTTTATCCTACTATCTGATTTGCTCAACGACACTTTATTCGCACTTTTTTTGAATGCATTACGGCAACGATTTCAAGAGCAAATTCAATCGAGCAGACATCTTCTGACGGCCCTTAACCATATTAACCCTAATCATTATACCGCCGTTTATGAGGCCTTACAGGAAAAATTGCCCTTGATTGTTCAGGATGCGCATGGATTCTCAGCCATACTTAAAGTTCTGTCGTCGCATCGAAAAACAGCGATGTGTCGGGCTTT
>CAZSWN010000018.1:16664-26562 GCA_964611135.1 uncultured Coxiellaceae bacterium | reverse complement strand
TGGTTGAAACATAGGCCCTACCACGTTCCAATGAAAATTATGTGTTTTTAGGTACAATACATAATTATTAGCTAATAATTTGATCAGGCCTTCCGCTACTTTCTTTCTTTTAGCCTCGGTCAGGCCTACATTCATTGCTTCTTTCATAGCAAAACCTCCAACGTTAAAAAAATAAACTATTTAGCTTCAAAAATAATACAGGCGCGCGATAATTTAAGTCTATTTTGCGTCATCATCATCCGATGCTAAATTATTATTTTGATGAATTACATAATCCCTTCGCTGCAAATAAGCATTGCGTTGAAACACATAGGGGTCAAACGAAGCTTGTTTAATGGTTTGGTCGAAATCCAACAATTGCGCCCGCGCATTAATGAAGCTTGCCCAAGTTAAACCATTACGCCATGCTATATCATCAATATAAAGATAAACAGAAAAAACCCCATAATTAATAGGCCAAGCAACGGCGTCACGAACTGTACGGGGACCTAAAATAGGAAGCACTAAATAAGCGGATGAGGTGTATCCCCATTTCGCTAAAGTTAAACCAAAATCCCGATGATGCAAGGGTAAATCAATTTTACTAGCCACATCGATAAAACCTGCAATGCCTACCGTGGTATTTATCAGTAAACGCCAGGTATCTGATGTGGCATCATAAAATTCACCTTGTAGTAGATCGTTTATAATAGTGGGTACTTGCTCTAAATTACTAAAGAAATTGCCGATACCCTTCGTAATAGGCCAAGGTAAAATAGTTTTATAGACGGTCGCGACCGGTTTAAAAAAAATTTTATCGAGGGTCTGATTAAGTTTAAAGGCATGGCGATTATAGTTTTCATAGGGATCATTATTCGCGTCATTATCAGAATCTAGCGCAAAAACTGACGATGAAACCAATAGCAGGTATAAACTTAATAATCTTTTACCCATCCACGCGCCTCGTCTTAATTTATAATTCTAATTAGCACACGCATCTAAATATTTCTCAGCATCCAGTGCCGCCATGCAGCCTGTCCCAGCTGAGGTTACGGCTTGGCGATAAACGGGGTCCGCTACGTCACCTGCCGCAAAAACCCCTTTTACACTGGTTGCTGTTGCCGAACCACGACTACCGCCCTGTACTAGGATATACCTACTTTCCATCTTCAATTGACCTTTGAATAGATCCGTATTAGGGGCATGGCCAATCGCAATGAAAACACCTTGCACCGCTAATTGGCTATGCTGATTCGTTTTAACATTTTTAATTTTTAAGCCATTAACCCCTTTTTCATCCCCTAAAATGCTGTCCACTACATTATCTAACACTAACGAGATCTTACCTAGCTTAACCTTTGCCATTAGCTTATCGATTAAAATCTTTTCGGAACGAAAAGCATCCCGTCGATGGACAAGAAAAACATGTTCTGCAATATTGGCCATATATAGAGCTTCTTCAACGGCCGTATTACCACCACCCACGACAGCAACCTTTTGCCCGCGATAAAAAAATCCATCACAAGTAGCGCAAGCCGAAACTCCCTTACCCATAAACTCTGTCTCGGAGGGTAGACCTAAATACATCGCCGATGCCCCTGTGGCAATAATCAGCGCGTCGGCGTGATAAACGCTATCATCCCCTTGCAACCAGAAAGGTTTTTTAGATAAATCAACTTTATTAATTTGGTCAAAAATAACCTTACTTTCAAACCGCTCTGCATGCTTTAACATACGCTCCATCAAAGCAGGACCTTGCAATCCTTCTACATCACCAGGCCAATTATCAACGTCTGTCGTTGTCATTAGCTGACCACCTTGTTGTAATCCAGTAATAATAAGTGGTTTAAGATTGGCCCTTGCGGCATAAATAGCCGCGGTATAACCTGCGGGCCCCGAACCTAAGATAATAAGCCGATGTTTGTGTATCTTAATACTCATAATACCCACTTTATGGCAAAAACCCAGATAATAAAAATATTGTTATAATTAAAATAGCTAATAAAGTATAACAATATAACACCACAAATAGTACCTATAGCCACACTAACTGGCTAAAAGGCCTTTAATGAGACACATGGTAAGGGGAGCGCTCTTGAAACGAAACAGAAATGAAGAAATTTTACAATTAAGCCTTAGGCAGCGCTTACTTGAAGGCCTACTTATTGTCAGCGGAGCCATGGCGCTATTTTTATTATTGGCCTTATGGACTTATCATCCGGGTTCCCATGCTAAAGTCTCTATGAATATAGCCGGCCACTTAGGTGACCGGTTAGCACATTTCTTTTTTAATAGCTTTGGCTCCCTCGCTTATTTGTTTCCAGGACTATTGTTGTACAGTGGATGGCAAGGTTTTAAAGATCGCTTCGCTAGCCTATCTCTTAATTACCCTTTTTTAGTGTTAAGGCTTTTAGCTTATATCACTATTTTCATTGCCGCCTGTGGGCTTGCGGCACTCCATAGTACGCACACTGTCCATGGCTACACCCCGGGAGGGCAGTTAGGAAATATCGTTACAAAAAGTTTTATTGTGCAATTTAATGTGGGAGGCAGCACCTTATTTTTACTGGCCCTTTTATTAGCTAGCACAACGCTAGCAACTGGACTTTCTTGGCTAAATATTATCGATAAAATAACGAGTGGTATTGTACAAACCCCAGGTAGAATTTATGAGCAAGCAAAGAAAATTTCGGTCTATGTAATAAGAAAAAGAACATCTGAAAAAATTAAATCAGGAGCAAACACCGCCAGTAAATCCAATTTAATACTAACGACTCCTCTTAACAAGCGAACTTCTTTATCGAGCCCTACCGTAAACCTATCTTTACAAGATGCTGAGGAGATCCATCAGCCGCCACTTCCGATTAAACCCTATCGTTCATCGACAACATCACTTCCTATTTCCTCCGGAAAAAAATCGCTTACAGGAGCCCCTCTGCCTTCATTAACTTTACTAGACCCGCCTGAAAAATTAAGTAAAGAAGGATATACGCGCGAGGAGTTAGAGCAATTATCTCGAGATGTTGAGCTTCGATTAAAAGACTTTGGAATACAAGTACAGGTTGTAGCAGTACATCCAGGGCCTGTTGTGACACGCTTTGAAATGCAGCCCGCCGCTGGAATTAAAGTAAGCCGTATTACGGGGCTCGCTAAAGACCTAGCACGTTCCTTATCGGTCGTGAGCGTTCGCATTGTGGAAGTTATTCCGGGTAAATCCGTTATTGGATTAGAAGTGCCGAATAAACATCGCGAAATAGTTCGACTCAGTGAAATATTAAGCTCGACGGCTTATCAACATGCACGTTCGCCCCTTTCCCTTGCCTTAGGGAAGGATATTGCAGGTCACCCGGTCATTGTTGACTTGGGGAAAATGCCCCATCTGCTCGTAGCAGGAACAACAGGCTCCGGAAAATCCGTAGGGCTTAATGCGATGTTGTTAAGTATCCTCTATAAAACAACACCTGAGCAAGTTAGATTAATTATGATAGATCCTAAGATGTTAGAACTTGCGATTTATGAAGGCATTCCACATCTTTTAGCACCTGTTGTAACGGATATGAAAGAAGCGGCCAATGCCTTACGTTGGTGTGTTGCCGAAATGGAGCGTCGCTATAAACTCATGGCCAATCTAGGAGTACGTAACCTGGCCGGTCATAACCAAAAAATACAAGAAGCGAGCGATAAAGGAGAAACGCTTTACAATCCTTTCTGGAGCCCTGAGCAAGGCGATAAAGCAGAACCTTTAGTTCATCTTCCTTATATTATTGTATTGATTGACGAATTTGCCGATATGATAATGGTCGTTGGTAAAAAAGTTGAGGAGCTCATTGCAAGAATTGCGCAAAAAGCACGTGCAGCAGGAATACATTTAATTTTGGCGACACAAAGACCCTCCGTTGATGTCATAACAGGTTTGATCAAAGCGAATATACCCACTCGTATCTCATTTCAAGTCTCTTCAAAAATTGATTCCCGGACTATTCTTGATCAGCAAGGGGCTGAACAATTATTAGGTCATGGGGATATGTTGTATTTAGCCCCTGGAACGGGTGTGCCTATTCGAGTTCATGGGGCTTTCGTTGCCGATCAAGAAGTTCATCATGTCGTAAATGCACTAAAGCAATCTGGCACGCCCGAATATAGGCTTGACCTCACGCAAGCAAATCTTAATGAAGGGAGTGACCTAGAGTTTTCAGATAGTAACGGTGGAGAAAAAGATGCGCTTTATGACCAAGCGGTGCAGATTATTATAGAAACTCGTCGTGCTTCTATTTCGAGTATTCAACGACGGCTTAAAATTGGTTATAACCGGGCAGCACGCTTAATGGAAGATATGGAAAAAGCGGGTTTGGTTAGCGCGATGGAGAACAATGGAAATCGAGAAATTCTTATACCTGACAGATTAAAGGAATAAATTTATCAATTAAAAATATTCCTTACGCTTTAATTTATAACTTAAAACCTGGTCTGTAACTCAGTCTTTATTTTCCAATAATTTTTTTTGTATTTTTTCTTAGTAAGAAACTTATTTATTCTATGGGTTTTATGCATAGAATAAAAAAATCTATTTTAGAAAAATTTTATTTTGATCTACTGAGCTTCTATGTTAGCTTATAGGCGCTTTCTTATATAAGAAAGACCGGCCAAATTCTAATAATATCTACTCAATTAAATAGCTCGATTTAATTCTATTAACTAGAGAGAATAAAAATAAAAATTAAGCTGTTTAGGCATAAATCGAATAATAGCCAGCTTTAATAAAATAAAAATAATTTGTCAACTTGTACGGGTAAAAATATTTTTAATTAAATACCATGCCCGTACAATTTTTTTATTACTACTAAGCTAAATCTCTTAGTAATTGATATAAATACTTAATTAATTAAACCCATCTTTTTTATCTCATCCCTTTCTAGACGTAATTCTTTTAAGGTTAATTCTATTTTTTTCTTACCAAATTCACACTGTTGAATATTATTAACTGTATTAAATTGGTCGTTATCTACTCGGCTCGGAAAGGAAAATATCAACCCTTCATCAATACCGTATTGGCCCAACGAAGAAGAAGCAATTGAAAAATAATCATCTTTTTTTGTATTGTGCGTTAAATGGTAAATACTACCGATTACCGCATTTGCAGCAGATGCGGCCGATGAAGCCCCTCTTGACTTAATAACGGCGGCTCCTCTTTTCTGCACCAATGGAATAAAATCATTTTCCAACCAATTTTTATCCGTAATAACATCGATAAGCGATTTATTTGCAATTTTGGCATTGTAAAAATCAGGATATTGCGTTGATGAATGATTACCCCAAATAGCCAATTGAGTCACCTCTTCAACTGAGACGTCCGCTTTTTTAGCGAGCTGCACTCGTGCTCGATTCTCATCGAGTAAGGTCATTGCAAAAAAACGATTGTTTGGAATGTCAGGGGCATGATGCATTGCAATCAAACAATTAGTATTACAGGGGTTGCCAACAACAAATATTTTTACATCTTCAGCCGCGCTTGCATTAATCGCTTTTCCTTGGGGAGCGAAAATCCCTCCATTTATTTTTAAAAGATCCGCTCGCTCCATTCCTTCCTTGCGCGGCATTGAACCTACTAAAATAGCCCAGTTAATATTTTTCATCGCGTCATTAAGCTGGCTTGTACAGACAATACCTTGTAATAACGGGAACGCACAGTCATCAAGCTCCATGGCGATTCCGTGCAATGCCGGAAGACTTCTTTCCAACTCTAATAAATGGAGTATTACCGGTTGTTCAGGGCCAAACATTTGGCCTGAGGCAATTCGAAATAATAAAGCATAACCTATTTGGCCAGCAGCGCCTGTTACGGCTATTTTAATTGGTTTTTTTTGCATAGATATTCCTATAAAATTAGTATTTTATTGTGTTCAGACTGACGACCTTAAATAATTTAACCAAGGGTGAGATTTGTCGGCTACCGCTAAAAAGGCTGCCTTGCGTAAAGATGATAGCCTATTATAGCGTAATGGCTTGCCTTTATAGTCAATAACAGCTCCCCCTGCTTGCTCAAGAATACACTGACCAGCGGCTGTATCCCATTCAAATGTAGGCGAAAAACGCGGATAGATATCTGCAAGGCCTTCTGCTACAAAACAAAACTTTAAAGCACTTCCACAATGTAATAAATTTAAGTGGCTAAATTGAGCTAAAAATTTTTTTAGTGTATTCATTCCGTGTCGACGGCTCACCGCAGTTGTTATCATAGATCCTTCTTCCCAAGCACGGCTATGTAATGGTTCTGGACGATTTTGTGCTATTTGCTTAAAAGCCCCCTGGGTATTTTCAGCAAAATAACAAATATCCAACGCTGGAGCAAAAATAACCCCCAAAATTGGTTTGTGTCGATCAATTAACGCGATGTTAATGGTAAATTCATCATTTTTTTCCAAAAATTCTTTGGTCCCATCCAAAGGGTCAATCAGCCAGTACCGTGGCCATAGTCGGCGCTCTCGAAAAGAGACAGGTGTTGATTCTTCTGAAATAATCGGTAAATTCGGTGTTAAGCGCTGTAATCCTTGACAAATACAATAATGGGAGGCTAAATCAGCAGCCGTTAGCGGAGATTTATCTGCTTTAAATTCAACGGTAAAGTCACTATGGTAAATATTAAGAACCTGGCCTCCTGCCTGCTTGGCAAGAGAGACTACATCGCTAAGTAAAAAGTTCATAAACCGCAGTATACCGTTTGTTAATAAAAATGCGAAAATTTTAAAAATAGCGGGATGTGTTTGCCTCTAGAAGGGGGTAGGAACAGATAAAATATGACCTCGATATATCGATAACTCAAATGAAACATTCTACTATTAATTACTTTGTAATAGTCCCTGCGGCAGGCACAGGGACACGTATGCAAACTGATACCCCTAAGCAGTACCTATCACTTAGAGGCAAAAAAATAATCGAATATACCTTAGCTACTTTACTGCGCTATCCAAAATTTAAAAAGTGTATTCTGGCACTCAATAAAGAAGATAAACATTGGCCAGACTTACAGCTGAAACATCCTCATTTAATGACTGTTTACGGAGGAAAAGAGCGTTATCATTCTGTATTTAACGGTTTATTAGCGTTGAAAAGCTTTGCAAAAGAAAATGATTGGGTCCTTGTACATGATGCAGTACGTCCCCTTTTACGTCACAGTGATATTAATAAACTCATTCATAACATAGGAGATCATCCAATAGGCGGGTTTTTAGCGAATCCTTTAAAAAACACCGTTAAATATTTTGATGATAAGCAGATACTCGAAACATTGGATAGAAATAAAGTATGGCAGGCAGTAACCCCGCAGATGTTTCGCTATCATTGGCTTGTTAACGCGCTTGATTTAGTTATAAAAAAAAATCAGTTCATCACCGATGAAGCCCATGCAATTGAACTGCTAGGACAACACGCTAAAATAGTAGAGGGGCGCTCGGATAATATCAAAATAACTGATAAAGATGATTTAACATTACTCGATTACTATCTTTCTATTCAATCCACTGAATTTGAACAAGCTTAATGCGTCAATTGTGCTTCTGTTTAGATAAAAAATCTAACCGCTAACAGCCAATTTAGCCTTTTTAAGTAGGGCTTGAGTATAAAGCCTATAATCTAGTTGACCAAAGTCTTTAGCTAATTTTTCACGATAAAATTTCTGTTTTTGAGCAATTAAGCCTTTATTAGCAGCACCATCATGAACAGAAATTAACCTAATTAACGCATAATCCCCATTTTCCAAACTAAAACCCGACAAAGAAGAAGCCATGCTATTTTTGTTAGATGGAACTAATTGAAATGCCGCATTCAATATGGCGGGATTCAATTGATCGCTATAACGACTTGCCTGCTTAACCACTTGCCAGCTTAAATTTTTTTCACCTAGCTTGCCGACATAAGAACTATCTGCTATTAATTTTTTGACTAAATTTTCGCCGTATATTCGTGTTTTAGCTATAGACATTTGCTTATTCAAAGCTTTTTTAATTTTTTCACGCACCTCCACAAAAGGCTGTATGGTGGGGAGTTTATGTTGTTTAACATGCAATACAATAGCTCTCTCTGCATTTATATCAATAATAGGGCTATTATTACCTTGTAAAACATCTTGGCTAAATGCAGCCGCAATGATTTTTGGATTTTTAGTCAATGTTTCTCTTCCGCCCGCTCTATCAAAGAATGATGTTGATTGAACAGATAAACCCAATTTCTTAGCCACAAAATCTAAAGAATCAGGGTGTGTATAAGATAAAGTAGCTAAGTTATTTCTAGCTTCTGCAAAAACTTTACCTTCCTTTTTTTCTTTGGCTAATAAAAGCTCGATGTATTCAATGCGGATCTGTTCTGCTTGTGCAAAGTCATGTTTATTTTGCTGATAATAAGCTAAAGCTTGTGAATCAGGTATAGAGCGCTGTTCAGCTAAAAAGCTAGCGTAAGGAATAATGAGATAAGTAAAGTCTCTTTTTTGATTAATAAAATTAATCGATTTATTAATGTCCTCAGGCAAAGCAAAAGCGCTCTGTATGATGCCTTCTTGTACTTGATTAATTAAAATTAATTTCTTTAAATCGGCCAAAAATTGAAACTTTGTATAATTTAGGGTATTGAGCACATCATAAAAATGTTGCACGGAAAAACGACCTGCAGATTGAAAGACAGGAATATTTAATAAAACAGAATCTATCAAGGTCTGGCTAACGCGATATTTTGCTTGTAAAGCGGCCTGCACTAAAACCTGCGTCTCTTCCCATTGTTGTATAGTTTTTTGCCTTAATTGCTTGGCTATTTTTTCATTATTGACAAATTTTCCGCCTAAGCGTTCTCGAGTCTGTTGATACATGCGTTGGTAAGCCTTATCAAAATCACTTTGTAATAATGATTGTCCCGCCACGCTAGCAACTACCTTATTTTCTTTCCCAATATTAAGTTCTAAATAACCGTGGATTCCCCATAAAGCAAAAATAACAATTAATAGTCCGATAACTGTACTAGTTATCCAACCTTGTGCTTTATCACGAATAGATTGCAACATATTAAAAAAATTTAATGGGGAAGTCTGAAAGCGTAAGTTTTCTTTTCACCTGGTAAGAATTACTCACAATATCCTGCGAAAAACTCTACTCTCCTGCTATTTTTTATTGACTAGGTTTAAACGAAATGGCGGAGTGGACGGGACTCGAACCCGCGACCCCCGGCGTGACAGGCCGGTATTCTAACCAACTGAACTACCACTCCCGCAATTATGGTGGGTGCTGTAGGGATCGAACCTACGACCCTCGCCTTGTAAGGGCGATGCTCTACCAACTGAGCTAAGCACCCTATCGAAAGGGACGTCATTCTAAACTTATTTAAGCGATATTGCTACTATTTTTGCACGGCATCTTTTAATAATTTTCCGGCCTTAAAAGCAGCGACTTTACTAGCGGCAATGTGCAAGGCTTCTCCTGTTTTAGGATTACGCCCGGCACGTGCTTTACGATCGCGAACACAGAATGTGCCAAAACCTACGAGAGTAACATCTTCCCCTTTACACAAAGCTTTAGTAACCGCCTCTAAAATGTTTTCTAAAGTCTTTCCAGCAACAGTTTTTGGAACTTGAGCCGCTTCTACAATAACATCAACCAAATCTGATTTGTTCATATACCCTCACAACGGTAAAAATTAAGTGATTATACCTTTAAATTAAAAGCATCTTGCTATACAGGTTATAAGTGGAACGTTTATATCAATAGCGTGAATCCTCTGTCAAGAGAATAAAAAATATGTTAACGCGTATTTGTTGTAGAATTGTTCGGTTGATTTTTTTTATTAACTAATTTAATAGCTGCCTGAATCTTTTTTTCACATTTTGTTCTAGCACTAGACTTAGCCGTCAATTTTTTGGGGCGTTGCAAGGCAATATCCA
>CAZSWN010000018.1:12951-16654 GCA_964611135.1 uncultured Coxiellaceae bacterium | reverse complement strand
ATCATTAAACCCTCCTTAATGTTCTTTGGAATTTCCTTGAGATCGCGCTTATTTTCTTCAGGAATAATAACTTCTCGAATACCTCCACGATGCGCCGCTAATAATTTTTCTTTTAAGCCACCAATAGGTAACACTTCCCCACGCAAAGTAATTTCACCGGTCATAGCGACATCTGCACGCACTGGCACTCGAGTAATAGCTGAAACAAGTGCCGTACACATACCAATTCCAGCGCTAGGACCATCTTTAGGGGTTGCACCTTCAGGAACATGGACATGAATATCTTTTTTCTCGTAAAAATGGATTGGAATACCCAAAACTTCAGCCCGACTCCGAACAACGGTTAATGCCGCCTGAATTGACTCTTGCATCACTTCACCTAAATGACCCGTATAACTGGTTTTACCTTTTCCAGGCACAACAGCCGCCTCAATGGTCAATAAATCGCCGCCGACCTCTGTCCATGCCAAACCACTCACTTGTCCAATTTGATCGTGTTGCTCCACTAAACCGTAACGAAAACGTCTTACTCCCAGATATTTCTCTAAATTATGGTTTGTTACAGTAACTGACTTTAAACTCGGTTTACGCGCTATTTCGGTTACCACTTTTCGGCAAATTTTAGCAATCTCTCGCTCCAGGCTACGAACCCCCGCTTCTCGTGTATAATAACGAATGATATCTTGTAAGGCCGTCTCCGCTAAAACTAACTCTTTATTTTTCGCGCTAATCTTTAAACCATTTTGTTGCAATTGTTTGGGGAGCAAGTGTTGCTTTGCAATATTCACCTTTTCATCTTCGGTATAACCTGGAATACGAATGACTTCCATACGATCTAACAATGCAGGTGGTATATTTAAAGTATTAGCGGTTGCAATAAATAAAACCTCTGATAAATCATAACTGACTTCTAAATAGTGGTCATCAAACGCATGATTTTGTTCCGGATCTAACACTTCAAGTAATGCTGCTGCCGGATCCCCTCTAAAATCCATTGCCATCTTATCGATTTCATCCAGCATAAACAGCGGGTTTTTTACGCCTATTTTAGCCATTTTTTGCATGATTCGACCTGGCATAGAACCAATATAGGTACGCCGATGGCCTCTAATTTCTGCTTCATCACGTACCCCTCCTAAAGACATGCGGACAAATTCACGCCCTATTGCTTCTGCAATGGATTGTCCTAACGAGGTTTTACCCACACCAGGCGGTCCTACTAAACATAAAATGGGACCTTTTAATTTTTTAACACGCTGATGAACCGCTAAAAATTCAATAATACGCTCTTTGACTTTTTCCAAACCATAATGCGCTTCTTGTAGCACTTTTTGTGCTTTATCTAGATCGTAACAAACCTTGCTACGTTTATTCCAAGGGAGTGACAAAATCCAATCTAAATAGTTTCGACTAACTGTCGCTTCTGCGGCCATAGGCGACATGGATTTTAATTTATTTAATTCAGAAAGTGCTTTATCCTTTACTTCTTTAGGCATCTTTGCTTTTTCGATACGTTTAGCCAGATCATCGAGCTCGTTGGGGACACCTTGCGATTCACCCAATTCTTTTTGAATCGCTTTAACCTGTTCATTCAAATAATATTCACGCTGGCTCCTCTCCATTTGTTTTTTCACGCGCCCACGAATCCGCTTTTGTATCTGCAATAGATCGATCTCACTTTCTAGAAAAGCTAATAATCTCTCTAAGCGTGCTTTCAGTGGAAATGTTTCGAGGATTTCTTGCTTTTCTTGAATCCTTAGTGTCAAGTGGGCGGCGATCATATCCGCCAAGCGACCTGGGTTATCAATACTCGATAAAGTACTTAAAATTTCTAGGGGAATTTTTTTATTTAACTTAACGTATTGTTCAAATTGACTCAAAATAGTCCGTGTTAAAACCTCAATCTCTTGATCAAGTTCAACCGCCGGTATCCCTACTATTTCTATCTCGGCGGTAATATAGTCTTTTTCTTGAAAAAATTGCTTAACCTGACCTCGCTGAGAACCTTCAACAAGTACCTTAACCGTTCCGTCTGGCAGCTTTAACAATTGTAAAATAGTAGCGACCGTGCCAACTTGATAAAAATCTTCAATAGTAGGACTGTCTTCAGCGGGATTCTTTTGCGCAATTAATAAAATTTTTTTATCTGCTGGCCCGGCCATTGCCGCTTCCAAAGACTTGATCGATTGCTTTCTACCTACAAAAAGTGGGATCACCATATGTGGGTAAACAACAACGTCCCGCAAGGGGAGTAGTGGAAGCTTCTCTGAAGATTTAGAGCTTGTCGCTTCGCCCATTAGTTGCTTAACCATAAATTCAACCCTTGAAAGATTTACTCGTTACCCGCGGCTATTTCTTTATTATCTAATTCGATCTCTTTTTCTTGTTTGTAAATCACCAAGGGTTTAGCGCCCTTGTTGACAGTGCTCGCTTCAACAACAATTTTATTTACGTTTTGCATAGAAGGGAGTTCATACATCGTATCTAATAATACACTTTCTAAAATTGCACGTAAGCCTCTAGCCCCTGTTTTCCGATCGAGCGCCTTTCGCGCTATCATTTGCAGGGCTTCTTCACGAAACTCTAAGTCTACGTTATCCATTTTAAACAATTTAAGGTATTGCTTAATCAAGGCATTCTTAGGTTCTTTTAAAATTTGAATAAGCATCTTTTCGTCAAGTTCTTCTAACGTAGCAATAACAGGAAGACGGCCTATTAACTCGGGAATAATTCCATATTTAATCAAGTCTTCTGATTCAAGCCGATTTAATAACGTGGTTAAATTTCTCTCATCACCCTTACTACGTACATCTGCAGAAAAGCCAATTCCAGTTTTTTCAGTACGCTCGCGAATAATTTTTTCTAAGCCTGAGAAAGTACCGCCACAAATAAATAGGATATTAGTCGTATCTATTTGCACAGTTTCTTGGTTAGGATGTTTACGCCCACCTTGCAAGGGAACAGACGCTATAGTCCCTTCAAGCAATTTAAGTAAACCTTGTTGCACGCCTTCTCCAGAAACATCTCGCGTAATAGAAGGATTTTCAGCGCGACGGCTAATCTTATCAATTTCATCAATATAGATAATTCCTAATTGCGCCTTTTCAATATTCCCATTAGCCGCTTGCAGTAACTTTTGTAGAATATTCTCTACATCGTCACCGACATAACCTGCTTCAGTGAGTGTAGTTGCGTCTGCAATAGCAAACGGTAAGTTAAAAAAACGTGCTAAGGTTTTTGCAAGCAAGGTTTTGCCGCTCCCAGTAGGGCCTATAAGCAAAACGTTACTCTTACTAAGTTCGGTATCATCCTTTACATTAAGCGGGTGGAGACGCGCCTTTTTTATTAGCTCCAAACGCTTATAATGATTATAAGCCGCCACAGATAGTATTTTTTTTGCAAATTCTTGACCTATAACAAACTCATTAAATACATCATGGATCTCTGCAGGTTTAGGAATCGACAAACCACCTTCTTGGCGAGGAACCTCTTGTTGGAATTCCTCTTGCAAGATATCACTGCAAAGCTGTACGCATTCATTACAAATAAAAATAGAAGGCCCCGCGATTAGCTTTGGCACTTCATCCTGACTTTTACCGCAAAATGAACAGTGAAGAGGCCCCGAGGTTTTATCGTTTATCGAACTACTCATATTTATTACCTCAACAAACTATTATTCATGTTTAACAAAATATTGAACCCT
>CAZSWN010000018.1:0-12941 GCA_964611135.1 uncultured Coxiellaceae bacterium | reverse complement strand
AGATTCTTTAACTTTTCCAACTTCTGTGCGCATTGTTAATACCGCGTCAATCAAACCATAATCGATGGCTTGTTGCGCGCCCATGAAGTTATCACGATCCGTGTCATGCAAAATTTGTTCAGAATTTTTCCCTGTGTGTTTTGCCATAATATTGTTAATTCGCTCCCTAACTAACAACATTTCTCGTGTATGGATTTCAATATCCGTTGCTTGGCCCTGATAGCCTCCTAATGGCTGATGGATCATCATACGAGCATGGGGCAAACAATGGCGTTTACCTTTGCTTCCTCCACATAACAGCAAAGCCGCGGCACTGGCCGCTTGACCAATACACATTGTACTAACATCAGGCTTTATAAATTGCATGGTATCGTAAATGGCTAAGCCTGAGGTCACTACACCACCGGGAGAATTAATATAAAGCGATATATCTTTATCTGGGTTTTCAGATTCTAAAAAAAGCATTTGGGCTATAATCAAATTGGCCATGTGGTCTTCAATAGGGCCTACAACAAAAATAATACGATCTTTTAATAAGCGGGAATAAATATCGTACGCTCTTTCACCTCGGCCTGTTTGTTCAACAACCATAGGAACTAACAATGAATTCCTTATTTCCTTTGATAAACTGGGTAGATACATAATCATTCTCTAAAATATAAAATAAATTTTTTGGGTAACACTAAAAGGATAACTCACTTATTATTTTAAAAAGCTAAACTAGCTAACAAATTAAGCGGCTGTTCCCTCAGTATTGGCTATATGACTTTCCTTAGTGAGATTCATAATCTCTGAGTACTGGGCTTCTTTTTCGGTGTATTTTACTTCTTCTAATAGTTTATCAATCACTTGTTCTTCTAAAACAGTAGAGCGAATGCCCGTCATCATGTTCTTATCTTTATAGAACCTATCTCGCACCATTTGATCAAATTGAAAAGCACTCGCCAGCTGTTCAATATGCTGCTGCACGCGCGCTTCATCAACTTCTAAATGATGCTTCTCAATAAGTGCGTTAAATAATAAACCCAACTTAACTCGGCGACGCGCCACCTGCATTAAATCTGCTTTTTCAATTTCGGATAGAGATATGTTTTCCTTACCTTGTTGCTTATACCGTTTGCAAACATCTTCCTCTAAACGATTACACTCTTGGGTAAGCAGCCCCTGTGGTAACTCCTCAATAGCATACTCAGCGATTAATTTGTCTATAACCTGAGCTTTTAATTTTTCACGTAAAACGCGATCTAACTCTATCTGCATATGCTTTTTAATTTGATCCCTTAAAGCCTCTATAGTACCCTCTTTAATATCAAGGCGCTTCGCAAAAGCATTATCTAAATCAGGTAATTTTGACTCAGCAATCTTTTTCACTTCAAGCTTAGCCAAGTGAAGCTCACCCGATCCCTGCTCTTTCGGAAATGAAGTAGACAAGGTTTCACCGGCAGAACTATTAAGAAGCGCAGAAAACCCCTCAGGAATTTTGCCCTCTTCTAGAATCCATTGTAAATCTCTACGTGTTTTCTCGTCTGAATCAGAAAAAACAAGATCGAATGTAACCTGATGGCCATAATAAGCTTTTTTCGGGACCTCGATCCATTGCGCATATTGCAAACGCACTTGCTCTACAACCTTATCTAAATCTGCTTCTGTAATAACGACATTGAGCCTTTCTAAACTCACCTCTTTTAGCGCAGGTGCCTCTATTTTCGGATAAATTTCAAAACTCGCTGTATAAGTAAGATCAGTACCCGGCTCTGCTTTTATTGATTCAATATGGGGCTGTCCTGCTGGATTTAAAGCCTTTTGCTCTAAAGCAGCCAATAAGCTAGTTTGCAAAGACTTTTCGATTATGTCTTGCCATATGCTGTGACCATAGAGCTTTTCTATAACACTTATTGGCACTTTTCCGGGTCGAAATCCATCTAGCCGCGTTTTTTTAGCCAACTCAATAAGGTGCTGCTTCTTGTGCTGTTCTAATTGGCTTACAGGAACAGTGACATTTAAGCGCCGAGTTAAACTATCGACACTTTCTACAGAAATTTGCATTTCATTCATTTTTAGGGCTCTTATCGTTATAAATCCCAGGAGGCTCTAGTGCTGGTGCGAAAGGAGAGACTCGAACTCTCACGGGTTACCCCACTGGAACCTAAATCCAGCGCGTCTACCAATTCCGCCACATTCGCAAAGGTCGCTAATTATACAACTATCTTATCACGAAAAAAATCACTCGCGTGAATTTGTCAGCCAATTCGCTGCTTGCTTGGCAAAATAGGTCAAAATACCATCAGCTCCGGCCCGTTTCATGGCTAAAAGACACTCTAAAACACTCTCGCGCTCGCTTAAATAACCCTGCATAATCGCTGCTTTTTGCATCGCGTACTCACCACTTACTTGATAAACAAAAGTGGGGACCCTAAACTGCTGCTTAATTCGATAGAGAATATCTAAATAGGGCATTCCTGGTTTTACCATTACTATATCAGCGCCCTCGGCAAGGTCTAAAGCGACCTCTTGTAGAGCCTCATTACTATTAGCCGGATCCATTTGATAGGTATCTTTGCTGGCGCCTTTTAAGCCTGACAAAGACCCTATAGCATCCCGAAAGGGCCCATAAAAATGAGAGGCATATTTTGCTGAATAAGCAATTATTTGCACGTTAGTGTAACCCTTGAGCTCTAAGGCTTTGCGTATAAGGCCGATTCGGCCGTCCATCATATCCGAAGGGGCTATGGCATCCACACCCGCTTGTGCATAGCAAAGTGCTTGCTTAACCAATATAGCCACCGTATCGTCATTTAAAATAGCTCCCTCTTTAGATAAAAGCCCATCGTGGCCATGTGCGGTATAAGGATCTAAAGCAATATCCGTAATAATCCCCATTTCAGGGAAATTCTTTTTTAGTGTCCTCACAGCTTTTGGAATTAAACCTTCCGGATTATAAGCTTGACGAGCATCCCATGTTTTATCTTCTGGAGATACCACTGGAAATAAAGCAATAGCTGGAATTTTAAGCTGCTGTAAAGTATCTATCTCATCTAATAAATGGTCTAAAGTAAAACGTTCAATCCCCGGCATGCTCACTATCTTTTGTCGCTGATTTTCACCCGGCAAGAGGAATACTGGATAAATCAAATCATCACAGCTAAGTCTGGTTTCACGGGTTAAACGCCGACTAAAATTGCTTTCTCTTAATCGACGCAAGCGAGTATTAGGGAACTGGCGCATAGGAAATAGCCTAACTTTATTTATTTTATGCTTAGCAGCTACTTTAACTTATAAAACCCTATATTCAAACAATACCTATTCATATACTTGTATTGTTTGAATCATTTTTGTTAGAATCGGCGCCCGCTACTCATTTTTGAGAGTAGCTCATAGCATAGAGAGCTTCGCAGTTATGAAAACATTGATGGCCAAACCTGGCCTTATTAAGCAAAAATGGCACCTGATTGATGCCTCAGATAAAACCCTGGGTAGATTAGCGACTAAAATAGCGCATGTTCTGCGCGGAAAACATAAACCAGAATTCACTCCCCATGTGGACACTGGAGATTATATTGTCGTTATCAATGCTGAAAAAGTCACTGTAACCGGCACAAAGGCTAAAAATAAACAATATGAACATTATACGGGTTATCCCGGTGGATTAAAGTCTATTTCTTTTGAGAAGTTACAAAAACGTTTCCCAGCCCGGATCATTGAAAAAGCAGTTAAGGGTATGTTACCTAAAAATCCTTTAGGTTATGCTATGTTAACTAAGCTTAAGGTCTATGCAGGTTCCTCGCACCCGCATAGCGCTCAAAACCCTGAACCAACTAGCATTGATAGGTTATAAATATGGCATTAGAACAAAATTATGGTACCGGTCGTCGTAAAACGGCCACCGCTAGAGTATTCATGAGAAAAGGGACTGGCCTTATCCAAGTTAATGGCCGCACTTTAGAAAATTATTTTGGTCGTGAAACAGCGCAGATGGTTGTTTGTCAACCATTAGACATTGTTGACCAAATGGGCAAATTTGATATTACGGTAACCGTTTCTGGCGGGGGAAGTAGTGGTCAAGCAGGTGCTGTACGTCATGGCATAAGTCGAGCCCTTATTAACTATGATGAAGCAACTACGACTGAGACCAATGACGACGTGGCTGATAATGATGCTTCGTTTCGTCGATTGCTGCGTCGTGCCGGCCTAGTAACACGGGACGCAAGAAAAGTTGAGCGTAAGAAGGTTGGACGTCATAAAGCACGTAAAGGAACTCAGTATTCAAAACGTTAATTATTGAAATTTTTTGTTTTAATATTTGACTTTTATATAGTATTTAAATAATTACTTACATCTACGACGAAAAAAAATGGAAGAGGATCGTCGCCGTCTTTTGGCTATTACTATAGCTCTTATGGCCGGATTTGGGGTAGCCGCAAGCACTATCCCTTTTTTAGCCTCATGGCAACCAAGTGCTGAAACACTCGCGCAAGCGACATCCTCTGTTAACGTCGATCTTAGCGGTCTGGCGCCCGGTGAATCCATCCTCGTTGCTTGGCAGAATAAGCCTATTTGGATTATTCGACGAACACAAGCCATGTTAGATAATCTCCCTAACATTGACTCGCTACTGCGCGATCCCAACTCTTTAGTAGAACAACAACCCGCTTACGCACGCAACGAATATCGTTCCCTTAATCCTGAATATTTAATCCTCATTGGTTTATGCACACATTTAGGTTGCTCTCCGCAATTCAAACCTTCCCTGGGAGAATTAAATCGCCAATGGCCTGGTGGATTTTATTGCCCTTGCCATGGCTCTATGTTTGATTTAGCAGGACGTGTCATGAAAGGGATGCCTGCCCCTACTAACCTAAGAATTCCACCTTACCGCTTTATAGATGCACATACTTTAGTAATAGGTGAAGATCCAAGGCTAGTGTAAATGCTAAAATCATTATTTGACTGGTTTCTCAAGCGCCTCCCAATTAGCGAATTTGTTGCACGTCACTTAACACAATACTATCTTCCAAAGAACCTTAATTTTTGGTATTTCTTTGGGTCTTTGGCGCTATTTCTTTTATTTTTGCAGGTATTAACCGGCCTCTGGTTAACTATGTTTTACACACCCACACCAGAAGCGGCATTTAATTCTATAGAAACAATGATGCGAGAAGTACCCTACGGATGGTTACTGCGTTATCTACATTCTACTGGCGCTTCTGCTTTTTTCATTATTATTTACTGCCATATCTTCCGTAGCCTTTTATATGGTTCTTACAAAAAACCTAGAGAGCTAGTTTGGTTATTAGGTATGAGCCTTTATGTGCTCTTGTTAATAGAGGCATTTATGGGCTATTTACTCCCCTGGGGACAAACATCCTATTGGGCCAGTGAAGTGAGCACTTCATTATTAAGCTCAATTCCAAGGATTGGCCAAGCGCTCACAACATGGGTTCGTGGTAATAGCGTAGTTTCAGGTGAAACTTTGCATCGTTTTTTTGCATTGCATATAATAGGCATCCCCTTATTTTTGATATTTTTAGTTCGACTTCATCTTACCGCTTTACATAAAGTTGGCTCTAATAATCCTGATGGCATTTTCATACGCAAAAAATCACACGCTTATAAAAAATCACTCTATACAGTGCCCTTTCATCCGTTTTACAGTGTAAAAGAATTATTCGCTTTATTAATTTTTTTGTTTATTTTTGCGATTATCGTGTTTTTTATCCCTGAAATGCACGGTTATTTTCTTGAACCCAATAATTTTATACCAGCAGACCCGTTATTAACCCCTCTACATATTCAACCTCTATGGTATTTAGCGCCATTTTACGGGGTGCTATGCGTTGTTCCAAACAAATCACTCGGTATTTTAATGATGGGCTCTACCATTGCTAGTTTATTCATACTTCCCTGGTTAGACCGCAGCCCTGTCAGATCCATGCGGTATCGTGGCAGTTACTCACGTTTTGCTTTAGCAGTTTTCATCCTAAGTTTTGTCTTATTAAGTTACATAAGCACAACTACCATCACTCCCATTAAGATTTTTATCATACAAAGCTTACTATTGCTGTATTTTCTTTTTTTTTGTCTGATGCCATTTTATACGAAATATGAGAAAAACAAACCTCTCCCAAAATCTAGCTCATGTGGAAAATAATAATTAGCTTATTTTTTCTCCTTATCCCTACTTTTGCGCATGGTATAGCCAATACTTTTCCCCATAAAATACGTCAAACCTCTATTCCCCAAGCTGATCTCGCGTCCTTACAACGAGGAGCAAAATATTTTATGAATTATTGTTCAGGCTGTCATTCGATGCAATTTATGCGTTATAATCGCCTTGCGATTGATCTAAAAATCATCGATAAACTTAACCGGGTTACTGTGCAACGATTAAAAAATAATCTTGTTTTTACGCAGGCAAAACTAAATGATACGCTAAGATCAAGCTTGCATAAAAAAGAAGCGCTACTATGGTTTGGGAAGCCTCCACCAGACCTTTCGCTGAGTATACGGGCAAGAAGTATTGATTGGGTGTATAATTACTTACTTAGCTTTTATCCAGATAATACAAGGCCCTTTGGAGTTAACAACAGTTTGATTAAAAATACCGCGATGCCGGATCCCTTAGCGACATTACGTACGGGAGCATCCTATACTTATCAAAAAACAAGTAACTTTAATAATCATTTATCCCAAAAAAGTAGTAACCCTGCAATTTACGCATACTCTAATAAAAGCAGGTCAGAGATCCCTACATTAGAAGAAGTCATCACTGATTTGGTTAATTTTTTAGCTTACGCCGCTGAACCTACAAAAATTAATCGCCAAGCATTGGGAAAAAAGGTATGTGGATTCTTGCTGTTTTTTGTTTACCTTGTTTATTTTTTAAAAAAGCAAATCTGGAAAAGTCTAAAATAAGCTATTTTCATAATGCGTTAAAAGTGTTTTAAATTATTAATAGGGAGAACCATTTATATGGCACAACCTGCCGGTAAACGTTCAACTATGAGTTTATATGCAAATACCAACGATCCTTACAGTCATAGAGTACGCATTGTTTTAGCGGAAAAAGGGATTAGCGCGGAGATTATAGAAGTATCTTCCACCGAGTTACCCGAAGGTTTATTGCAACACAATCCTTATGGCACTGTACCCACTATCATTGATCGCGATCTGGTTCTTTACGAAACCAATATTATTACCGAATATTTAGACGAACGGTTTCCACATCCCCCTTTATTACCCGTTTATCCAGTAGCCCGTGCAAAAAGCCGACAAATGATCTATCGCATAGAACGGGATTGGTACCCTCTTCTACAACAAATTGAAAGCACATCAAAAAACCCTAAAGTGTCTAAAAATTCAGAAACTGTACATGCGGCGCAAAAAAAATTAGAGAGCAGTTTAGCCAGTCTTGCGCCGATATTTGCTGGTAAATCTTTTTTCTTGAGCGATGAATTCACTTTAGTAGACTGTTGTATGGCCCCTTTATTATGGCGTTTACATCGTTTAGATATTAAACTAGCTCCTATGCCTCGTGCTATCAAAGAATATGAAGAGCGCTTATTTCAGCGCCCCTCGTTTAAAGCTACTTTAAATGAAATAGAATTTGGAGTAAAAATTTAAAATGATGACATCAAATCGTTCCTATTTATTGCGCGCATTTTATGATTGGATTATTGATAATCATTTGACCCCTTATGTTCTAATAGATACTGAATTACCTCATGTAGAGGTACCAAAGCAGTATATTAAAGATGGAAAAATAACCTTAAATATATCAGCAGATGCGATATTAAATTTAAAAATAGATACGCAAGCTATCCAATTTGAGGCAAGCTTTAATGGGGAATCTATGCTTATTTATGCGCCTATTCAGGCGGTGCTAGCTATCTATGCTAGAGAGAATGGTCAAGGAATGGTATTTACAGAAGAAGAGCCCAATGAGGAAGGTGGCGGCACGATCCCTCCTCCCAGGGTTAGACCAGGCACAAAACCCAAGCTTTCGATTGTTAAATAAAATGTCATCCCCGATACTTATTGGGTGGAGAGAGTGGGTTTCTTTACCAGAGTTAGGGATCCCTCGCCTCAAAACTAAAGTAGACACGGGAGCAAGGACCTCGGCTTTACATGCCTTTTGCGTAGAAATCATTCAAAATCCCCCAGACAAAAAACAAGTTTGTTTCAGTATACATCCTCAACCGCGGCGTTTTCCCGAAAAAATAATTAAGTGTATTGCGGATTTAATCGATATACGTGAAATCACCGACTCAGGCGGCCATAAAGAAAAGCGTTGTGTTATCCAAACCTCGGTTGTACTTGGGATACAATGCTGGCCAATCGAAATTACTTTAACAAGCCGAGATAACATGCGTTTTAGAATGTTATTAGGTCGCACTGCATTAAGACAGCAATTTATTGTTGATCCCAGCCGTTCTTATCTCTACAGTAAAAAAACTATAATCTCATGAAAATTGCCATACTATCTCGCCGTCCAAAACTATATTCTACGCGCCGTTTAGAAGAAGAAGCTAAAAAACGCGGTCATCAAGTTAAAATAATTGATACTTTACGTTGCTATATGAATATAACCACGCAAAATCCCTATATTCATTATAAAGGAAAAATTCTCGACAAATTTGACGCCATTATTCCAAGGATTGGAGCTTCCATCACTTTTTACGGAGCGGCCTTAGTCAGGCAATTTGAAATGATGGGTGTTTTTGTGGCCAATAACTCCATTGCTATAACACGTGCACAAGATAAACTACGCTCATTACAAATATTATCTCGAAAAGGAGTTGGTTTACCTATTACAGGTTTCGCTTATTCTCCTGATGATATCCAAGACCTTATTAACATGGTAGGCGGCCCTCCCTTAGTCATTAAAATCCTAGAGGGGACTCAAGGCATTGGAGTGGTCTTGGCTGAAACACGGCAAGCGGCTATCAGTGTTATTGAAGCCTTTTTAGATTTACAAGCGCATATTATGGTCCAAGAATATATTAAAGAAGCTAAAGCGGCTGACATTCGTTGCTTCGTAGTCGATGGGAAAGTGATAGCGGCGATGGAACGCCAAGCCAAACTGGGTGAATTTCGTTCTAATATCCATCGTGGCGGAACAACACGCCTTGCTAAATTAACGACAGAAGAACGCTCAACCGCTGTTCGAGCAGCTAAGGTCATTGGTCTCGATATTGCCGGTGTCGATTTACTACGTTCCAATAGAGGCCCGTTAGTAATGGAAGTGAACTCATCACCGGGGTTAGAAGGGATAGAAAAAGCAACCCAAAAAAATGTTGCCGAAATCATTATAAAATCTATCGAAAAAAAGAGCGCTTAAATATTAACAATTTTATTAAATATACGGGCCTTTGACTAAATCAAAAAAGTGTAACCGTTGACACTAAAATGCTTCCATCGTATAAATCAAGATATGGTAAGTATTAAGCATTCACGTGCCCCACTCGCTGCCCGATTACGCCCTCATCATCTAGATGATTTTTTTGGCCAAAAGCATCTATTAGGACCCCAAAAAGCATTACGTCAGGCAATTTTACAAGGTCAGTTGCACTCTATGATCTTATGGGGACCGCCTGGAACTGGAAAAACAACTTTAGCCCAATTAATGGCAAATTATGTTCAAGCCGAATTTGAATCTTTATCGGCATTGCAGGCAGGCGTTAAAGAAATTCGTCATATTGCAGAACGTACTCAAGCTGCGCTTAATTCCCAATCACCCCAAAAAACGATATTGTTTATTGACGAAATCCACCGTTTTAACAAAGCGCAACAGGATGCATTATTACCTTTTGTAGAATCGGGTCTTTTTGTATTAATCGGTGCTACTACAGAAAACCCCTCATTTGAAATTAATAATGCATTACTATCTCGCACTAGAGTCTATGTATTAAAAAAATTGACTCTGGAAGAAATTATTCAAATAATTGATCGCGCATTAACAAATGCGGAAAATGGTTTAGGGGGAAAAAACTTATTGGTGGAATATTCTGTAAAAAAACAATTAGCCTCTATTGCAGATGGCGATGCGCGTCAGGTTTTAAATCTTTTAGAAATTGCGGCTGATTTAGCTGAAAATAATATTATTGATGAAAATATATTACTCGCCGTTACTCAAACTAATCTGCGCCGTTTTGATAAAGCGGGAGAACTTTTTTATGATCAAATTTCCGCATTACATAAATCCGTACGTGGAACCGATCCAGATGCGGCGCTTTATTGGTTAGCACGTATGCTCGATGGGGGCTGTGATCCTCTCTATATCGCACGACGCATCGTTCGAATGGCAAGTGAGGATATTGGCAATGCGGATCCACGCGGCTTGCAAATTGCCTTAGATGCATGGCAAGTGCAAGAACGCTTAGGCAGTCCCGAAGGAGAGCTCGCCTTAGCCCAAGCCGTAGTTTACTTATCATGCACTGCAAAAAGTAACGCTGTTTACACGGCCTTTAAAAAAGCGGCCATCGATGCAAGGGAAAGCGGAACGTTGGAAGTTCCACTTCATTTACGTAATGCGCCAACAAAACTCATGCAACAATTAAATTATGGGAAAGACTACCGCTACGCTCATGACGAGGATAATGCCTATGTTGAAGAAGAACAATACTTGCCTACCGAATTAAAGGATCAGCAATATTATTTTCCAGTTCCTCGAGGATTAGAGCTTAAAATAGCAGAAAAACTTAATCGTTTAAAAAATAGAAAAAAATAAATACTATAATCTATTAATTTAAATTCTTTTTGTTTTCAGATACTGTTCTAGCCAATCTTTTACTGCCATATAATTTACCTTACCGCTACCTAATAATGGCATAACGTCAATAAAGTATAGTCGTCTTGGCAAGCTCAATTCAGACAGCCCTTTTTCTTTGAAAAATTTAATCAGTGCTTGACGCGTTGCCAGCTTATAATCTGTCACTAAAACAAGTTGTTCGCCTTTTTTCGCATCAGGGATACTTAATATAGCATGGTGTTTATCTGTCCATAAATCATAAATTATATTTTCTATTGCTGTTAAAGAAATCATCTCCCCACTAATTTTTGCAAAACGCTTAGCTCTATCTTTTATAGTAAGATAACCATCTGCATCCACTTCTACAATATCACCTGTATCGTACCAACCATGACTAGGCGGAATAATTTCTCCTGGCAGTTCCTTACTTAAATAACCTAACATCACATTAGGACCTGATATGAGCAGACGCCCTCCTTGCTTGATTTCGGGCACTGGTTCAATTTCATAACGAATACCCGGTAAAAAATTACCGACTGTCCCTGGTTTGTTTTGCATGGGGGTATTAACGCTGATAACCGGAGAGGCTTCCGTCACACCATAACCTTCAAAAATACGAATTCCAAATTTCTCCATCCATAATTTACGCGTTTTATCTTTCAGTTTTTCTGCCCCAGCAAAAACATAACGGATGCTATAAAAATCATAAGGATGGGCGTAACGACCATAGCCTGCAAGAAAAGTATCTGCCCCAAACATGATACTTGCATTACACTCATAAATCATATTAGGTACTTTACGATAATGTAATGGGGATGGATAAATAAAAGTTTTTATCCCATGGTATACTGGAAGTATAACGCAAGCCGTTAACCCAAAGGCGTGAAACAAAGGTAAGGAACTAAAAAAAATGTCACGTTGATTAAAATCAACTTGCGTGGTCATTTGCGCCAAATTAGCTTGTATGTTTTCATGACTTAACACCACCCCTTTTGGCTCGCCTTCTGAGCCTGAAGTAAATAAAATAACGGCTGGATCATGTGGACTTGTCCCTTTTTTTAGCTTTTTATAATAATAATAGTGTGGGAAACGACTCAATAAACTAGCGCGTAGCTTATCCTTCCAAGTAATAGCTTTCTTTACATCTTCTAAATAAATAATCTGCATCGCCTTTTCGCTTAAGCGAGCGATAAGTTCAAATAAATTAGCCATTTCAATAAATTTTCTTGAAGTCAAGATACAACGAATTTTTGCAACGCTACACGCGGCTTCTATTTGAGCGAACCCTGCCGTATAATTTAGCAAAGCTGGAATTCTCCCATACGCTTGTAAAGCAAAAAAAGTAACCACTGCGCTCACCATATTGGGCAGTAAAAGACCTACTTTTTCCTGATAATCAGTATGGCGGCTAATATAAGGGCCTAAAATGAAACAGCGTGTTATTAATTGATTATAGTTAATAGGCACTCGCGTAATATCTTCCAAAATTTTAGTAGGACCTTTATGAATTGCTTTTGCTTCTAACAACGATTGAAACAAAGTTTTGTTATAACAAGTACTCCGAAATAGCATCTCAACCATAATGTCATACAGTTGATTGCTAATAAGTTGTCGCCTTTTTCGACTACTCATAGCGGAATCTACGATAAATTTACGCGGAGGTAAAATTGAAATAGAAATTTTAGGGAACCAACGTATTTGCACCTTCCCTCGTAAACGAGAAAATGGGGTATATTGCGCGCCCTGTAAACGAATCGGTAATAAATTAACCTTGGCATGATCCGCTATTAATCCGGGCCCTTCGTAAAGTTTCATCAGCGCGCCGGTGGTAGTAATTCTGCCTTCAGGAAAAATTACACATTTTTGACCCTTTTTAACTTCTCTGATTAAGGTCTTAATGGCTAATGGATTTAAAGGATCTAACTCAAATACTTTAGAGAAATATAAAAAGGGGCGTATCCACCAAATACGTGCGGTAAAACTGTTAATCGCGAATAAAAGCTCATCCGGTAAAAAAGCATACAGCAGTACAACATCTAGAAATGAAGTATGATTGGCTACAATAACCACACTTTCACCGGCTTCTTTATAATTTTCGAAGCCATTTAATTCCACATTATAAAGAAATTTTAATACGCTTTGTAACAGTGGCTTGATTAAGCCTTGAGGAATTAGCCGGGTCGCATAAATTGCA
>CAZSWN010000017.1:25373-28628 GCA_964611135.1 uncultured Coxiellaceae bacterium | reverse complement strand
TCGTATCGAAGGAGAAGAGCGACGTGAAATGCAGGATCTCTTAAGCCAAATGCCATTATCCGAATAGATGGGCCTTATTCTTCGAACCGCTGGCGTAGGACGAGAGCTCAATGAATTACAGAACGACTTAAATCTATTACGACAACAATGGAGTGCGATACAAAAAGCGTTTAACGAACGCTCCGCTCCCTTTCTAATTTTTCAAGAAGGCGATCTCATCACGCGATCAATCCGCGACTATTTAAGACGGGATATTGGCGAGATCATCATTGATGATAAAAAAATATATGAAAAAGTTAAGCACTACATCGAGCAAATTCGGCCTGATTTTGTATCGCGAATTACCCTTTATCAACATCCTACGCCTATCTTTATGCATTTTGGCATTGAAGAAGACGTTGAATCGGCTTTTCAACGTGAAATACGTTTAACCTCGGGCGGTACAATTGTTATTGATCGCGCGGAAGCACTGGTTGCTATCGATATTAATTCAGGTCGTTCGACTAAAAACGAAGATATCGAAGAAACGGCGGTCAAAACCAACCTAGAAGCAGCTAAAGCCATTGCCCATCAATTACGTGTACGTGATTTAGGCGGCTTAATTGTCATTGACTTCATCGACATGAACTCAGAAGATAATAAACGTAAGGTTGAAAATTGTTTACGTGAAGCGACAAAAAAAGATCGTGCGCGCATCCAGATAGGTCGGATCTCCTCTTTTGGACTCTTAGAAATGTCGCGACAACGCTTGCGCCATTCCTTAGGCAAAGCCAATGAAACGCTATGCCAACGATGCCATGGTGAAGGAACAATACGCAGTATCGAATCATTAACCTTATCTTTGCTACGCTCAATTGAAAAAGAGGCGTTAAAAAAGTCCACCCAACAAATACGCGTAGAGATTCCGGTTGATATGGCCACTTATCTCATGAATGAAAAGCGACCGGCGATGCATCAAATTGAGCAACGCTATAAAATTAATTTATTATTGATCCCTAATCCTTATTGGCAGACACCGCAATATAAAATTACCGGTCTAGGGAAAAATATCGCTCTCAATACGAACGAGAATGCCAGCTATCAATTAGCCGAAAAGGCCTCAGAAACACCGCTCCCTTATCGTGCCACCACTGTGAATCCGGTAGAAACACCGGCTGTTAAGTCTGTCGTATTTGCCGCGAACAAACACAAAGCCAAATCCCAATTAGGTCTACTAAGCCGTCTTTTTTGTCTGTTAAAGGATCTCGGCAAAGCTAAAACGCGAACAACTAAACCACCTAAAAGCGAGTTCGCTGTCGCAACGACAAACACGCGCGCTCATGAAGCGCATCGCAGCCGACATCCTTCAGAAAGACGTTATGCCAGCGGCAACAAAGTAAATAGAAATAATCACCGCCACCGAGGACCGCGACGCGACGCGAATGGAGCTGGATCACACCAAAATCAACACCCTCCGCATCAACAAACGCATCGCTATCCGGCTACAGGACAAAATAACCGTTACGAGTCACAAACATCTCCTACTAACAAGCCGGCAGCAACCGTAGCCGCCGAAAAAAAACCGTTGCCGAAAAGAAGGCCGCCGGAGCGCAGTGCACATAATGACACGCGGCTTATGGATAAACCTAAGGTCGAAAATACATCCATCAACAAAGCAGCGCTTAATACCGAACCCAAAAAAGTCGTTGTGCAACCGGTCACAACGCTAGCAAAACCAGAACTTACGGTGGAAAAAAAGCAGCCCGTAGTCAGTACGACGCCTGTTACGGCAACAACAAATACCGCTAATACAAACTCAACCACAGAGAATAAGGCGCCGCATCGTCGTCGACACACTACACGACGTTATGGCGGTGAACCTAAATTACGCCAGCGAACGTACACCAATTACGAAACCTCGGATCACAAAACAAAAAACTAAGCGGCTTAAGATAAGCTAGCTCGCTATTGGGATAGCGAAATTACCCCTAAAAAAATACTTAGTGGTATCGATTCGCTTCCCAACTGCCGTATATCGGATTAGGTAATATAAAATAACCCTTGCCAAATACCTCATAGGTTTTACTGTTGTCCGGTAAAGCATATACGGCCGCTTGCTTAAATCTCGGAAAGTCCTGGATATTATCACCAAAATAAGCGACCACTTGATGCGACGGCAAACGCTTGCTCCAAACCATTTCATGACGATCGTAGTGGCCATAGATAACCGCATTAAAGCGTGGGTTTTTATCGCTAGGATGCGGCGATGTTTTATAATTGGCTAAAATAACCTGATCAAATACAATGTTTTGCTGTTTTAGATTTTTGATGGTCGCAGCGAGTGTACTACCACTGGCATCACGATAAGAACCATCGCGGTTTGAAACCAGACTCACATAACCACCTAAGCGATGCACGAGGTGCGTCAACGCCACAACCCCCGGTAAAGCCAGCGATTTTTGCCGAATCGTCACAAAATGTTCAAAATCGGACTCCCTATGCGCCAGATCACCACACTGGTAAAAATACCATGAATTGTCCAGTGTGGTTTCATCAATATCCAACACCACGCCCCAGGTCTTGGCAGCGGGATGATGTTGCGCTACCCAGTGGCGAATATAAGCGGATCCCATGTAATAAACCTGTCGATACAAGGCTTTTTTCTCCGCCGAATCACGATACCACCCGATAACGTGCTCGAGTTTAGGTTTAGACGTAGAGGGCGCGCACAAGATAGAAGCATTATCCGCCCACGCGACCTTAGCTAAAATAGATAATGATACGGCCACTAAGGGCATTAAAACCTTTTTCATGGTATTTCCTGCGTGCTTTAGTGAAGAATAATCCGGCATGGGCCCGCTCAGCGCTTTTGCTTCAAGACCTAAATGATGATCAGGCTCATCTAATAATAAAAGTGCGGGCGATATCAGAGACTAAACGCTCACACGGGAATTTCTCGAAAAATATAAAGAAGGTATAAACATTCGATTAAATTGGTGGAGCTAAGCGGGATCGAACCGCTGACCTCTTACATGCCATGCAAGCGCTCTCCCAGCTGAGCTATAGCCCCACAATCGTGCTTATTTTAGGCTGCGCCATAAAAATCTGTCAACTTTATATTTGCCGTTAACCTAACGCGCCTTGTATCCGTGCCAGCACTTCGTTTTTACCCAATAAACGCAAGGTCGCATTCATAGGGGGTGAACTATTTGAGCCTGTTATCACCCAACGTAAAGGCTGCGCCACCTTAACTAATTTTAAGGAGAGTTCCGCTGC
>CAZSWN010000017.1:0-25363 GCA_964611135.1 uncultured Coxiellaceae bacterium | reverse complement strand
GTAATACCGTATGAATAGATTCATCGCTCCAAGCCGAGAGTTCTTGAAACCGCTCTTTAAGTAGGCTTAGCATTGCGACTACATCGTTTGAGAGGGTTTGTTTATCAAACAGTGGCGCTTGGTAAAAATAACGACTTTTTTCCGCCATTTCGTGTAAGGTCTTAACCCGTTCGCGTTGCAGCATAACGACATCGGTCAAATCCGGCCCGCGCTTAGTATCGATGTTTAAATGCTGAAATGCTTGTGCTAATAATAACGCTAATTGCGCTGGATCATCGTTTTTTAAATAATGCTGGTTTAACCAAATTAATTTATCGGGATTAATCGCCGCGGGCGCTTTGTTTAAATCGTTTAAGGAAAAACAATCGATCATTTCTTGGCGTGAAAAAATCTCTTGATCGCCGTAAGACCAACCTAATTTAACCAGATAATTGAGTAAAGCATCGGCTAAATAGCCTTCCTCTCGATACTGCAATACGTTCGCCGCGCCGGTTCTTTTGGAAAGTTTTTTCCCGTCGCTGCCCAATATCATCGGTAAGTGCGCATAGACCGGCACACTTGCTCCCAAAGCTAATAATATATTCATTTGGCGCGGTGTATTATTCAAATGATCATCGCCGCGAATCACGTGGGTAATCTGCATATCACTATCGTCGACGACCACGGTAAAATTATAGGTCGGCGAACCGTCACTGCGCGCAATAATCAAATCATCAAGTTCTTTATTCTGGAAAACAACGCGTCCATGGACTTGATCCTCAACGATGACTTCTCCTGCTAAGGGATTACGAAAGCGAATTACATGGGTTTGTTCGACGGGTGTGTCTTTACGATCGCGACAATGGCCGTCATAACGTGGTTTTTGTTGTTGTGCTAATTGCGATTCACGTAAACTGGCTAATCTTTCTTTAGAACAAACACAACGATACGCTTTTTCTTCTCGTAGCAATTGCTCCAACACCTCCTGGTAACGTGCCAAACGTTGACTTTGAAAATAAGGTCCTTCGTCGTAATTTAAACCTAACCAATCTAAGCCGGATAAAATAACATCGGTCGCCGCCTTTGTTGAACGCTCGGTATCGGTATCTTCAATACGTAAAATAAATTCGCCTTGTTGTTTTCGGGCATACAACCAAGCATATAAAGCCGTCCTTACCCCGCCGATATGTAAATAGCCGGTGGGACTGGGGGCAAAACGGGTACGAACTTTCATAAATGACTCTTTATTTTTAGCAAGTTAAGTAGGCTGAAAAGGATGGATGTCCCCTTTGCCATTGCGAATAATTTGCGGGGACTTATTGGATAAATCAATAACGGTTGTGGGCTCCAAACCGCAAAAACCGCCATCTATCACCAAATCAACACGTTTGCCTAACATATCACACATCGCTTCGGGTTCTAATAAAGGGAAATCAAACTCGGGTAATATTAACGTTGTACTCACTAAAGGTTGATCGATCATTTCCAATAAGGCATGCACTATTTTATTATCAGGAATTCTAACACCTATCGTTTGCTGTTTCGTATTGATTAAATAACGCGGAACATGCGCACTGACCGGTAATAAAAAAGTATACGGCCCCGGCGTATTGGCTTTTAGTAAACGGAAAACAGGATTTTCTAACTGGGCATAGGTCGCCGTCTCAGAAATATCACGACAGAGTAATGTCAAGCAGTGCCGATCCTTTAACGCCCGTATGCGTCTTATCCGCAAGATACCGGCTTTATTACCGAGTTGACAACCGAGTGCATAAGCCGAATCGGTCGGATAAACAATAACACCGCCTTTCATCAACATATTAGCCGCTTGCCGAATCAAATGCAGCTGAGGATTTTCCGGATGAATCTTAACAAACTGGCTCACAACGCTAACCCTTTCCTAAACAACTGGGACTGTTATATACTGACTTAACTTACGTTTTACTACCCGTCACTTAAATGCGCTTACTCTTTGATTTTTTGCCGATTGTTGTCTTTTTTGTAGCCTATAAGCTGTTTGGCATTTATGCGGCCACCGCAGCGGCCATCCTGGTTAGTTTACTACAGGTAATCATTCACTGGATTAAGCACCGAACTGTACCTAGTATACAACTTATTAGTCTGGTCCTCATCCTCTTATTTGGCGGTGGCACTTTATTATTGCACAATGAATTACTCATCAAGTGGAAACCAACGGTCCTTTATTGGCTACTCGCTTGTACGGCGCTCATCACACAATATTTTGGAAAAAAATCCTTAATTCAACATTTATTAGAAACCAATATTGTTTTACCGGCACCGCTTTGGTCCTCTTTAAACCGAAATTGGGTTATTTTTTTCGCCCTCATGGGCAGCCTTAATTTGTGGGTCGCCTACTCTTTTGATACCAACACCTGGGTTAACTTTAAATTATTCGGTTTATTAGGCATTACCTTTTTATTCATACTAATTCAAGCTATTTACTTAGCGCGTTATCTCCGTTCTGATGAAAAAACATGACTTCTAATATTAGCACCGATCGTTTGTCCATTATTCGCACGAAGCTCACTCAATCACTGGTGCCTACATTTCTAGAGGTCATTGATGAAGGCGATCAACATAGGGGACATGCCAGAGAAGGAGCCGGTCATTTTGCGGTTCGTTTATCATCACCCTTATTTCAAAACAAACCCTTACTCGAATGTCATCGACTCGTTTATGCCGCACTAGGAGATACCATGGGCAGAGAAATTCACGCTTTAAGAATAGAAATTATGACGCCGTAGCTTTTATCAAACAAGGCCTGCGCGTGCTACCTCCTCCGCTAAAACAGACAACACAGAAAAAATCGATCTTTAATTTATTGACAGGGATTTCAGATCCGGTGTTTTTCGGTAGGCACCGAGGATTTCTTCAATAATTTGTTCGATAACCCCTAAAGAGGAATCTTCGGTGATGAGGCCGTGTTCTTCTTTTAAGTTAGCCAAACGTCTTTCTATCAATTTTTTCACCGTACCATTGGGAAATAAACGCGCTAATACGCGACGCGCTTCTACCGGACCTAAATGGTGATAAAGTCTATTGCGTAAATTAGCATCCTCTACCGTGGTACTAAAAGCCCATAGCTCAACCGGACCCAATGTTAAAGTCAATAATTGCGTATTCATGCCTTCTTTAGTGGCAAATTGGGCTAAAAAAGTAGCGCCTCCTTCTCGAGGACCGTGTACACGGGTTCGTAATGCAACCGTAGCTGTCGGCGATAAGCCAAATATTTTTGCTGACTTTTCGATAGATTGTGCCGGACCGGCATCCATAATATAAATAGAGGTAGCAAACTCTACCATGACTTCGTCAAAATCATCTAAAGATTGCGATAATAAAGCGATTTGAATATTCCATTTACGCCCTTCACGCATATCAACAATCACTTGATCACGCACCGCTTTGGCTTTTGCCGTACGATGAAACTCATCAAATACGATACGTTTAGGATCTTCTCTCAACTCGGCAATACGTTGTTTATGATAGTCACGGTATTGACTCGGTAAATCACTTAAACCTTCTTCGCTTAAGTAATAGTGACGCGCTAAGACATAACGTGCCAACATATACATCACAGCCGTTTGTCTATCAGCGGCATCACCACCACTTTTGGCCACTTCATCGAGATCTAACGAGACAACTCGCGCCTCACCTAAATCAAAGCGCGTCACACGCGACAAAATAGGATACTCACGGATTGCACTGGAAATCATACGCGCAAAGGCGTTAATCAAGCTCTCACCGGTAGGAGCAGTTATCTTCCCGTAGAGATCCTCAATAATCGGGGTACGACAAATAGCCGCTGCATCGGCTAATAAAGGCATGGCATAACGTTGTGCTAACAATGCTTCATGGGGAAAACCTGAAATAAATAATGCATCAGTCACTTCCCACCAGGTAGTCCGCTTATCCGGAATAAAACCCATTTCCTCTAAAATTCCATCGACTAAGTGTTCAACTCCGGCGGTATAAGGATAAGGCATACCGTCATCGGCCAAACTTTTATAGAGTTCATCTATCACCAAACCGGCCATATCGGAGATTGCATCGTAAGGCTTAAGTGCACCTAGCGGTGTTGCTAATAAAGTTAAAAAATTAACTAAAAAACTTCGTTCCTGCGGCGTCGGATAACGACAACCTAATTGGGTATCGAACGGATTAATTGAGTAGTCTGCTGTCATGCGTAAACGATGGTAGGCAACCCAATGACGATTGGCTAAAGGTAAGGCTTCACGCAATAAAGAAATTAAACCACTACTCGAAGGACCAATATCAATAATGGCAATACGTGGCAAACGTTGCAAACCGCCGGCTAAACAAAGTGCTAAATTCAAGGTATTCGATAAGACCGACTTTCCGGAACCAGGACGTGCATAAATAAGATCGATCCAGGTCGTTTGTTCACTAGACCCTGGTTGAAACGGCCAAGGTTTACCATCGGGGCTTCTAAACAATTGGGCACCGGTTTTCCACGGCGAAGCAGGCCGGGTAATCGGTAACATATAAACAACCTGCGAAAAAGGCAGTATAGTCGGCGTAGCTACACTTTGTGCCGATATCCCTAATAGCGTTGAAGCAAGTCCACCGAACGGATCGCCGGAAACCTCCGAGACATCGCAAGAACCCCACCCTTCTATCGCTTTGGCTAATTCTGCCGCACGCGTTCGTAATAAACCGACTTGGCCTTCGGGTGCCCAAGTGCAAGCCGCAACGCGTAATCGAACCACCGCATCATCGGTATTAATCGCGACATATTGCAATAAATTATTGGCGTCGCTGAGTAAGCGATTTTGTGCGGATGAAAAACTAAGTACGGAGGCGAGTATCGATTTGAGCTTAATACTGCGCAAACCATCGCTTTCAATAAAAAAAGAAATTCGCCATGGAATTCTTGCCGCTAAAGTACGCTGGAGTAAAATATTAAAGGATTTGATTTCTTTAGGTAACAGATCAATAAAAACACAAGAATAAATTTGATCGCCTAGGCGTACCGTTCTTAAGTCGATATTTTCCGCATCACGTGGTAATACTTGGCGTGCCAGCGATGGCCAAAGGAGATCGGAAATATGGTGCGGCAATTTGTCATATTCTTTTAATGGGATCTTATCGCCCGGTAATGCAGGTCGCCAATCTTTATCGGTAAATGCCGGATCAGCGAGTGTTCGAATAGCATGTAAAGCATCATGTACCTCTAACACATGAGCGGCAATATTTAAGTTGGCTAAGTCATGCATCACTGAACGTACAAACGCGTCATGCGTATCGCGTAAATCGGGTATTGCGGCAATCACATTTTGTGTCAATTTCGAAGGCACTATTTTTTTATCACGAATATATTTAAGCTTATCTTTCGTTGCGCGCTGATATTGCTCAGTGGTTAAATTACTAGGCCGCGTCCATAGTACAAAATAAACACTCTCTGAAGCACAATGTTTGGACAGAAAACTAACCCGCTCTGCAAATAAATCCTTTAAATCGAGATTTAAACGCTGACTGGTTTGTTTTCCCGGCTGCAAGGTTTCATTCAATAATTCAGTAACCGCTTCTCGGTCATATTGAAATAAGACTTGTAATGCATGACCTGAACGTGAGAGTGCTGTTTGTAATGTCAGTGTAAGCCCTTCATGTAAGCGCTCAAATTCCGTACTACCAATCAGTTGTGTCACACCTAAAATTTGAATTAACGAGATAAGGGAACCGTCGTGCGCAACGAGTACGCTAGGACTATCGGCTGTTTCTAGATCGCAATAAGATTCTACGGTCTGTTTAAGTGAGGTACTTAACCAGGCTAGGAAGGAATCAATCCCATTTAAAAAAGCATCTAAATAGTTAGCCATACAAAATATTACTTGAGTTGCGCTGTGATAGCGCGTGACCAATCTGCATTTTGAACTCTAAATCCTGCGCGTGAAGGTAATAAACGAACGGCTGAAAAAATTTTTTGCTTGAGTAAGGCTTTGTTCTCCGATTCAATGATTAATTGGCCAAAAGTAGCCGGCTGCTGCATCTCTTCACCCCATTCATCTTCTATCACTTGTGCGCGTAACTTAAGATGACGATAAGCATTTTGTGCTGTTTCTTTATATTGTGTTTCCTCATTCATCGCGGTAAACAGCAAATGACAAAGACCATTGAGATGATTTTGGGTTATTTCAGGCAAATAAATTAAAAGTCCACCGCCATAACTGTCGACTGACTCTAAAAAAAAGCATTGCGTACATAAACCGCAGGCGGTTACTAAATTAGATGGTTTATTGTTGTAATAATTTTGATCCTGATTAATAACTTCTTGATGCTTTTTCGATTGTAATCCACAAAATTGACAGGTAAAGGCATCGCGGCTAAAGATTTTCTGACTAAAATCCTCAAAGCGCCGATCCAGCTTACGTTGCATGAAAAGGCGCCATCCTTGAGGGTTTACGTCTAATTTAAGCGGGTACATTTTTCAAAGACCTGCTAAACCGGTAGTACCGTTAATACCGGCCGCTCCACCGGTTCCGCCAAAGATGGTATAACCGGCAATAATAAAGATATGCGGTAAAAAGATTAAGGCCGATCCTACAAATAGTAAGGCAATCGGTGTCCCGATTGGAATTTGGGTCGGATTGTCTTTGTGCGCCTTGAATTTCAGCATCGAGGCCATCACAAACCCAATGCCGGCCATATAAGCACCGGCGGTAATAAGTTTTGCAAGACCTTCAAACGATTTGGTAATGGTTAAGGCCATTTCGCCCAATGTCATCACCCCTTCCGCTTGACTCATCGCGGTATAACCGGCTGTGCTTAACATCACTATAAATGCCGGGAAGAGGCGCAGGATAATTAATTTTCTAACTGGACCAATCTCTTTATTTTTCATGTATTTTTCACGTATTTTTTTTATGTCTTAGAGGCTCATTAAAGTCGTTTTTTATCCTAGCAGCTTTTATTATTCGCTATCGCTCAGCAAGCAATTGCCGCTGATAAATAAACTTATTTTCTTTATACCCCCCCTCCTGGAAGACCTGTTGTTCCGGTAACACCACCGGCGCCACCCGTACCACCAAAAATAGTGTTTCCAGCAATATGAAATATGTTGGGCAGAAATATCAAAGCCGCACCAATAAAAAGGAGTGCAATGGGTGTTCCAATCGGAATTTGAGTAGGATTATCCTTATGCGCCTTAAATTATAGCATCGAGGCCATCACAAACCCAATGCCGGCCATATAAGCACCGGCAGTGATAAGTTTGGCTAAGTTACCAAAAGAACCGGTAATATTACTCGCTATTTGGCCTAGATTATCATTATTGGCACCATCAGCATGGGCAAAGCCGGCATAAAAATATAAACTACTCCCTATTGATACCTGGCTCAAGCAAGCTAGGTAATAGCGGATTCGATTCGCTTTAAGTAATTTATTGATCATCTTAAACTCTCCAAAACATAATTATAATTTATATAATAATAATCTTTCTTTATCAAACTAGGTAATACCAAAACTGGCTTGTAGCATCTCTCTTGTCCCTTCGATATTCACAGCGAGCAGACCGGCTATAATATGCGTCACTGCTTTTCCCATCGTACTACGGCCATTTGGATTGGACACATGGGTCAAATGCACCCAGCCTCTAATAAAGGAGATAGTACCTATTAATTGGATAAAGCGCAAAACAGCCTGCGATGCTAAGGGGCTCCATAGACCTTTTGCCGAGTGATAACTCATCGGGTCGGTGATATTGGTGGTCGCAAAAGTAGACAACAACATGCTTTTAAAAGCAGTAGGGGCGTATAAAAGTGCGGTCCCGGCAAAAAACACCATCATCGTGGCTTTGAAGTTGGTTTGTACCGACATCATGGTGCGTAAATCACCATAAACCTTTAATTGATAAACACCACGAAAAATAAAGGCTATACCCATGATGTAGGAGGTAGCCGTCACGAGACGATAAATGTCAGGAAACTCATTGCTTACATTAACCAACATATTCTCAACACGAGGAAAATGTTCGCTAGTACACCCGCTTAATAAAAGACAAGCGGCCAAAAAACCAATATTTTTTAGTAGTTTTGGGTTTATTAGATTTTTTTCTTGATAAAATTCAGCTGTTTTAGCGGCAAAAAAACGCTGAAAAAGCCTACTTTGGCTTATCCATAAGGATTGTAGCCAGCTTCCAAACCATAAGATCATGCGTAACACCCAATTTTTAAAAAATTTGGCGCCGGGGCAATTATCAATCATCTGGATTATAACCAATAATCGCACCAGAGCTTAAAGTAACGGTTCCCTGCTTAGGATCAATGGTGGTTATAAAGCCATAACCGGATAATTTATCCCCTCTACTGAGCGTAAGCGTCGAACCATCTTGCATCGTTAACCAAACACGACCTGGAATAATGGCGCGTACAAAATAAATCGGCTTAGGTGCGGCTTTTTTTCGGGCGATTACTTTACTTTCTGCCTTTTGTTGTTTTTGTACAAAAGCTTCCTGTTGCGTATGCAAGGTTTGCATTTGATCGCTGATTTGTACAAATCGCATATTAAGTTCAGCCAAAGTCGATTTAATATCGGATAATTCCGAATCAAAAGCTTGAAATTCGGATTTTAGATCGCGCTGTTGTTGCTCCAAATGACTAAAACGATTAGCGATAGCATCAACTGGCGCAGTCGCCGACGCTACCGCTAAGGTGGGATTTGCAAGTTTTGCCGCTATTTTTGGCTTAGACGATGCACCCTGCATCAATTTATGAACCACCTTATAAGCGCCTAAGCTGGCCAAAATAAGAACTAATACTAAAAAAATATGTTGGCGTTTGGTTTTTTCTAAAATAGCCGATGCTGTTTCAGAGGTATTATTTTGCTCAGAAAAATGTAAATTAGATGCTTGCGGTGACCCTTGAAGTTTATATTCCTCTTCAGAATCTTGATCATGAATTTTCTTATCCATTATCGCCTCATTGTTGTAATATATTTTAACTAAAAATTTATTGCGTCGGTAATGCCGCTAAATCGGCAAGAAATAATATACCCATCGGGGTTCCTGAAAAGACATGCACGGTAGGAGGCGTATTAAATACATCTCTTAGCGCAGATGAATATTGCAAACCCACTTGACCTAAGCCCACGAACACGCGATCGCGCGGACTTAAATCTGGCGTTGTATTGGTAGGGTTAATAATAACCGCGCCGGAATAAGGTGACCCGGAGTTTAAAAAAGATTGGCCATAACCTTGTATAAAAGCTGAAGCAAACAAAGTGCCATAACGTAGCCAATAATGGCTATTGGTATAACTCGACAAGGCCGTTCGTGCCGTACCCTCGTCGATAGCCACTGTATTGATAGCAATACTTTGCGATAGCTTAGGTAAATTTAAAGTATTGAAAGAAAGTAAAACCTTTTTACCTTGGTTACTTAAAGTACCTATTAAGCGCCCCCCTTTTAATTTACCTTGTACTATCTCGGCTAATACGGGACCTGGCTCATCACTGTTCACCGCTGTTAATAACACGGCATATAAAATAGTGCCGGCTTTTACGGCCGGTGGCGCACCCTCGGACTTAGCGGAGCCTGAGAGGAGTAGTGTGTTAGCTAAGGAACGGTCTATCACGGCATTTCCAATCACATATTGCTGACTTGGCGAAACCCAAGCGGCAAATAATTGACCGGCTTGTGTCCCCATCGAGGTCTGCATTTGCTGTTGCAATTGCTCCGCTTTTTGCGCCGAAATTTGTTCGGCTTGTCTATCTAAAATAGCTTGTAATTCTGGGTTAGGATTATTACCGTTTGAGGGAAGCAAACTAATGGTTGTTTCTGGCAGCGCGGGGACATTATTGGATGAAGGCGTGCTACTTTTAGACGGAGGGGTAATACTGGCAATAAGGTTCGCTCTAGCGTCTCGAATCATACCGGAGGCAGTTAAGTTGCCTAAGGCCTTACCGGCTGCATCTCTTACGATCCCATCACGGGCAACGGTTCCAAACAAATGGCCTTGTGGGTCGTAAACCGGGGTGCCTGGCGCCGTCGCGCCTAATTTACCTATTATTTCATCATGCAAGCCGCGCACTTGTCCATCACTCGCCAGCTTGCCGATGACGGTTCCTTGACTGTCACGCACGTTTCCGTCATTACCGAGTGTCGCCAAGAATTTACCCCGATTATCATAAACCGGAGTCCCTGGAATAGCGGTTCTTTTTTCATGGACTTCCTTTAAATAAGGACCGCCTATTATTTTTTTCCCCTGTGCATCACGAACACGGCCATTGGCATCAACGCTACCCATAACCGCGCCTTTGAGATTACGTACGATACCATCAGGACCCACCTTGCCAATAAGACGGCCTTCGGCGTCAATAACTCCGCCATCTCGCACTACACTGGCAATTAAACCCCCTGAGGCATCGTAAACCGAATCACCTATCGCCGGGACAGCGGCACTCCCAATAACCGTCCCATCCTTTGCGCGCACTAAACCATCCGGACCTACTTGCCCTATCACTTGACCATCGCTATTGCGCACCTTCCCACTCGCACCTAAATGGCCGATAACGTTTCCTTGCAGATCATAAATGAGCGTTCCTGATCTCAGTTGACTCGGTTGCAATAATGGAATCACAGTAGATTTCGTAACGGCCTTACACGGCGAGCAAGCACTATTTACGGGTAGCTGCCCCATTTGACTTGGATTAAATTGATTGGTATCGAGTAAGGTCGGGATAGTGCTGGTACCGGTTTTTTCGGCGATGGCCACTTGCTGAATGTTTTGCTGTGCTTGTAAACGCTGATAGTCTGCTGAGGGTGATTGATCCAAGCCTCCCGGAACCGATTCAATATTAGACGGTGATTCTTTCAATTGCACCGACGTATCAGCTACCGGTTCTTTTTTATGCGCAAAGTGCATTATGCCATATAAAAATCCGAATAAAAGGATGAAACCTGTCAACAAGATAATGCTTCGAGTACGTGTATTTTTAAATAAATTAGCCATATTTTGCAATTGAAGTTTCATAAAAGTAGTTAAAACCCTTCAACTTTTAATTGTATCGACTGGCCCGCTTCAAAACCTAAAATCAGCGGTGTTTTTGGCATTTCATAAGCTTTCATTCCATCCGGACTGGACATCGTTGCAATCCAAGCCGGTGAAATTAAGGTTAAGCGGGTTCGTAAGTAAATATGATTGCCGACTAACCACGCTTGCGCCAGACCGCCGGATATCTTTAAGGCCGTGCTTTTGGCAGGCGCAACACCTTCTAGAATATTTAATAAGGCCGGATCCGCCTGCTGAGGCAAACTTCTGCCGAGTAATGCTTTTGCATTTGGACCGTTACCGGTAATACGTAAGTCCACGCGATAATCGACGGCTTTTTGTCCCGAAATCAGTGTCAGCATGACCGGGGTTTCTAAACCGCGTAATTGTATCGCCAGATTCCCTACGCTATAAAGGGAAGTCGCTTGTATCATCAGTAGATTACTTTTTTTGTCCCACTGAATATTAAAGGCTTGCGGATTACCGATATCATAATTATCCACAGGCCAAGGCTGACCGGTAGCGTCAAGGAAAGCCAGTGTGCTCACATAGCCTTCCGCTAAACGGATGACGGTCGGCGTAGCACCGGGTTCTAATTTTACATATTGCGAAGAAATGGTCGGGCGTGGCGGTGTCCCTGGTGTCGTTGCGGCAGCCGCTTGAGTTTGATTAAATAATTCGCGTAAACGCTTAATTTGTTCGGGGGTCATCGGTAACATCGTTTGTGTCATCGATCCAAAAGCGGCTTTATTGATTGTTTGTATCGAAACAGAATCTTCTTTCGCCTTACCAGCCGAGGCCGCTGAATTTGTAGATTGCGACAAATTGGTTTGTTGGTCGGCTTTGGCGCTTGTTAGCATTAAAAAACTGCATAAACCTAATAAGCTTAAAAAGCTTATCGCGCCTCTTCTTATTATTTTTTGATTGTATAAAAAATACATAGCTTATTTAACCGGTAATACCGCCGCCTCCCGATACAATAAATTGCGCAATGCCGATACCGCGAGGTGAGGTTAATGTCGAAACCCGAACAATAAGTAACGTGACGGTTACCGATTGTTGTGAAAATTGGCTAGCACTTTGAAAGGTAATCAGCATAGGGATTTGTACTTTCCAGGTATAGCGACCCGCTAATATCCCTTGCTCTAATATAACCGGGATACCCGTTGCCACCGCAGAAACAATTAATTTCTTGCTAATAACCGCTTGTAAATTATTTGAATTTTTTATGGCGGTAAAAAACATTTGTTTACCTTCAGGGGTAAAATAATCCGCCGCTTGCTGTAATGCCTGACGATAGTTAACAAAATTATAACTATACGCGGCTGTAGCGGCTGTGTTAGACCACGCTAATATTGCCGAATTACTTAAATTGGGTTGTGCGAAGGGAACTAAGGGTGCTAGACGACCATCACTACTCGTTGCAAAATAGCGTGGTGCAGGCGGATGCGTTACGATATAAAATAAAGCGGCCACTAAAACTAATAGAATAAAAAAACTAAGTAATAATGCGGCAACAACTTTTCTATAATTATCCCGATAAAATTCGTTACGTAACTTAACGACTTGCAGGGCATCATCTTTCATTGTTATCTCAATCTTAAAATTATTTTTATATTTAAGGTGCTATACGCGCTTAATTAACTGAACCTAAGGAAATTAAATGCGTTAATTTTCCATCTTGAGCACTGGCAAAAAAATCCGGTGTGGGTGAGTAAATGGTCAAATAAATAACGACTCCACTTACTATCAAAATAATAAATAGAACGAGTAACAGAGCCACACAAACACGGTTATAGTTATCTCGATAAAAACCTTTACGTGCTTTAAACAACTCAATGCGGTTCCCCACCTATGCCCTCTTTTTATTAAGCTGGTCTCATTTTCAGCGAACTATAACCTAATATTATGGCAAAAAGCTAGCTTTAATAAACCGCTTAATTTCTCGAAAAAGCCCCTTTTAGGGCGCCCTGCCTATTTTTCAACGCTTACCCCCCCCCCGCTAACCGGGAATCTATCCGGTATTAGTCGCTATCTTCTGCGAGCAAACGGCGGGTTCTTATCTCTACACAGGAAACCTGCACTGGATCCTGAATAAATCGCTCCCCTTTACGCCAAGCTTGGTGATAACCATCCCATGCCTTGGCCACAATAAGGCGAGTATTTAAACCGTGCTCAAGAAGGTATTCTTCAATCACATACGCTTGTTGCTGGGCTAAATCTGTCGTTTGCTGTTGCCAATCAGTGGGGGAAGTATATGCCAATACTTCAATCCCAAGATTTTTTGCTTGATTAAGTAAGGTGACAATCCGATTTAATAGTGGTAAAGCACTTACTTTTAAACGCGGCGTGTGCTGAACGAAAAACCGCTGTTGTGGCAAAATCAATCTTAATTCGTCACCCACTTGCACTCTACGTACTCCACCTGCGTTGAGGCAATTCAACAAATCTTGCTGCAAAAGCGAAGGATTGAGTGCAGTCGATGAGGTCGATTGCATACTGGCACAGCCGGAAATCAATACACATAAAAAAATAGAAAAAAAACGGTAATTCATGAAGTAATAATCCAGTGATTAATTTTAATTTTTCTCGCTCTGGGTTGATTCACGTTCCTTTTTAATCGCTAACAGCAATTTATTAAGCGCTTCAGTGAGCTCTGTAGCGGATAAGACATGATGAACCAACGGTGGATAATGCGTTGCCAAGGCCATATCTTTTATAATCTCAACGGCAATGCTATTGGCATGTTTTTCAAATTTACCCGACACCTTTTCGATGAGCGCTATTTCTTCTTGCGTTGCCTTAGCGTTCAAAAAGGCGGCATTAAATTGATCCGGTTGTTCCACTAACAGGCATTGCTGTAATTTAGGGGTCACTGTTAGCGGAGCAAACACATTCAATTCATTGGCGGGCAAAGCGATCTCTTCACTCAATTCCATCGCTTCTTGCGGGTTTATCGTGACAGGTTCGTGCAGCGCTAATAAGGCGGGCATAGCTGCCGCAATAGGACTTAGTTCTGCATGTGTTAAAAAGCTCTGCTGCAAGGTCGTAATCAACCCCGATTCATCTAATTTATTAAGTGAGAATTGCGTTTTCTCAGTCACCTTACGAAAATTATGTAAGCGCGATTGTAAATCTAATAAGAAACGATTGCTGGGTAGACCTACTTTCAAGAATTGGTTAAGCCGCATTCTGACTACGGGGGTAGGATTGGCATAAAATAATTGGGCGCGAATAATCTTGGACTTAAATAAGATATGCGCTTCTCCTTCACGTTGTTCTTTTAAATCCAATAAATCGATACGTGCGCGTTTTTCCGAAGAAGCACTACGCGTATCGGCGTAATTATTCAGTACACTTTCGGCACGTGTTTGAAAAGCATCGACTTTAGTGACCCAGGCTTCACCGGCACTTTTAGAAAAAAAGTCCCAAGTTTCTAAGGGATCTTCCAATTTCATGCACAGCTTAATGTTACAGTTAGCGCCTATCGATGCAGCCTCTTCTTTGGAAGCCTTTTGAAAAGCAGGTAAGTCCTGGCCAGCAAAAACAATGGAGAAACCCAAAGACCTGGCTTGCGCCGGAACCACCGCAAATCCAGGTACGGCGTAATAGCCATATTCATCGAGCACACACAAAAAGGGTGTCAACGCATTGGTAGGCTTACGTTCTATGATATCGCGGTAATCACCCTCTACCTCTTCACCTAAACCGGCGGCCAGCATGGCCTTGAGCGAGGCAATAATCACCTTTCCTAAATTAGATAATTCATCGGGTGATTTCTCAAAGGCGGGTAATAATACCAATAAAATACGACGATTCAGCACTACGTCCTTTAAATCGACCTCGGCCAAATTAGTCCGTAAAATATGACCGTAAGTATCCGCCAAAGAACCAAACACACGTGTTAATTGCATGGTAATAAACCCATGCTGCTCTAATACTTGTGAGACTTGTTTGCCTTTTTTAGATTTATCGTAACCGGGTAAATTGATCAGATAATTCGTGATGGGTTCTAAAACAATCTCAGGAACTTCCATCAAACTCAAGGGTTCTTGAGCGTCACGTGGGAAAATTTTATCGACCACAATATTCTCGACGCGGGTCAATTCAAAATAGTTACGCACGACGTTAACATCGAGCAAAATTCCGCCCTGATCACGGATATATACCAGTAATTTCATTAAGGCTTCGACAAATACGATAGCCCGCCCCTTCCACATATCACCATCCGGTGTATTACTACTGCTATCCATTAAGCTGACGACTAATTGCGAGAGCATACTCGAAGAACCATTGGCAAAAGGATTCATCGTGTTAGACAAACGCTTTTCTTGAGGGCCGACAATATCACGCGCGCCCGTCATAAAATTGACTACCAGAATATCGTCTTCACGCCCCATGGAGCGCGCCATGGAAAAAACCTTCGCAAATAAGCTGTTATCGCCTTTTCCATCGACATAAATAAAGCCACTGCCCTGCACTAAGGCATTAAAAGCCAGTGATATCAAGGCTTCTGTTTTACCACTTCCGGTAGAACCAAAAATCAAACAGTGTGTACGCATGTCATCATTGCTAAACCATAACTCTTCACCGGTTGATATTTCATTTCCAAATAAACAGATACCGCGCGCTTTTTGCGGTTTGTTACTCCCTGCTTTTAAATCGTTATGATCTAATTTTTGGGATCGTTGTGGCATACGAAATGGCAAGCTGGTTTTACGTGTATACGCGTAAACAAAAGAGAGCATTCCAAGTAAGAAAATAATATCGGCTATCGCCGGGATAAAAAAAGCACCGGCCGAAAAACCGACTAATAAAATAGTAACTGCCTGTGGATTTTTGAAAAAATCGATAAAACGCTGCGAAAGCACACGTGTATCCCGTAATAATCGACGGGGATCTTGTTCGTGTTTTTGTTCTAAACCACGTGCTATTATTGCCATAAAGCGTTCAATCTAATTTATAGTTTTATAATGTAAAAAATTCCCTAAAACAGGGTACTTAAAAAATAACGATGACCTATTTTTTTAGGCTTACTCGCTAAAATCATTGCCCACATTGATAAAAATCAACTAATTTACCTGTGCATCAGGGATATACAGAATTTCTTTAATGGCCGCTTCCAGACCATTAACCGCTTCTTCTACCATAGGCACCATCAAGCGTCTGCCCATAATACGCTCCACATTCCAATGTGCAAATGGACCACTCACTTCAGCAAATGCGGTTTGACGCCCTACTGAATTTAGCATAAACCACAGCAATCTATCCTTAGGCTTTAGCCATAAAAAATCGGCGGTCGCCAAAACCCCTTCTTTTCTGGCCAATACTAATAATGAGGCCATCACCGTTAGGACATAGGCATGGCTATGTACCACACGGTGAACTAATTTATTATTTTTATGTTTTTCCAATAAGGCATCAACGCCTGAAAAATTAAGTCGCCCTGTGGTACTCGATTCGGCAATTTGTAAGAGTAATTTCAGCGCGCCCTCTCGATCTTGATTGATACGAGCGACAAAAACAGCAAATAAGGCTTTAGTCGCTGGCGCTAGATATTCCACACCTTGCCAATATTCGCCACATTGCAGTACAAAAACATGATGCGCTGCCGCTCGTTTGACACTTACACTGGTTTGATGACTAATTTTTGCTGCCATGGTCATGGCAGGAACTGTTTTTTCCTCCTGCAATAACTGATATTTTTTGGCAAACTGCATCGGCGATAAAGCCATTGCCCAAGGGCCTTTATCGATATCTTGCTTGACTAAATCAAGTTTGATGACAGGGGAAATCTGCGGCCAATTTTTTCTTTCCGCTTCAGCCAAGGAATTCATGCTATAAAATCTTTTGAACTGTAAATTAATATGGCTAAAATAAATAATAACCGCCAAAATCAGTAGCAGAAAAATAATCGGATAGCGTAAATAGCTCCCTACTTGGCGACTGACATCCAAAAGCTGCGTAAAAGCAAGCTCGGCAGGATGTAATTGTTTTATACTGTCGCTAAGCTGCGCTGCCGTAGGGAGCACGAAGGAAACCAAACGTGCTTCAAAAAATTTAATTTGTAAGAGAACGCTAACAATTTGGGTGTGAAAAAAGGACCAAATTAGCCAACCGAAAAGAAAAATGCACACGACTATCCAGAGCGGTGCCAATGAATTATCGCTAGATTGTTGTTGTTGCGCAGGAGCGGCCATAATGAATTATTTTTTGTTATTCTTTTGTAATGTTTTTTACGGGCCTATTCAATTTTGCTTGACCAAAAAATTTCTAAGTAATTTATACTGTCCAGTCGCATGAACTAAACGCACCACATTTTTAAGCTGTATCGCTGTTTCGTGCAAACGGATCAGTTGACGACCCTCGCGATCCGTGCGCGCTTGTTCCTCTGGATCGGTGATAATGGCGTCCAAGCTTACCTTAACCACCGCGTACGCATTATTCAAATTTCTATCCGTTAAGCGGATAGCCGCTTGTACGTCGCTCTCATTTTTATAAATAGCTCTCCCCATGGTATACTTGACCAAGGAAGTCACCACTTCCTGCCATTTGTGCAAATTGCCGCCTTGTGATTGGTAAAGCGCAATATAAACCTCTGTATTTTCGCCACTGTTCTCACTTAACAGGTCATTGGCCATTTGCGCGTTGTGCTGGTCTAAACCTATTTTAGCCGCAAAGTTATCGCGCAACTCTTCTAACTTTTTTTTAATCCCTTTTAAGAATAGATTCGCTTGCCAAGGACCCGTATCAATCCCTTCATCCAATATTTTCTTTATCGCTAAAGCCGTCTTAAGCTCTTGCTCAGTATGAAGCATATTAACCAAGCCTCAAGGAATCAACCACAGTGCAACATCTGTGTGGGCTCACAAACAGCCGCGACTTGAATTCCATCCCGCATTGTATCCAAACGATTAATCGCCTCAAGCAAGCTAGGATTTGGGGGTGTTTTCTCATAAACACTGCTAACCCGCTTACTTAAATATTGCAAGCTTTCTAATGTGGTTAAAACGGCGCCATTAAAATCACTATCTGTTCTTTTACTATTACTATTAGAAAAAATCATGGCTAATTGAATCCTTAATTTTTAGGTTACTACACGCTCATTGAAGCCACGCTACAAACGGGTCCGCTTATCGTAGGATCTAAACCCTTGCAACGGCGATAACGCATATCCTCGCGTTAAGCCTATCACTTTGATTAGCTCCCCCATTTCACTCGGTGAAGTTAATACGTGGACCTGCCGATTTACATCCATGGCCGGTAGCGTATCATAGCATTTTTCTATCTGCGCTAACAAATCATTGTTTATTAAGAAAGCAGCCAGGGAGGTAAACCCGGCCACGCTTAGACCGGATTGAACGGCCGATTGCGCAAGCTGCGTAAAATCAACCGAAGCCGTTATATCTTGTAGGCCAATAAGGCACAATGGATCGGCATGCGCCAGATGGCGGTAGTAACACATCAAGGTCCCATGGCACCTATCCGGGTGATAATACTCCCTTGCGGGAAAACCGTAGTCTATAATCAATGCGACCCCTTCCTCAAGCGCAGAACCAAGCTTACTTATCCAAGCGTCTAATCGTAAACAAACCTCGGATTCATAGCGATTTACCGCGCTAAAATAATTGGCCTTTAAGTGATTTAACGCCACCTGATGAAGGTCGCCAGGTTCAATAAAGTGATAGGTAAAACGACCCTTTTCATAAGCCACACGTACTTCCTGGACCTGCTCTTTAGTCCATAAAAATTTATCGACCGGCAAGGCATCTATCACTTCATTGGCAATCATAACTCCTTTTAGCGGGAATGCCGGCCAGTCATCTAACCATTGAATACGCGCCAATAAATGCGGAAGGCATTTTTGCAGTCGGTCTTGCTGACGCGCTTTGAGCGTAGGGCTAATCTCTAAAATCTTATATTGTGTCGGCAAGCAATTTTCTTTTTCTAAACACAATAACAAATCGACAGCTAACTGACCGGTGCCGGCCCCTATTTCTAAAATATCCGCGCTACCTAAGTTTGCAAAAACCTGCTGGCATTGACGTGCGAGGCATTGTGCAAACAAAGGTGAGATCTCGGGCGCTGTTATAAAATCTCCCGTTTTACCAAACTTATCCAAAGCAGCAGTATAATATCCTAGCTGTGGCTCGTATAATGCCAATTCCATAAAACGTGAAAAGCTTATCGACCCGGTTAATTCTTGCGCTATTTCTTTGATGAGCAATTGATTCAATTGTTCACTTTGCGCCTGCATTACAGCCGTAGGGACAGGGAAAGCAGCCGGTATTTTTATCATGTTTGCATTACTCATAAGGTGAAACCGATGCCAAATTCTAAAACAAATGCCCCGGTAGTCCTAATAACGGGAGCTGCAAAGCGGGTCGGTGCCGCCATTGCGCACCACTGCCACCACCTTGGGATGCGTTTGGCGATTCATTACCGAGATTCGGTACAAGCCGCTTTAGCCCTATGCCAAACGCTCAATCAACAGCGCGCCCATTCAGCGATGGCCTTTCCCGCTGACTTAAAAGACACCCCGAAGCTAGAAAATTTAGTGGCTGCGGTGATAAAAAAATGGGGTCGGCTCGATGTATTAATCAATAATGCTTCCAGCTTTTACCCGGTTCCTTTTGCTAAAGTAACCCCTAGCGTATGGGAAGACCTTATCGCAAGCAATTTAAAAGGCCCCTTTTTTTTATCCCAGCTCGCGGCACCTTATCTCAAAGTACAAAAAGGCTGCATTATCAACCTGGTTGATATTCAAGCGCAACGCCCGTTAAAAAATTATTCGGTTTACTGTATCGCTAAAGCCGGACTTGTGATGTTAACGAAGAGCTTGGCCAAAGAACTAGGGCCTGAGATAAGAGTCAATGCCATTGCCCCAGGTATCGTTCTGTGGCCCGACAATGACACCGAGTTTAATGAGACCCTACGTCAAAGAATCATTGCAAAAAATGCTTTAAAACGCGCCGGAACTCCGCAGGATATCGCCAATACGGTGGCTTTTTTAATTCAGAATGCGGATTTTATCACCGGCCAAATTATTGCCGTAGATGGGGGACGTTCACTGGGCTATTAAACCTAGTTGACTGAACGCTTAATGAGGAGAAGAGAAAGCAAGCGGATGGGGAAATTATACCCCTCATAAAAAAAGCCCCGTCAGTGTCTTAATCTACTTGAATGCGATAATACTATAGTGGCGATTTGTGATGCACTTTAGGCTTCCTACTCAAGGTAGGCTTGCACACCATGCTTCAAGACTATCTCCAACCTTTTAGGATCAAACTTCAAGCGCAATCTAACGGAACTTTCATAGTAAAGTGTAGACCTAGATATTTAAAACGCAAGTTAGTACAAAAAACACCCTATATCGTCGTGCTAAATAGCCGCTTATTATCACGTGTTTAGTGGCGATATGGGTTGTTTTTTTTCAAGAACAGGACTAAGATAGTCCTATTTTAGAGATTCTGGCTAAAGCCTATATTAGGATATGTTACGACTTAGCAAACTAACCGATTATGCCATCGTCATCATGGCCTATTTAGCGCAGCACCCAGGACTGGCAATTAATGCAAAAACCATTGCAGAACACACAGGTATTTCCTTACCAACCGCTAGCAAATTACTAAAACGCTTAAGCCATGATCGGCTACTTTTCGCCAGCCGTGGTGTTAAAGGCGGTTATCAGCTGGCTTTACTGGCAACTGATATTTCACTTGGAAAGCTTATTCAAACCTTAGAAGGTCAAATTGCTTTAACCGAATGCAATCATACGGCATTACAGTGTACGCTAGAAAGGCAGTGTACGATTCGCAATAACTGGCGTAGGATTAGCACCTTTATTCAAAGTATTTTGATGCATATTAGTCTGGCGGATCTGATCTCGCCTCTTAACTTAATGAAATTAGAAACCTTATTAAAAACAACCGAGCCTCTCCCTTTCGTGCCAGAGAATACCCTATGACGCAAGCGGTTTTAGACCAATTATTACAACAAGATTATCAACATGGGTTTATCAGTGATATCGAGTCTGAGACGCTCGCTTGTGGATTAAATGAAGCGGTAATACATCATATCTCGGCTAAAAAAAATGAACCTGCCTTTTTATTGAAATGGCGTTTAAAGGCATATCGTCACTGGCTAACTTTAACAGAACCACATTGGGCCGATCATCTTCACTACCTCCCTATTGATTATCAAGCCATTAGTTATTATTCAGCGCCTAAATTAAAAAAACAACTGAAAAGCTTGCAGGAAGTCGATCCGGAAATATTGCGTGTCTATAATAAATTAGGCATCTCGCTCAAAGAACAAGAATTACTAGCCGGCGTTGCCATTGATGCCGTATTTGATAGTATTTCCGTTGCAACCACCTTTAAAGAAAAATTGCGCGATATGGGGATATTGTTTTGTTCTTTTTCTGAAGCGGTACAAGCGTACCCGGCACTTATAAAGCAATATTTAGGCACCGTGGTCCCCTATACCGATAATTTTTATGCCTGCTTAAATGCCGCTGTATTTACCGATGGTTCATTTTGCTATATTCCACCGGGGACTCGCTGCCCTATGGAATTATCCACTTATTTTCGTATTAATGCGGCCAATACCGGACAATTTGAGCGCACCTTGATCATTGCCGATGAATCAAGTTACGTGAGTTATTTAGAAGGCTGTACAGCACCACAGCGCGACGAAAATCAGCTACATGCCGCCGTTGTCGAATTAATTGCATTAGATAATGCACAAATCAAATATTCAACTGTACAAAATTGGTACCCGGGTGATAAAGAAGGGAAAGGTGGCATTTATAATTTCGTCACTAAACGCGGGCATTGTCGTGGCATCCGTTCCAAAATATCTTGGACACAAGTAGAAACCGGCTCTGCCATTACCTGGAAATATCCCAGTGTTATTCTGCAAGGTGATCATTCTGTCGGCGAGTTTTATTCATTGGCGCTCACGAATCATAAACAACAAGCCGATACTGGCAGCAAGATGATTCATATTGGGAAAAACACTAAAAGCACCATTTTATCAAAAGGGATTAGCGCAGGTCATGGTCAAAACAGTTACCGTGGCTTAGTGAGGATATCGGCAACGGCAGAAAATGCGCGTAATTATACCCAATGTGATTCATTGCTGATTGGCGGTCATTGTAGTGCACATACTTTTCCTTCTATCGAAGTCAATAATAAAACGGCGCAGGTAGAACACGAAGCTTCTGCAACTAAAATCAGTGAGGAGCAACTTTTTTATTGTTTACAACGCGGTTTAGACGCGGAAGCCGCACTTTCACTTATCGTGAATGGTTTTTGTAAAGCGGTGTTTAAAGAATTACCGATGGAATTTGCGGTAGAAGCCCAAAAATTACTCGGCATTAGTTTAGAAGGGAGCATTGGTTAGAATCACTTGTAGTTGAAAGTGAAAGTTTTTAAAATTAAACCCGGGGGCTATCGCCGGCGATGAAAACAGATTAGATAATAACTTATTAATAAAGAAAAATATGCTAACCATCAAAAATCTACATGTACACGTTGATAACAAACCCTTATTACGCGGGATTAATCTTACGATAAAACCCGGCGAAATACACGCTATTATGGGCCCAAATGGCTCAGGAAAAAGCACATTGGCCAATGTATTAGCCGGTCGCAGTGATTATCACATTACTGAGGGTGAAGTCCGCTATTTAGATCAAGATTTATTAAGCCTTGCTCCGGAACTACGTGCGCAAAAGGGATTATTTTTAGCCTTTCAATACCCGGTCGAAATTCCTGGAGTAAATAATGTATACTTATTGAAGGCTTCTTTAAATGCTATCCGCAAAGCACGTGGCCAAGCCGAACTCGACGCCATGGATTTTTTAAAGCTCGTCAAAAAGAAGTTACATGATGTCGAAATGGATGAAAGCTTTTTATATCGCTCTGTGAACACGGGGTTTTCTGGCGGTGAAAAAAAGCGTAATGAAATTCTACAAATGCTGCTTTTAGAGCCCCAATTAGCTTTACTGGACGAAACGGATTCGGGTTTAGATATCGACGCCTTAAAGATAGTTGCCAATGGCATCAATCGTCTTGCGGCACCGGAACGTTCTATGTTGCTGATTACCCATTATCAACGTTTACTCGACTATATTAAACCAGACTATGTACACATACTCGCCGGCGGAAAAATTATTCGTTCCGGTGATTTTTCTTTAGCACAAACACTGGAAAAAGAAGGTTATACCTCTATTTTACAAGAAGAATCTTTGCTCTAACGGTCTAAAAGAATGTTAAATAATAAAATAAATAGGGACGCTGTCGCCATTGCGCATTATCGCAGTGAATACCTACGCGTGGAAAAAAATCTAGCCGGTAACACCCTAACCTCCCTACAAGATTTACGCCTAGCGGCACTGCAAGAATTTTCAAGCCTTGGTTTTCCGAGTAAAAAACAAGAGGATTGGAAATATACCTCGTTAACTTCGTTACGCGAGACGCCTTTTTCTTTTGCGCCTACGCTCACAAAATTAAATGCGTCGACACAAACCATGCTGCAACAATTAGCCACAAGCTATCGCTTAGTCTTTGTGAATGGCATTTTTTCCAAAAATTTGTCCACCTTAGCTATTTTGCCCCATCATGGCAAGATGACGCACGTTGCCGATATGCTTGAGCATTATCCAGAACAATTATTTGCCCACTGGCAGCCTAAAGAGACGATTGAAAAAAATAGCTTTGTTCACTTAAATACGGCCTTTATGCACGACGGCGCTTATATTTATTTGCCGGCTAATACGCAATTACAATCGCCAATAGAGCTTTTATTTATACAGACAGGTGGGCAGGAACAATTTATTCCGCTACGTAACATCATCATTGCAGAAGAAAATAGTCACGCGATTATCATTGAAAAATACATCCATGTGCAGGAAAACAGCGCGCCATCTTTTACGAGCACCGTCACAGAATGTTCTCTCGCTCCGCACAGTCACATCGAACATTACAAATACATCCGCGAAAGCAAAAAAGCTTTGCATATCGGCAATCTCTGTGCAACGCAGCAGAAAAAGAGTCAATTTGCTACTTATTCACTGGCTTTAAGCGCGGCTTTAATACGTAGCGATGTACACATCAAATTGTTACAAGCGGATGCACACTGCCAATTAAAAGGCCTTTATTACGCCGATGCACAGCAACAAATCGATCATCATACGGTAGTTGATCATGCCAGCCCCTCTACAAGTAGCGAAGCGTTTTATAAAGGGGTTAGCGATGCGAAGGCGCGTGCTGTATTTAATGGCAAAGTCATCGTTCGCTCACAAGCAATTAAAAGTAAAGCGCAGCAATTGAATAAAAATTTATTATTGTCATCCCATGCTGAAATTGACAGCAAACCGCAACTCGAGATCTTTACCGACGATATCCAATGTACGCACGGTACGAGTATCGCTCAACTCGATAAAGAAGCCTTATTCTATTTGCGCACCCGTGGCTTAAGCGCCGTACAAGCGGGCAAATTATTAATTAAAGCTTTCATTCAAGACATCTTACAAGAAATGCCTTTGTTTAATGACGATATTTCCTTAGTGCCGTTCTTAGAAAATAAAATGGGTGAATGCGGATGTATTCGTTTGATTTAAAAAAAATAAGACTAGATTTTCCTATTTTACAAGCAAAAATAAAGGCGAAGCGCTTTGTTTATCTGGATAATGCCGCCAGTACGCAGAAACCAAAATCAGTCATCGAGCGTCTCCAGCATTTTTATGCGTGTGAATACAGTAATGTTCACCGCGGCATACATACCTTAAGCGAATTAGCCACCGAAGCATTTGAGCACAGCCGAGAAAAGATCCAGCAATTTATCAATGCCAAACTTTTTTCTGAAATTATTTTCGTCCGCGGGACGACCGAAGCCATTAACTTAGTAGCACAAAGCTATGGATTGAGCCAGATCAAAGCCGGTGACGAAATTATTATTTCGCATATGGAACATCATGCCAATATCGTGCCTTGGCAGATCTTATCCGCACAAACCGGCGCTGTACTTAAGGTCATTCCCATCAATGACGCCGGCGAGCTCATACTGGAAGAATATCAACGTTTGCTCAATGCTAAAACTAAATTGGTCGCTGTTTGCCATATTTCGAATACCCTAGGGACGATCAACCCTATTCAAAAGATCATTGAGTATGCACACGCCAATAGTGCGGATACCAAGGTCTTAATTGATGGGGCGCAAGCAGTCGCTCATCAAAAGATTGATGTCCAGGCCTTAGATTGTGATTTTTATGCCTTTTCAGGACATAAACTCTTTGGTCCTACTGGCATTGGGATATTATATGGGAAAGAAGCCTTATTAGCGGCGATGCCACC
>CAZSWN010000016.1:22612-28733 GCA_964611135.1 uncultured Coxiellaceae bacterium | reverse complement strand
AATAACCAGGAACAAACTGAACATGATTCAAATGAAATTGATAAAGGTGTATTTCCGGTCTGTCTTCTCTAAGAAACCGCGCGCAAATTTTAAGTCTCTCGAGCTGTTCTATATATAATTGGGTATCTAACCCAAAAAAACCATCCTCTCTAAATCTATCGAATGCTTCAGTAAATGTGGGCATTATTAATTCCTTTTGTTGTTGATTGTTTTTACGCTTTTTATTCCATTTTTCTTATTTTTTAAAAGTATAATTTATATTTTTAATAGTGAATAGATATAAAATTAATTATTGGATATAAATTTATTTAAATTAATTGCCTATGAAATTTAAAATAAAAAATCCATGTACCAGAATTGTACCAGGCTGAGATTTAATGTACGTAAAATACCGTAGTTTTCAGTCGTTTATTAAATTTGCAAAGTATCGCAAGTATTTGATTATTAATTGTTTTTTAGGTTAAGTAGCCGATTACAAATCAGTTGCTCTACCAACTGAGCTATTCCAGCCATGAACTAGAAGTGCCGGATTGTAGTCAATTTCAAAAAAATTAGCAATTTTAACCACTGTTTTTTAGTTTTACTCGAATCTCTCCACTATTGAATAATGTATTTTTTTCAATAGCCACGCAAAATTGAGCTTGCGTGTTTACGCCTCGAGCGAACCTTTCTCGGGAGCCCCTGGCGCTTAGCGACTTGATCGTCCATGCAACTAACGTTGTAGGCACGCTATCCCTGAATATTGGCTGACTTGCATATAGGTTAATTTCTTCTCTAGGATTAATTTTACTGTATTGAGTTTAAATTCTTTATTACATTTTCTGGACATGGGGTAACTTTGATTTTGTAAGCTACGTTTATTTCACTTTTTTTGTCCAAAAAACCATAATAATATCAGTTTTTAAATTTATATTAACTGATGTATAGTAAGAGATAGTTACAAAAATAAAGCACAATGGAAGCCCTATTTGCATTATAGGGAAAATATTAAATTAATTAATGGAGAGAATACAGAAAAATAATGGAAAGTAATATTGCCGATAAAATTAAGCTGTTTGAAAACACTAAGATTCAGTACACCGCACCTTTAGAGGTTAATTCTGCTGATTCATCACAAACAAAAGAGGAAATAATTAAACTGGCCCCTCCTTCTTTATCGAAACCGAGACGAAAGAAAAAACTTACCCAAACTAAACAAGTAGAACAAGCAGAATATGTTAATGTTAGTCCAGCAGCGGAAGCGCAGTGGTCTCTAGCTCCGCTAAGTGTTTCATCTAGTGATTATTCGCAAGCCTATACTAACCCATGCCCTTTCGATTTAGAGCAATCTGAATATGCTAATCTTCTGCCTTTGGGAATATCAGATACAGAACGTTTTTATGTAGATCCTGAAGGAAAGTACGTAACTATCAAAAAAAAGCAGACTAAAAAACGAGCCAAAGAATTAGTTGCAAAAGAAACTCCAATAGAAGCAATTCAAGCTGTTCAATTTGATTTAGAGCAATCCGAATATGCTAATCTTCTGTCTTTGGGAGCATCAGATACAGAACGTTTTTATGCAGATCCTGAAGGAAAGTACGTAACTATCAAAAAAAAGCAGACTAAAAAACGAGCCAAAGAATTAGTTGCAAAAGAAACTCCAATAGCAGGGGGTATTCACTATGCTGAGCTTGATTTAACACAATCAAATCAGGTTAATGATCTACAGAGAAAAAAACTAGATGATAAAAATACAGAATACAGCTATTTGGGCTCTGATAATAGATTAGTTTTAAGCAACAAAGCAGATCAAGATAAAGTATTGAGCATTGCCAATAACGAGCAAAAAACGAGACTTTTAGGCGTAGAAGGAGTTGCCACCGTAGGCACAAAAAATAAAATACAGCGCCAACGAAAAAAAAATAAAAGTAAAGACGACTATTTAAGGCCCTTAACCGCTAAGTTTGAAAAATTTAAAATACAAGCAATTCAAGAAGAATCAACATTAGCTTCTTCTGTGGAAATGAAACAAAAAGAGAGTATGGTGGATCAATATAAGTTTAGTTTTTTTGCTAAAAAACCAGAAAAATTAACACAAGAAACAAAGAGATCGGCGTCTAATTTTTCAGTTATAAAAAATAAATAACCCCAGTAAAGCTCAGCGTCGCTATTGATTTTTTATTAGATGAAAAACTGAAAATTTTTAAAAGATCTGTGTGTCATAATTATAAAAATCGAGATTTATTGCCTATAAAATACAGTTCGGTTGCGCTACCGACTGTTCTCTCCCAGGCATGAATTAAAAGAGCCTGGTTGTAGTCAATTTTAAAAAAATTAGCCATTTTAACCGCTGGATTTTAGTTTTACTCGAACCTCTCCGCTTTCGAAGTAATATATTTTTTTTTCAATAATTACGCAAAGTTGACCTTGTGTGTTTACTCCTTGGGCGATGCCTTCTCGAGTGCCTATGGAACTTAGTATGTTGATGGGTTTATTAAGCAAGCTGTCGTATCGTTGCCAATCTGGCATAAAATATGCAAATTCTTTACTTTGGAACTCAAAAAGTAGATCTAATAGGTTTTTTAAGATGAGCGCCGCCAGTAAATTGCGTTGTGGGGGTGAACCTTGTAAAGAATAAACATCCGTGATGGCTTGATCAATGACGGGAGAAGAAGTCGAAGGGGCATAGAGGTTTAATCCAATGCCAATGACCACCGCATAAGTTTTCGTATGAATAGATCGAGATTCGATTAAAATCCCGCCTAGTTTTTTTTCTTGATGCACAATGTCATTGGGCCATTTAAGTTGTATGTTTTTTAATCCATATTGTTCAAGTGCTTTCGCAACCGCGATGCCTACGGCTAAGCTCAAAGCAGGTAACTGATTCGCTTGATTGGAAAAGTGCCATAAAAGAGATAAACATATATTTTTACCAAAATGTGTAATCCATCTGCGATCGAATTGCCCACGGCCTGCTGTTTGCTGTTCGGCAAAAACGGCATAGTTTCCAGCGTATTTGATTTTTTCTAATAAATAATTATTAGTGGAGTCAACCAGGGGAAGCACGTCTAATTGTGCGAGTAATCGCTTAGTTTCGCCTAATTTATTATATATATACGCCGCATCCAATAATTCTAATCCACCTAAGATACGGAAATGGCACTGATTTACAATTTCTAGGTTTATAGTGGGGTCTAAAATCTGCTTTAGAACCTCGGCGACCCGTTTACAGGGGATGCCTAAAACTTGACTGATTTGTTTATCGGAGTGGAATTTACCATCTGCTAATAAAGTTAAGCTAGGCGCTAGTAACGACGTAGGGATATTCATTTTTTCATACAAACTTTATATTTTTTTATTGGCGCTTAAGATTAGCCCGCATTTTATATCTTTTTAAGTTAATTTAATAGATTTTAGCGGCATGCTAATAATTTTTACTGTTTTTTATTAAGAATAATTTACATCATTTAATTAAATTTATTTTTTTAGAAATTTATAGCTTAATGCCTCCATTAAATGAGGGGCTTTAATTGTTTCACAATTGGCTAGGTCGGCAATAGTCCGCGCTATGCGTAGAACACGATGATACGCACGCGCTGAAAGTTGAAATTTTTCCAGTGCATTTCCTAATAATTGATGATCTTTATCGGAAAGTTTACAGGCTTTTTCTAAGATTTTTCCTGATAAGCTATAATTAAGCCGACCATAATTTTTTATTTGTTTAGCTTGCGCTTTTTTAACACGAAGACGAATTATTTCACTGCTTTCTTCTTTTCTTATTTGCGTGAAATAAGTTTTTGGTAATGAATTAACTTCTAGATACATGTCGATCCGATCTAAAAACGGAGCAGATAATTTTTTACGATAAGCTTGAACGCGCTCAGGTGAGCATACACAATGATGTACGGTACTGCCTAAATAGCCGCAAGGACAAGGATTCATAGCCGCAATTAACTGAAAATTAGCCGGAAATTCTGCTTGTCGCGCTGCACGTGAGATAGTAATTGTCCCTGATTCGAGCGGTTCACGTAGTGCTTCTAATACATGGCGATTAAATTCAGGTAATTCATCTAAAAATAAAATACCTTGGTGAGCTAAGGATATTTCACCGGGACGTGGAGGATTTCCTCCGCCGACAAGTGCGATACTTGAGGCCGTGTGATGCGGTCTGCGAAAAGGCGGATACTTCCAATGGTTTAGGGCGATAGAGTGTCCACTAATTGAACGTATAGCGGCTAATTCTAGGGCTTGTTCATCATTTAATAGCGGTAATAAACCTATTAAACGCGTAGCGAGCATGGTTTTTCCAGTGCCAGGCGGTCCCATCATGAGCAGACTATGTCTGCCCGCCGCACAAATTTCTAAACCACGTTTGGCATGCGCTTGGCCGTAGACTTCGGATAAATCGGGTAATTCGCGCGGTTCAGTTACACTAGGGCTTAATTGGTAGGGCGCTAATAAATCCCGGCCCTGTAAATGCGCGCAAATTTGTAAAATATTTTGCGCAGGTAAAATGATGGTTTTTTGATTAAAACCGGCTTCCTGTGCATTTTCCATGGGCAGTATAACGATATGATTGTCTTTTTGCGCCGCTAAAGCAAAAGGCAATATACCGGAAACAGGACGTAGTTCTCCTGATAGCGCCAGCTCGCCGATAAACTCATATTGCCACAGAGCGCCGCTAGGTATTTGACGCGAAGCCGCTAATATACTTAAAGCAATTGCCAGATCAAAACGACTACCTTGTTTAGGCAGATCGGCAGGAGCAAGATTAATGGTAATGCGCCGCGCAGGAAATTCAAATTGCGTGTTAAGGAGTGCGCTACGAACGCGATCGCGGCTTTCTTTGACGCTTGTTTCAGGGAGCCCAACAATAGATAGACTCGGTAAACCATTAGAGATGTGCGTTTCAACCGTAACGCGGGGTGCTTTTATCCCCGCGCTGGCACGCGTTTGTACGATGGCAAGTGACATAAACAGCTCCTTCTGTCTTATTATTTTACGGAATCACTGGCAACTAAAATTTATTATAGCCGCGTTATTTTACGTTTTTTTTGGGTTTTGATTTAGATAGATGATGTTCGAGGTGTACAACTTGCTTTTCTAAGGCATTTATTTTGGCACGTGTTTTGGTTAAAACCTTTTTTTGTACATCAAATTCTTCACGTGTTACTAAATCGAGTTTAGCAAACATGCTTTGTAAGATAGCGCGAAAATTTTTTTCCAAATCCTTCTTAAATTTATTTAACCCAGGGGGGAGGCTCTCAGTCAATTTTTTTACGGTATCATCAATAAACTTCATATCAAACATATCATTATTCCTCTTTGTCGAGCTACTAGTTTAACTCAAGATGGTGTAGATAACAGCCAAAAATAGTTAATCATCAGGCGGACAAATTTTTTCTAAGGTCAAATTTAGCGAGCTTAATTTACCGTCAATAAGCAGCACATGTGGTTGTTCCGATTTTATTAAAGGCTCTAATAGTTTTTTTTGATAGTCTAATATGGTTAAATTAGCTTCAGAAACTCGGTCGTTAAGGTCAGAGCGTTTTTTAATTCGTTGCTTTATTTCAGTTTCGTCTGTTTGGCAATCAAGGATATAGTAAGGCACTTTTAAATGCTTCGCCAAGTTATAAAATTTTACTCGTTGTGCGTGAAGAAGAAATGTCGCATCAATCAAGGCGATAAAACCCGCTTCTATAATTATCTGGGCTAATTTTGCAAGCTCATCATAGGTTTTTTCGGTTGCTTCAGCGGTATAAATTCCACGATAAGGTGCAGAGTTAGAATCTTCCTGCAAGGAAAGCCCAAATAATTGTTTACGAACAATATCAGAACTTATTTGTATCGCCGCGCATTGGCTAACTATATGTTTTGCAACGGTTGATTTTCCTGAACCAGAGAGGCCATGCATAATGATTAAGCACGGAGTTTTAGGATGGGTATAAAACTCAGCTAAATTGATAAAGTTATGGTAATCCTTCCTGATATCAATTTTTTCTTTATCAGTCAAGTTGGCTTGCCCTAAACGAAACAAAGCTATTTTAGCGCGTACTACGGCGCGGTAGGATAAATAGTAAGCAAGTAAATTAAGTCCTTGGTAGTCATTCGTAAATTGTAGATAGGTGTTAATTAACTGATT
>CAZSWN010000016.1:13266-22602 GCA_964611135.1 uncultured Coxiellaceae bacterium | reverse complement strand
TGATTGGCTAATCGAGTCTGTTTTTTTTCGGCTAAATCCATCGCTAAAAAGGCAAGATCCGCGATAACGTCAGTCCAACGTAGGTCTTCATTAAATTCTAAACGATCAAAAAGGATAAGTTTTCCTTGGTAAAGGATAATATTTGCTAAATGTAAATCGCCATGGCAGTCACGTATAAAACCTTGCTCTTTACGCTGTGCGAATAAAATTTGATGCTTTTCAAATTGCTTGTTAGCCCATTTTTCCAAGCGTTTTACTTGTTCAATATCGGATAAATTAGATAACAAAGGAATTATTTGTTCAAAATTTTGCTTGGTTGGCGCATGGACTTCTTGGGGAAGGCCAAAGTGTGATTTTTTAGCGGCTAAGGGGGTTTTTTTGTGAAAGTTTGCGATTAGTTTCCCTAATTGTTCAATTAAAGCGGCAGTTAGTTTACCTTGTTTAAGTAGTGAGCTCAGCAAGCTATCTTGGGAAAACTCGCACATCTTGATAGCGTACTCTAAAATAGGGCCAGTACGACCATTAATCTGAGGTTGTTCAATAGTTCCTGTGATAGGTACAACAGCGAGATAAATTTCAGGTGCAAATTGTTGACCTAATCGTAGTTCCTCTTCGCAGTAGTGTTTGCGTTTTTCCAACGTGGAGAAATTTAAAAATCCAAAATCTACCGGCTTTTTAATTTTATAGGCATATTTTCCGGTCAATATGACCCAAGAAACATGGGTTTCAATCAGTCCAAGTTGAGAGGCTGGATGATCAAAGGCTTTACTCGATTGGAGATTCTGAATCAAAAAAGAATTAGGCATAGTCTGATGATAGTAGTCAATGTTTATTACGCATCAAAGTACTATAACTTAACTTGTTATTGCTTGTAAGAGGTGAAGCTTCAGAAATTATTTTTTAAAGGTTGTTGCTATGAAGTTACTACAGGCTAAAAAATTAGTTCAGCAATTGTTAGCAGAGGCAAAGATAACGCTTAATGGTAAAAACCCTGCGGACATACAGGTTCATAATGAAAAATTTTATGCAAGGATTTTAAAAAATCCTATTTTAGCTTTGGGCGAGTCTTATGTTGAGGGTTGGTGGGATTGTGAATGTCTCGACCAATTTTTTTATGCGCTTTTGCGTGCCGATTTAGCTAAAAAAATCAAAGAAAATAGACATTTATTTTATCCTATTGTAAAAGAAAAATTACGCTCAATATTGATGAGCGGTTTTAATTTACAGACAAAATCCCGGGCTTTTGAAGTGGGAAAACATCATTATGATAAAGGCAATACCTTATATCAAGCTATGTTAGATAAAGATCTAACCTATAGTTGTGCCTATTGGAAAAATAGCCACAGTTTACATGAGGCTCAGCAAGCTAAATTAGCATTAGTGTGCGATAAATTACAGCTAAAGCCAGGAATGAAGGTTTTAGATATCGGCTGTGGTTGGGGGAGCTTTTCACGTTATGCGGCTGAAAATTATGGGGTTTCAGTCCTTGGATTAACCATATCGAAGGAACAATATCAATATGCGAAAAAGATTTGTCAGGGATTACCCGTTGAGATTCTTTTTCAGGATTATCGTGATATTCAGGGTTTATTTGATCGTATCTGCAGTATTGGCATGTTTGAGCATGTAGGGCCCAGAAATCACAAAGATTATATGAAAGTTGCGCATCGCTGTCTAAAAAAATCGGGATTGTTTTTATTACACACAATAGGCAGTAATACATCAAAGTATCATCCTAATCCTTGGATTCACAAATATATATTTCCTAACGGTATTTTACCCTCTATTCAACAGATAGGACGAGCAAGTGAACGACTTTTCATTATGGAGGATTGGCACAACTTTGGCGCGTACTATGATAAAACCTTAATGGCGTGGTATGAGAATTTTAGCCAAGCTTGGGATATTTTAAAGAAAGATTATGATCATTGCGCCTTTTATCGAATGTGGAAATACTATTTATTGGCTTGTGCGGGTGCTTTTAGGGCTCGCGATATACAGCTTTGGCAGATCGTCTTCTCTAAAGGGGGCGTAATTAATGGTTATGAGTCTATCCGCTGAAACTAAAACCAGAAAATCCTCTTTTAAACCCTCTGAGCTATATTATGGATGAATCACAATGGGCACTGGCCTAGGTATAAGTAGCCATTTCCTGCCTTTGCACAACCCATTAATTTCTATCCATGCCCCGTTGAAAGAAACCGCTAATTGAAAATTAAAAATGAATTTTTAAGACGGTTTACCCCCTAGTGCTTTTATGAAACAATGTAAGCCTAATTTATGTGGAGAGATTGTGTGATTGATGAGGAAGGTTTTCGTATAGGGGTGGGCATTATCGTCGCTAACCCTAGCGGTCAAGTACTCTGGGCACGGCGTATTGGTCAGCATGCTTGGCAGTTTCCTCAAGGGGGCCTTCAGTCCAATGAAACACCTGAACAAGCCTTATTTAGGGAGCTTTATGAGGAATTAGGTTTGGAAGACTCCGATGTTGAGCTTCTAGGCGCGACTAAAAGCTGGTTATATTATTGGTTGCCACCTCATTTACGACGTCTGCATGTACAACCTTTATGCATAGGGCAAAAACAAAAATGGTTTTTGCTAGGTTTAAGGGGGGATCCTGAAAAAATTCGTTTTGATGTTACTCGTTCGCCTGAGTTTGATCGTTGGCGTTGGGCACCTTATTGGTACCCTATTAGGCAAGTTATCACATTTAAGCGACATGTTTATCGGCGTGCGTTAGAAGAATTAGCGACATTACTTCCCTCCGAGATTGCACGATCAAGACGGGCGGGTAAGCTATACCATAACTTAGCGCTGGTAGAAAAAGTCGAATAATCAAATAAATATAAAGTTATTTGAGTATGCTTAAGGTTTTAGAGTTGTAATATTCTAGTATCTAGGACCGTGGTTTATTTGTATGCTCAAATACTAATTAGTTAGGTATTTGCCCATGTTGAAGGTACTTCGTCGTATTGTTCAGGAGATCAGCGCTGCACAGAGCTTTAAAGAGGCGCTGCAGATTTTGGTAAGGCGTATTCGAGAGGCGTTGAATACCCAATCTTGTACAGTTTTTCTGCTAGATAGCGAAAAAAATTATGTTTTATTGGCAACAGAAGGCTTAAATCCTAGCTCTGTTGGTAAAGTACGTTTTGCCTTTGGTCAAGGTTTGGTGGGTTTGGTGGGTCGAAATGGAGAATTAATTAACATTGAGAACGCGCCAGAACATCCAGATTTTTTACATGTCGCGGGGATAGGCGAAGAACGTTATAAAGCCTTTTTAGGGGTCCCTATTATCCATAACCGTGCTTTATTAGGAGTATTGGTTGTCCAACAAGAAGAACAACGTTGTTTTGACGAGGCCGAAGAAGCCTTTTTAGTGACTATGGCGGCACAACTAGGGGGTGTATTAGCACATGCCGAAGCAACAGGGGAAATTTTCTCCTTATTTAAAAAAGAAGACAAAAAACAATTACAACAAGATATTAGTTTTCAAGGAATAGCAAGCGCACCTGGTATTGCGATAGGCCAAGTAGTGGTGGCTTATCCCTTTGCGGATCTTGAAGCGGTTCCTTATAAGAGAGCAGATGATTTATCAATAGAGATAGCGCAGTTAAAAAAAGCCTTCAAGGCCGCGCGAGATGATATTCATCGTTTAAAAAAACATATGATGTCGGTGTTACCCGAGGAAGAGCAAGCCTTATTTGATGTTTATTTAGCAATTTTGAATAAAGCGAGCTTAGAAAAAGAAGTAATTAATGCCGTTCAAACCTCTCATCAATGGGCGCAGGCTGCTTTACAATCCGTTATTACGTCGCATGTGCAGCAGTTTGAGAAGGTAGATGATGATTATTTACGTGAAAGAGCCGCGGATTTAAGGGATTTAGGGCGCCGTATTTTAATGCATTTACAAAATAATCAATTTACGCCGCCCCTTTATCCTGAAAAAACAATTTTAATTGGTGAAGAAGTTAGCCCTTCTGCCTTAGCTGAAGTACCCGAGGGTCGTTTAGCCGGTATAGTTTCTGTGAAGGGCTCTAGTCATTCCCACCTATCTATTTTAGCGCGCTCATTGGGGATTCCGGCTATCACCGGGGTGGAAAATTTACCGGTAAATCAACTAGAAGCACAGACCTTAATTGTCGATGGGACTCAAGGGCGCATTATTGTGGCACCTTCATGGCGGATTAAACAAAGTTTTATTGCATTGATTCGACAACAAAGTGAGCTTACAAATAGTTTGGAAGCTCTACGCGAACTGCCTGCGGAGACCCTAGACGGTTATAGTATTTCTCTTTGGGTGAATACGGGTTTGATGGCAGATGCGAGTCTTTCATTAACCGCAGGCGCTGAAGGTGTTGGTCTGTATCGCACGGAAGTGCCTTTTTTAATTAGAGATTGTTTTCCTGCCGAGGATGAACAATATGGCCTTTATCGCCAATTATTAGCGGCATTTTCTCCGCGGCCTGTGGTAATGCGAACGCTTGACATTGGCGGCGACAAAGCACTCCCTTATTTTCCTATTAAAGAGGATAACCCCTTTTTAGGCTGGCGTGGAATCCGTGTAACACTGGATCACCCCGAAATTTTTTTAATACAGATTCGAGCTATGTTACGCGCCAATCTGGAATTTAATAATCTAAGCATTATGCTGCCAATGATAAGTTGTGTTGCAGAAGCTGATCAGGCACTACGTTTAATTGATCAAGCTTATGAAAAGGTATTAAGTGAAAATCCTTATGCGAATAAGCCGCCAATTGGCATAATGATAGAAGTTCCCTCGGCGATTTATCAGGCACGCGCATTAGCTGAGCGGGTTGAGTTTCTATCGGTAGGTAGCAACGACTTGACACAATATATGTTAGCCGTAGATCGTAATAATCCACGGGTAGCCAATCTATATGATCCGTTTCAACCCTCTGTTTTAAAAGCATTAGTTCAGATTGTAGATGCAGCGCATCAGGCAAAAAAACCAATTAGCATTTGCGGGGAGATGGCAAGTGACCCATTGGCTATCCCTTTACTTTTGGCCATAGGTTTTGATGCCTTGAGCATGAATTCTTTTTCTATTCCCCGAATAAAGTCCGTCATTCGTCAAATTAACTTCCAGCAAGCTAAAAAAATCTTAGTGCAAATTTTAGCAATGGATAGTGCGCTTGCTATCAGAAAGCATTTAAATGAAGCGTTATCGACACTTAATTTAAGCACTTTTCTACCTATTGCGGGATAGTTTTATGAGTTGGCGTAAAAAATATCAATCTAGCTTTAATGGCTACCCTATAAAATATCCTGAGCGAATATCGCGTCCTGAACATTACGCTAAACTCAATCCTAGCGAACTAATTTCTATTGCCCGTGGTGCAGGGGGTAGTTATGGTGATGCGGCTTTAAATCAACAAGGAGCGATTATTTTAACGGGGCGATTAGATCGCTTCCTTGAGTTTGATGAGCAGCAAGGTATTATTGTTGTTGAATCAGGCATTACATTAAGCAAGATTTTAGAACTCATTGTTCCCCGTGGTTGGTTTTTGCCGGTAACGCCAGGAACCGCCGAGGTTTCTTTAGGGGGGTGTGTTGCGGCGGATGTACACGGAAAAAATCATTGCTATGCGGGCTCTTTAAGTCAACATGTACTGAGCTTAGAATTAATAACGGCGGCAGGAGAACGATTACATTGTTCGCCGAAACTTTATGCTGAGCTATTTTGGGCCACTATAGGGGGTATGGGTTTAATCGGTATCATTGGAATAGTTAGCTTGCAACTAAAGCGAATTGAAACCGCTTATATGTGCGTGCAGCGCCAAGCGGCGCAAAACTTAGAAGAAATATTTAATGCTTTTGCCAAAGAGGATGAATGGGAATATAGCGTGGCTTGGTTGGATGCTTTAAATATTCCCTTGGGTCGCGGTATTATTATCAAGGCAAATCACGCTGATTTAGCCAAGCTTTCTGTATTACAACAAAGTCACGCTTTTTCAACCTCGGGAGCTTATCACTATAAGATTCCTTTTTATTTTCCGCATGCGCTATTACACCCAGTGTTGATTAAGTCTTTTAACAAAGCTTATTATCATCATTTAGCTAAAAAAAATTCTCCTTGTTTATTAGCTTACGCGGATTATTTTTATCCATTGGACCGTATTAGCAATTGGCCGCGTTTATATGGGAAACGAGGTTTTATTCAATATCAATGTGTATTACCGACAAAATCAGCTTATTCTGTTATTGAAAATTTATTAAAAACCCTACATAGATATAAACAACCTATTTATCTTGCGGTATTAAAGCGCTTTGGTCACGCCAATTTAGCTCCCTTATCTTTCCCGCTATCAGGCCTTACCTTGGCGCTAGATATCCCTATTGGGAATGAAAAGCTCTTTATTTGTTTAGATGAATTGGATGCAATGGTTATTGATGCGGGAGGAAGGATTTATTTAGCCAAGGATGCTCGTTTGAAACCCGAAGCATTTCGTGCTATGTATCCGCGTTATCCTGAGTGGTTAGCCATAAAACAAAAGTGGGATACGCACAATAGATTTAGTTCGAGTTTAGCCAGACGCTTGCAAATCGGGGTTTAAATTTTGAATTTATTATTCAATATCTAAGCTTTTTAAAAAGGCTTGAATTTTCGGCTCACGGCCGCGAAATTTTTTAAATAGCTCCAATGCATCGACTGCGCCGCCTTGTTCTAGAATGCTCTGTAAAAATGCTTGGCCAGTTTCTTCGTTAAAGATCCCATCTTCTAAGAATTTAGCAAAGGCATCACAGGATAAAACCTCGGCCCAGAGATAACTGTAATAGCCAGCGGCGTAACCACCGGCAAAGATATGAGAAAATCCGTGTTGAAAACGGTTAAATGGTGATACCGGAATGATATTGATCTGCTTGCGTATTTTATCTAGTAAGGCTTGAATTTGCGTATAATCTTTTTGGGGGTCAAATTCCAAATGTAAACGGAAATCAAACAAGGACAATTCTAATTGTCTTAATAATTGGAGTCCTGCCTGAAAATTTTTTGCGGCGCGCATTTTTTTAATGAGGCTATCGGGTAATGGTTTTCCGGTTTGATAGTGGCTACTGATTTGATCTAAAACAGGCTTTTCCCAGGCAAAATATTCTAAAAATTGACTGGGTAATTCAACCGCATCCCAGGCAACGCCATTAATCCCAGAAATAGCCGGATAGTCGATTACAGTGAGCATATGTTGCAAACCGTGACCAAATTCATGAAATAAAGTAAAAACCTCTTCATGTGTTAACAGCGGTACTTGCGTAGTATTTAAAGGCGGTGAAAAATTACAGGTTAAAAAGGCAATCGGTGTTTGAATATCGCCATTCGCTAAACGTCGGCGCGACTGATAATCATCCATCCATGCGCCTTCACGTTTTTCTAATCTAGCATAAAGATCTAAGTAAAATTGGCCGCGTAATTGTTGTCGATGATCGATAATCGAAAAGAAACGAACAGCCGGATCCCAAACATCAACTGCTTGGACCTCTTCTATCTGCATAGCAAATAGACGGTGTATTAGCTTAAAAAGACCAGAGAGTACTTTTTCTACAGGAAAATAACAACGTAGCGTATCATCGCAAATACCAAACATTTTTTCTTGTAGCTTTTCGCGATAATATAAAACATCCCAGGGTTGTAGTATATCAATTTGGTCACAAGATTGAGCAAAATTATAAAGCGTTTGCCATTCTGCATTGGCTTTAGATTGTGCATGTTGAAGTAGCTTTTCTAAAAAACCAAGCACCGATTCAGGTGTTTTTGCCATTTTATTAGAGGCTAAACTTTTTTGCGCGTAATTTTTAAAGCCAAGTAATTGACTAAGCTCATGGCGTAAATTGAGTATCTTGAACATAATAGGGCTATTATCAAAGGCCATATTACCGAATTCAGAAGCGCGGGTAATATAAGCTTTGTAGACGGATTCACGTAACGCTCGATTATCTGCATGGGTCAATACAGGAAAATAGCAAGGATAATCGAGCGTTAGTAAACAACCGGACATATTTTTATCTTTAGCAGCTTTCTCTGTGCTTGCAATAATATAAGCGGGCAGCCCTTTTAGTTCTGATTTATCGGTAATGCATTTTGACCAATCTGCCGTAGCATCTAATAAATTTTCTTCAAATTGATTGGATAATTGAGCGAGTTGCGCTTGAACAGCCTGATATCTTTTTTGTTTGGCTTTAGGTAAACCTATCCCGCCTAAATGAAAATCGCGCAATTCATTGCCTAAACACTTTTCTTGCGCGTAGTTAAAGCGATAATCGCCATTAGCGAGTGTTTTAATTGCTAGATAAAGCGCACTATTTTGACTTAATTCAGAACTATAGGCGCTGATTTTAGCCAGACATTCATTATAAGCCAAACGTAATTTGGCGGTTTGTTTAACGGCATGAAGATGATTGATAGGCGACCAAAAATGCTGGAGACGATCATTTAGATCATCGAGTGACTGAATAAAATTCCAATCAAGGGAAATTGTCTCAGCTAATAATAATGATAATTCTGACCTATTTTGAGCGAGTATATTATCTAATTCGGCGACTATAGTCGCTGGGTTTATTTGACTGAATCGAGGTAATGAGGGCATTTTTAGCGTAAAGTAGTTAATGGTGGATTAATTGGAGATAGACTGCTTTTAGTGTATTTTTGCATCTGCTAATGACTGCTTTGCTATTCTTAATGTTTTTTAATTAGCGCTTAATCTTTAAATAAGCGCAATTTTTTGACTTTCTTTTATCTGACTAAGACTAAATCCGCGATATAGTAAGTAACGAATTTGTCGTGGCTTTTCTAGCGATTGTTTGCAAGAAGAGAATTTTTTTTGTCGAATCTTGTTAATAAGCGCCAGCCAGACTTCTTCATCTTGTGGAAGTTGAGCGCTAATGATTGCTTCGCTAATCCCGTATTGTTGGCATTCTATCGTAATTCGAATAGGGCCATAGCCTTGCCTTATACGACGCGTAATAAAAGCCTCACAAAAACGCTTATCGCTTAAAAAACCTTGTTGACTTAAACTATCTAAAACCATTTCGACCGATTGCTGCAAAAATCCTTTTTGCAGCAATTTTTCTTTGAGCATAAAGCGTGAGCATTCTCTTCTCGCTAGATAGCCTAACGCAATGGAACGGATATTTTTATCAATTTCTACAATACTCGAATTGTCGCTCATAAATAGTGTCTGAATTTTTACTCAATAATCGCTGCTTCTGGTTCAGATACTTCAGATGGATCATTCTGCAATGGTTTGTTGAGTAAATTATTTCGAATTTCTGTCTCTAATTTTTGGCAAATTTCAGTACGATCTTTTAGGAATTGCTTTACGT
>CAZSWN010000016.1:0-13256 GCA_964611135.1 uncultured Coxiellaceae bacterium | reverse complement strand
ATTGTCTTGCAGGTACTGACGGGCATTTTCCTTTCCTTGGCCGATACGTTCACCTTGATAGCTATACCAAGCACCGGCTTTATCGATCAGTCCATGTGTTACGCCCAAATCGACGATCTCTCCAGTATGGCAAATGCCTTGATTATAGAGAATTTCAAATTCAGCTTGTCTAAAGGGAGGGGCTACTTTGTTTTTTACCACTTTGACACGGGTTTCATTCCCTATTACTTCATCTCCTTTTTTGATCGCGCCGGTTCGACGTATGTCGAGACGCACGGAGGCGTAAAACTTAAGTGCATTACCGCCGGTTGTCGTTTCGGGGTTACCAAACATAACGCCAATTTTCATGCGGATTTGGTTAATAAAGATGACCAGCGTATTTGAGCGTTTAATATTTCCGGCGAGCTTACGTAAAGCTTGTGACATTAAGCGCGCTTGTAAGCCCATGTGCTGATCGCCCATTTCCCCTTCAATTTCAGCACGAGGCGTCAGAGCAGCAACCGAGTCGACCACAATAATATCAACCGCATTAGAGCGGACTAACATATCTACGATCTCCAACGCTTGTTCTCCTGTATCAGGTTGTGAGACTAAAAGGTCGGCTGTTTTTACCCCTATTCTAGCGGCATAGATAGGGTCAAGCGCGTGTTCAGCATCTACAAATGCAGCGACACCGCCTGTTTTTTGGCACTCGGCAATGGTTTGCAAGCTAAGCGTTGTTTTTCCAGAAGACTCAGGCCCATAAATTTCGATAATGCGTCCGCGTGGTAATCCGCCTATCCCTAATGCAATATCTAAGCCTAAAGAGCCCGTAGAGATTACTTCCACCGGAACTTGGCTTGTATCGCCAAGACGCATAACAGCCCCTTCACCGTGTTGTTTTTTAATCTGGCTAATTGCCATTTTAAGGGCTTTTTCTCGTGCATTACTTGCATCACTCATAGGTTAAGTACCTTCAAAGGAAAATAGGTAAAATGGATTCTGATTAGCATTATCGCATAAACTAAGCAGCAGCCTCTATATGCTTTGTGGATAGATCACTGTTAAAATGAGCGAATGTTTAAATTATAGACAGATTCGTGCGTATGCTGTGGCTAATCCTACAGTTACGGAAAAATCGTGTTTGAGGATTAAAAAACGTAAAAAGAAGATTTTGCAAGAGGTTTAATGAAAATACAAGTCCCTCCCTTTCAATCTATTCGTGCTTTAGTGGTAGGCGATGTTATGTTGGATCGCTATTGGTCCGGCACAACATCTAGAATTTCTCCAGAAGCACCAGTGCCAATAGTTCATGTCCAAACGCTCGAAGAACGTCCAGGTGGCGCGGGTAATGTGGCTTTAAATATAGCGGCGCTAGGTGCGCAGGTTGATTTGATTAGTTTTTGCGGCGACGATGCGGCAGGCGAGGTGCTTGAAAAAAAATTAAGTGATGCCGGAGTCAACTGTTATTTATCTCGAATGCCACAATCTCCTACAGTGACAAAGCTTCGTGTATTGAGTTTACATCAGCAATTGATACGACTTGATTTTGAACAAGCCTCTTATCCCATTGATTATATTCGGCTAAAAAAATTATTTGAGCAAAGACTCACACAGTGCGATGTTGTTATTTTGTCTGACTACGCGAAGGGCTGTTTGGCTCATGCGCAGAGTTTAATTCAATTGGCGAAAAAAGCCGATAAACCGGTGTTTGTTGATCCTAAGAGCAATGATTTTAGTTTATATCAAGGCGCAACGGTATTAACACCCAACTGGCGAGAGTTTGAAGCGGTAGCGGGAATTTGTGATAGTGAATCTGCTTTACGGCAAAAGGGTTTAGAGCTTTTAAAAGCCCATGGCCTTGAGGCCTTACTCGTGACACGTGGCGAGCAAGGAATGACATTAATCCGACCGGATCAACCCGAAGTTTGTTTTCCCGCATTCGCCAAACAAGTTTATGACGTGACCGGCGCGGGTGATACGGCGATTGCCTGTTTGGCGCTCACTTATGTAGCTGAAGAAGATTTAGTGCAATCAGCACAACTTGCCAATATTGCCGCAAGTATTGTCGTTGGAAAATTAGGTGCTGCCACAGTCAGTTTGGCCGAGTTAAGGCGCGCTATTAAAATACAACAATTTTCGTCACATCGCGGTATTTTAACCGAAGCTGAACTTAAAGTAGTCGTTGAAGATGCAAGAGCACATAACGAGCAAATAGTAATGACAGGCGGCTGTTTCGATATTTTGCACGCAGGCCATGTGGCTTATTTGGAGCAAGCTAAGCGTTTTGGTGATCGTTTAATCGTTGCCGTTAATGAAGATGACTCTGTGTCAAAATTAAAAGGTTCAGAACGGCCGATTAACAATTTGGCCAACCGTATGGCCGTTTTAGCAGGATTGAGCGCTGTCGATTGGATCGTCTCTTTTAATGAAACGACACCCGAGCGACTTATCCAATTAATTTTGCCAGATATTTGGGTAAAAGGAGGTGATTATCAGCTAGATGATCTTCCTGAGGCGAAGCTAATACAAGGGTATGGTGGACAGGTTAAATTAATTGATTTTGTAGCAGGATGCTCTACTAGCGCTATTATCTCGGCCATTCAAGAGGAGGAGCACTCCTTATGATTATTGTGACAGGGGGCGCAGGTTTTATTGGGAGTAATTTAGTTAAACAATTAAATCATGTTTATCCCGGGCTGCCTATTTTAGTGGTCGATGATTTAAGCAATGGGACTAAATTTAGAAATATCATCGATTGTTCGGTGGCTGACTATTTAGATCAAGAGGATTTTTTAGAGAAAATTAGGCAAAATAAGGTATTTCCTAAGCTAAAAGCAATTTTTCATCAAGGTGCTTGTTCTACAACCACCGAATGGAATGGACAGTACATGATGAAAAATAATTACGAATATTCAAAGCATTTATTACATTACTGTCTCGCTTGGCGAATTCCCTTTATCTATGCTTCAAGTGCGGCTGTCTATGGCTTAGAAAAGACTTTTAAAGAAGCGCTGGCCTATGAAAAACCGGTGAATATTTATGCCTATTCCAAATATTTATTTGATCAATATGTGCGGCGTGTTTTTAAGGACGCAAAAAGCCCCGTTGTAGGCTTGCGTTATTTTAATGTTTACGGTCCTAACGAAGATCATAAAGGCAAAATGGCCAGCGTGGTATTACATGCTTATCAGCAACTCGAAAAAACCGGAACTATTAATTTATTTGCCGGAACAGATGGATGTGAAGACGGCGAACAACGGCGAGATTTTATCTATGTCGATGATGCGATTGCCATTAATCTTTGGTTTTTAGAGTCAAAAAAAAGTGGTATTTATAATGCAGGAACAGGCAATAGCGAGAGTTTTAACACGTTAGCAAAAGCGGTTATTGATGTTTATGGACGTGGCGAGATCCGCTATATTCCATTCCCAGAGCAATTGCGAGCCTGTTACCAAAATTTTACTCAAGCGGATCTTGCTCAATTACGCGCGGCGGGTTATCAAGGATCATTTCGAAAAATTGCCGAAGGAGTGAAAGATTATCTTTCGATAATGCATAAAAATATTACCTTTTAATTCATTGATTCATTAATTATTTCTTCATAAAATAAAGCTCCAGTTGAAAAATTTTAAAAAAGGAGTTTTGTCATGGACATTTATTCTTCATTATTAGCGACTTTATTAGCCTCCGTTATAGCGACACCCGCTTTGGCTGCGGTCGAGCCTATTAAATTTAATCAGATGGCCCCATCCTCCCAAGCCATAGAACCCAAAGTGATGGGTTCCAATTTACTTTTGGCGTCGGTAAATATTAATACGGCAGATGCCGAAACCTTAGCGGCAGAGTTAAAGGGTATTGGTTTAAAGCGTGCTAAGGCAATCCTTGCTTACCGTAATGAACATGGGCCTTTTAAGTCCGTTGATGATTTGGTCAAGATAAGAGGTATTAGCAAAAGGATAGTGGATCAAAACCGTGAAAAAATGGTAGTTTGATAGATTATGCAGATTTCAGGTAAGAAGGCGGCTAATTAAGTAAGTGAGAAATAGTGATATGACCGTGCTATCTTGAGATTTGCATAAAATAAAGCACGTATTAATTTTTAGACAGATGGAGTTGTTCTAGCATGTAGTTAATAGCCGCCCTTAAATCGGCTACCGAGCACTCTAAACAAGCGCCTTTGGGGGGCATGGCGCGATATCCAGTTGTTGCGTGTTTTAATAAGAGCGAAAATTTTTTTTTGATTCGCGGTTTCCAATCTGCTTTATTCCCCAAACGCGGAGCTCCTGCTACGCCGTGGCTATGGCATAAGGCACATTTACTTTTAAATAGAGTTTTGCCTAAATGGGCCTTTATATTAGACGTTGTTAGCGATGAAGCGCTACTAGCCGATGAACAGAGCTTAACTTTTCCGATAGGGGCAATACGACTTTCTAATGCGGTTGCCGATTCGTCAAAAAAATCGGCATAGGCGTTCGTTACAACGTTTAAAAAGAAAATAAAAAGAATGATTTTTATTTTTTGCTTAAGATTTTGCACATTGATAGGTTCTTCACTTAAGTGAAATTAAGCGAAGGAAGGCTCAGTTTCTTTTTCTTCTGCTTCCATGCTCGACTGATATTGCCCCTTGCAAGCGGCTGCATTAAGCTTTGCGCGTTTATAAAATGCACGTTGCGCCGCTTTGACATTATGTACTTTTCCATTCCATATTTTGAGCGCGGGCTCTTGTAATGCACGACCGTACGAGAAACTTAAAAGCCAAGGACTACGCGAAGGTTGTAATTTGTTCATCGTATTTAAGTGTGCCGTAGCGGCCTCGGGTGTTTGTCCGCCGGAAAGAAAATTAATGCTGGGTACCGCGGCAGGGACGACTTGGCGCAATATTTTTAAGGTCGCAGCAGCCACTTCAGCCACATTAGGTTGCGGTGTATATTGATTTCCGGCAATAACCATACTGGGCTTTAGTATCATACATTCTAACAAAACGTGATGTTTATGCAGTTCTTCAAATAGCGCATAAAAAGTAGCCTTGCTTGCCTCGGCACAGCGCGCTAGGCTGTGGTCTCCGTCTATTAACAGCTCAGGCTCTACAATGGGTACAATGCCATTGCTTTGGCAAATAGACGCATAACGCGCTAAGCATTGCGTGTTAGTGACTATCGCTAAAGAAGAAGGAAGCGTATCAGAAATAGAAAAAACAGCCCGCCATTTGGCAAAATAAGCGCCTAAATTTTTATAAGTTAGGAGACGTTCCGCTAAACCATCTAGGCCTTGGGTCAGCTTTTCTTGAGCGTTGAGGGGAATAAGTCCTTTATCCACCTTAATCCCAGGAACAATGCCTTCTTTGTCTAAAAACTCCGGGAAAAGCAATCCGTTTTTATTTTTTTGCGCTAATGTTTCCTCATGCAAGATAACGCCATTAATAAATGCTTCGATACCCGGTGTCGTAAAGAGCAGTTCTCGGTAATTACGGCGATTCTCTACCGTTGATTCTAAATGTAAACTAGCAAATCGCTTAGCAATGGTAGCTTGACTTTCATCGGCTGCTAAAATTCCTTTTCCGGGTACTGTTAATCGTTGGATAGTTCCTTCAAGCTCATGAGTGGCCATATAAATTGCTCCTTACATTTTTTTGACGTGTAATACAGCTGGGTGAATCCCGCACCTATTTTATAACGGCTACTACTATATAGAACAATGCGGGTAATTTCTAGTTAAGGTGCCGATCACAATTTTTCTCTAGCCCCAATAAATAGGCCTTATTAAAAGCAGCAGTTATAAGGGTGGTTTTTAGCCATTAAATTTTTCAAATAAGGTTTCCACAGGTGGCTATGAGTTACTCAAAATTCAATATACAAGCTAGGGTCTTAATCAATTCTATCGAAATATGTAATATCTACCTTAAATTAGCATTGCATAAAAGGGTTGTGCTCATTATACTGTCCGACAATTTATAAGCGGCGGGCTTAGATGGTTTTTAGCAGGCTAACCCAGTTAGCGGTTAGGTTGATTCGAAAAATGTGGCAGGCAGGCTTCATTGCATTTTGGATGGTTTTATTAGGGGTTGCTACCGTTTTAGCGAGTGGTTTTAATGGCTGGAAAATTATAAGCTCTCTGGCACTAGGAATTATTTTGTGGTTACTGCCTAATTGCTACTTTGTCGTTAAAGTGATGCGTCATTTAGGTCGGGTTTCTCCAGAGTGCTTGTTGCATATTTTTTATCGAGCGGAATTAATAAAACTATTATTAAGTGGATTTTTTTTCATAATGATGGCGAAGTTATTATCAGTTAATTTTCCTGTACTTTTATCAGGTTATTTGCTCGCGCAGCTGATATTTTGGTTGTTGTTAACTATTAAGAGCAAGGAGGGTTTATTGTGAGTGGAGAACAAACCCCGGCTAATTATGTCCAACACCATCTTGAACATCTCAGCTTCAATTTAAAAACCGGGAGTTTTTCCGGTGAAGCCAGCTTTTGGAATTTAAATCTCGATACTTTTTTGCTATCTGCCGTACTCGGAATAGGATTTTTAATTTTATTTCGTTGGGTGGCGATAAGCGTTTCCAGTGGTGTTCCGGGTAAAATTCAAAATTTTGTTGAAATCCTAGTCGAGTTTGTTGATAAAACGGTCAAGGAATCTTTTCATGGCGTTAGCCAATTGATAGCGCCTTTGGCCTTAACGATTTTTGTTTGGGTGTTCTTAATGAACTTTATGGATTTGCTGCCGGTCGATCTACTGCCGACGCTGCTATCATTGTTTGGGGTAAGTCATTTTCGCTCTGTTCCAACCGCGGATCCCAATGCAACCTTTGGTATGTCGATTGCAGTCTTTATTTTGATCATTTACTATAACCTGAAAATTAAAGGTGTTAAGGGACTTAGTAAAGAAATGCTGGTTGCTCCGTTTGGTCCTTATCTTTTTCCCATCAATATTGTTTTTCGCTTGCTAGAAGAATGCGTACGCCCCATTTCTTTATCGTTACGGTTATTTGGAAATCTATTTGCCGGCGAATTAATTTTTATTTTAGTGGCATTATTGCCGTGGTGGATACAGTGGACCTTTGGTGGTGTTTGGGCTGTTTTTCATATTTTAATCATTGCCATTCAAGCATTTATCTTTATGATGCTAACAATCGTTTATTTAAGTATGGCACATGAGACGCATGGCCAAGAAGAAGCGCATTAATTATTTATTAATACAAAGAGAGGGTATAAAAATGGTAGAAGTAGCGCAAGTAGTTGCAAATGTTCAGGGATTAACAGCCATTGCAGCGGCTTTATTAGTCGGATTAGCGGCATTAGGTACAGCGATTGGTTTTGGTATTTTGGGCGGTAAGTTTTTAGAAGGGGTCGCGCGTCAACCTGAATTAACACCGATGCTGATGTTGCGAATGTTTTTAATGGCTGGATTGGTTGATGCCTTTGCGGCTATTTCCATCGTAATGGGACTTTATTTAATTTTTGCTAAAAATCCTTTTTTAAGCGAAGTTTTAAAGCTAGTTTCTAAACCGGCGACAGGCTAAACGAGAATAACTTGAGAGATAGATTATTGTGGAAATTAATATAACCTTATTAGGCCAGTTAATTACATTTTCTGTTTTTGTGTGGTTTACCATGAAATTTGTGTGGCCACCGATATTAAAGATAATGAAAGAGCGTGAGTTACGTATTGCAGATGGTTTAGCGGCTGCAGAGCGGGGCCAACATGCTTTAGAATTAGCTCAGGTTAAAGTAGATGAGTGTTTAAATGGAGCCAAGCAGCAAGCGGCTGAGATCATCGAACAGGCTAGTAAGCGCGCTAGTCAAATGGCCGAAGAATCAAAACGACAAATACGGACAGAAAACGAACGCTTATTGGCTATAGCACGGGCTGATATTCAACAAGAATGGCAAGCGGCTCAGCAAAAATTACGTACGGAAGTCGCCAACTTGGTGATTACGACAACTGAAAAGATTTTGGCGCAATCTCTAGATAGTGTGGCTCAACATGCGCTGCTTAAACAATCTCTGGAAGAAATTTAATGGCCAATTTAATTTCCATTGCAAGACCTTACGCGCGAGCGGCGTTTGCTTGTGCGCTGGAAGAAAAAAATTTGGATGCATGGTCTACGTTGTTAGCGCAGGCAGCAAAGATTATAAAGGGGAAAGCGATGCAGGTTTTATTAAGGAATCCTCGCATTGATAAAATGGAAGCTTATGAATGCTTGTTAGCGCTCTGCAAATCGCTTATGTTTCCTTTTGGGAAGAATTTTTTGAAGCTTATGGCATTGAAGCAGCGTTTGTTGGTTCTTCCGGAAATTGAATATTTATTTCAGCAATATAAGGCTGAACGCGCCAAACAAGTGACGGCACATGCTATTTCGGCAGTGCCTTTAACTAAAGTGGAACAACAAACCCTAGTCAATGCATTATCGCAGCGCTTACAACGTCAGGTTATACTAGAGCAACATATCGATAATTATTTATTAGGCGGCCTAGTCATTCGCGTCGGAGATTTAGTCATCGATAGTTCTGTACGCGGTAAGCTAGAACGTTTACGTGCGACATTAGTGAATTAAGAGGCAGTATAAGTCAATGCAACAATTAACTACATCCGAGATTAATGAATTAATTAAAGAGCGCATTCAGAAATTTGATGTTTCTGCACAAACGCGCACAGAAGGAAGTATCGTCAGTCTTCGTGATGGGATTGTGCGAATCTATGGTTTGAATGATGTCATGTTAGGAGAAATGATAGAGTTTGCAGACCAATGTTACGGTCTTGCTTTAAACTTAGAGCGAGACTCTGTAGGCGCTGTTGTTTTGGGTGATTATGAACAATTAAGCGAAGGTCAAACGGTTAAATGCACAGGGCGTATTCTAGAGGTTCCGGTAGGCGAGGCCTTATTAGGTCGCGTCGTTAATGCCTTAGGACAACCTATAGATGGACGAGGCGCTATCGAGACCGAAAACCATGCGCCTATTGAGCAAATTGCACCGGGTGTTATTTGGCGTCAAGGCGTTTCTCAGCCATTGCAAACAGGTATACTTGCTATTGACAGCATGGTCCCTATTGGGCGTGGTCAGCGCGAGCTAATTATTGGCGATAGGCAAACCGGAAAAACAGCATTGGCTGTGGATGCTATCATTAACCAAAAAGATACCGGTGTAAAATGTATCTACGTGGCAATCGGCCAAAAAATTTCATCGATTGCAGCGGTAGTTAGAAAACTAGAAGAACAAGATGCTTTAAAACATACGATTATTGTATCGGCAAGTGCTGCTGATTCTGCCGCATTACAGTTTATAGCGCCTTATGCCGGTTGCGCGATGGGTGAATATTTCCGCGATCAAGGCGAAGATGCACTGATTATCTATGATGATTTAACAAAGCAAGCGTGGGCTTATCGTCAAATATCCTTGTTATTGCGTCGTCCACCAGGGCGCGAAGCGTATCCAGGCGATATTTTTTATTTACATTCACGTTTACTTGAACGTGCGGCAAGGGTTAATGCGGAGTTTGTTGAAAGAGCAAGTAATGGGCGTGTAAAAGGAAAAACAGGATCTTTAACGGCATTACCTATTATCGAAACGCAAGCGGGAGATGTTTCTGCTTTTGTTCCAACGAATGTGATATCGATTACCGATGGTCAAATCTTTTTGGAAACAGATTTGTTTAATGCCGGTATTCGCCCTGCGATTAATGCCGGTTTATCCGTTTCCCGGGTAGGCTCAGCCGCGCAAACAAAGATTATCAAAAAATTAGGTGGCGGTGTTCGGTTAAGCTTAGCCCAATATCGCGAACTGGCTGCCTTTTCTCAGTTTATGTCGGATCTGGATGAAGCAACCCGTAGGCAACTTGAACGCGGTCAACGTGTTACCGAGGTGTTAAAACAAAAACAATATGCGCCTTTGAGTGTGGCTGAAATGGCCGTGCTTTTATTTGCGACCGATGAAGGCTACTTAGATGATATTGAATTAGTGAAAATCAACGTATTTGCGGAAGCATTATTAGCTTATATGCATGCAGAGCAGGTGGCTCTTTTGAAAAAGATAAATGAAAACGGTGATTATAACGAAGGGATTGCTAAAAGATTAGCCGAAGCGATTAGCTGTTTTAAAACGACACAAACTTGGTAATAGCCAATGAGTTTTGCGCAAGAGATACGCGGTAAAATTTCTAGTATTAAAGGCACGCAGAAAATTACGCGTGCAATGGAAATGGTAGCGGCTAGCAAAATGCGTAAAGCGCAAGAACGCATGACACTTTCTCGGCCTTATGCGCATAAAATGCTTGATTTAATCAGCTATGTGGCAAGTAGTCATACCGAATATCAACATCCTTATTTACAGATACGCGATATTAAACGAGCTGGTTTTCTTATCATTACAACCGATAAAGGACTATGTGGTGGATTAAACACTAATTTGTTGAAATTAGTTTTGCAAGAATTTCAAGCCTGTCAATCCAAAGGAATAGCGATTGATTTGGCGATCATTGGCGGGAAGGGAGAGGCATTTTTTAAGCGAGTAGGCGGGAATATCGTGGCGCATGCACATCATTTAGGTGACGCGCCCCAATTACAAGATTTAATTGGAGTGGTTAAAGCCTTACTAGATGCTTATAAGCAAGGTCAACTCGATAGCTTAAACATTGTTTACAGTGAATTTATTAATACGATGACTCAAAAGGCACGTTCCTTATCGTTGTTGCCCATTTTGCCCGCTAAAAAACCAGGGCTTGATTACCGTTGGGATTATCTCTACGAACCTGATGCAAAATCTTTGTTAGAGCTCGTATTGACGCGTTATATTGAGTCGCAGGTTTATCAAAGTGTGGTAGAGAATACCGCTTGTGAACAGGCCGCTAGGATGGTGGCTATGAAAAATGCAACCGATAATGCAGGAGAATTAATAAGCGATTTGCAATTAGCCTATAATAAAGCACGTCAAGCAGCAATCACCAAAGAATTAGCAGAAATAGTTGCTGGTGCTGAAGCCGTTTAGATTTAACCTTATATGAATAAATAATGAAGAGTAGCGTTATGAAGTCAACCAACCACATTGGGCACATAGTCGAAATTATCGGCGCCGTTATCGACGTTGAATTTCCAAGAGGAGAGATCCCTAAAGTCTTTGATGCCTTAACGGTCCAGGATCACGACTTAGTGTTAGAGGTTCAACAACAATTAGGTGATGGGGTGGTTCGTACTATCGCGATGGGGACTAGTGATGGTTTGCAAAGAGGAATAAAAGTAACGAATACCGGGGCACCTATTAGCGTGCCGGTGGGGAAGCAAACTTTAGGTAGAATCATGGATGTATTAGGTAGGCCTATCGACGAAGCCGGTCCTATTAACGAGAAAGTTCGTTTACCTATTCATCGTAAAGCACCTAGTTTTTCAGAGCAGGCAGTCAATGAGCAGTTATTAGAAACAGGCATCAAAGTTATCGATCTGCTTTGTCCTTTTGCCAAAGGCGGTAAAGTCGGTTTATTCGGTGGTGCCGGTGTGGGTAAGACAGTGAATATGATGGAGTTGATACGTAATATTGCGATAGAGCACAGTGGTTATTCTGTTTTTGCGGGAGTAGGAGAACGTACGCGGGAAGGTAATGATTTTTACCATGAGATGAAAGAATCTAACGTGTTAGACAAAGTCTCTTTAGTTTATGGACAAATGAACGAACCACCTGGAAATCGCCTACGTGTTGCTTTAACCGGTTTGACTGTAGCCGAGTATTTTAGGGATGAAGGTCGGGATGTTCTGTTATTTATTGATAATATTTATCGTTATACTTTAGCGGGTGTTGAGGTATCGGCATTATTGGGTCGTATGCCTTCTGCGGTGGGTTACCAGCCTACCTTAGCGGCAGAAATGGGTGCTTTACAAGAACGTATTACGTCGACTAAAACCGGCTCTATTACTTCTATTCAAGCGGTTTACGTTCCAGCGGACGATCTTACCGATCCTTCACCGGCCACTACTTTTGCACACTTAGATGCCACCGTCGTATTATCGCGACAAATTGCTGAGTTAGGTATTTATCCTGCGATTGATCCATTAGATTCTAACAGCCGTCAACTTGATCCTTTAATTGTGGGTCAAGAGCATTATGATGTGGCCAGAGCCGTACAAAAAACCTTGCAACGTTATAAAGAGCTGAAAGATATTATTGCTATCTTAGGCATGGATGAATTGTCTGAGCAAGATAAGTTAACGGTTATGCGAGCAAGAAAGATACAGCGATTTTTGTCCCAACCTTTTTTTGTGGCTGAAATATTTACAGGTTCTCCCGGTAAATATGTCAGTCTCAAAGAAACGATCCGCGGTTTTAAAGCCATTTTAAACGGCGAATATGACGATTTACCTGAACAAGCCTTTTATATGGTGGGTAGTATTGATGAAGTAGCTAGTAAGGCAAAAGCTTTGTAAAGGCTAGAAATACTATGATTAAAACAATGCAGATTGAAGTCGTGAGCGCAGAGTGTCTGATTTTTTCAGGTGAAGCGACGCATGTTGTGGCAACAGGTGTGATGGGCGAGCTGGGTATTTATCCGGGTCATACCCAGTTACTTACTGCGTTAAAGCCAGGGCCGGTTCGTATTGTAAAGCCCGATGGCGAAGATGAAATACTTTATATATCAGGTGGTATTTTAGAGGTTCAACCGCAACTTGTTAGTCTGTTAGCCGATACTGTCATACGCGCTGCCGACCTAGACGAAATGGCCGCCTTAGAAGCTAAGGAGCATGCAGAAAGGGCGTTAAATGATAAACAATCGGATATTGATTATGCGAAAGCAACAGTCGAATTAGCGCAGGCTGTTGCACAATTACAAGCGATATCTAAGTTGAAGCAACGATTAAGCGGTAAGCTCTAGCGCTGCAACGTGCTTGTGTATATTTAAATATTAGATAAATAATTTTTTAAAAACAATGATTAATGGATAAAAAAACCATAAAAAAGCTTAAAGCTTATCCGATAAAAGTGGATGTTTAGTTAAGCTTAGGTTGAAAGCATGAAAGCACTCGATGTTATTATCTTAGCGGCAGGCCATGGTAAACGTATGCATTCTACTTTGCCTAAAGTATTGCATACCTTAGCAGGAAAACCTTTATTACAGTACATAATAGAGACAGTAAACGATTTACGCCCTCACGGTATTTATGTGGTTTATGGAAACGGGGGTGGAAAAGTACCCAACTGTCTAGGGCATCTTCCAGTTGATTGGGTAAAGCAAACCGCGCTATTAGGAACTGGCCATGCGGTTGCTAAAGCACTTCTAAAGATTAAGCAA
>CAZSWN010000015.1:24428-29987 GCA_964611135.1 uncultured Coxiellaceae bacterium | reverse complement strand
AAGCCGTAGAACGATTAAATGGCGAAATAAGCGTTGCAAGTGAGGAAGGAGTCGGTAGCTGTTTTACTTTAAACTTTAAATTTTCTCTAGCCGGCAAAGATCCGGATGAAAATAAGACCGTTTTACAAGAATCTGAACTGATACCGACTCCTGGATCTGGGAAACGAAAGGGAACGGTGTTGGTGGCCGAAGACAATGCCTTGGTATTACATGTGGTAAAAAATATACTAAGTAACTTAAATTATAAGGTTATTGCGGTAACAAACGGAAAAGCGGCCCTACAGGCATTACAAACCCAGTCTTTTGTTTGGGCTTTGCTCGATATTGGCTTACCGGATCTGAGCGGAATAGACATCGCACAAGCTTACCGTCAATGGGAGCAAGCAAATAACAAGCCTCGTCGGCCACTCTTTGTTTTAACAGCACATGCCGTAGAGGAGGTTAAGGAAAAATGTGATGAAATAGGCATAGACTACGTTTTTCAAAAACCTTTTACCTGCAAAGATGTTCAAACGATAGAACAATTTATCCAGCCGGTGGAATAAACCTAATTTATTGTTCGTTCTGACGCTTTATAGCTATCTTTTGGTGAAAGGATGAAAAATATCTTCACAGACAAGATCCGGTAAAAACTTTATGCAAAAAATACAAACATAGGATAGAGCGGGGGTAGTTTTTACGGGGGCGATTTTTTTAAGGAAGTTATCTTTAATAAAAACTGAATAATTTAGCGTTGACTGCAATCCCTGTAAAATAGGTAGTTTTAACTATTTTTATTAAATTTCTTAAGGCATGGATTGTTTTGGTAGTCGAAGGTGGAATCGAAGCACCGACACAAAGATTTTCAGTCGCACACTTAAATCATAAGTAATTGAAAAAACAATATTTTTATTTGTGGCGTCTATTACAACTATCATACAAACGCATATAAGAGCTTAGTTCTATCCCGAAAAAGTCCCGCATGGATTTTTTAGATATTAAGATACTCGAATATTGAAATTAGCATTCAAGCTGAGTAAGGTTAAATAATTATTTAATTCAGCAAAATTTTTTAGAACGCAGATAAGCATATTTTTTTAAGATTATAATAATATGAATTCGATTTTATGGAAAAGGCCGCCAGTCAACTTATCGATTTCTCGATCAGAATTACATATTTGGCGAGTCAATCTGGATAATGTTAACTATCAACTCAAATATCTCACGCTACTTTCACCCGAAGAGATAAAGCGTTCGGAACGTTTTGAATTTGAGCGCGATCAATATCGTTATCAAGTAACACATAGCATGAAGCGGTTGATTCTAGGTAATTATTTAGATTGTGATGCAAAACACTTATGCTTTGAAGTCGGAAATTATGGAAAACCTTCACTAGCTAGCTTACAAAACTCATTGAATATTCAATTTAATCTATCACATTCACATAATCTTATTCTTATTGCGGTAACACGCGTAGATTCGATAGGTATCGATATAGAGTATTATAAAAAAAAACTATCGATAGAGAGTCTAGCTAAAATTATTTTTTCGCCTCTCGAAAAAAAATTTTTTTCAGCATTGAAAAGCCAGCAAGAGAAAAAAGAGGCTTTCTTTCGTTGCTGGACCAGAAAAGAAGCCTACTTAAAAGCGATAGGAACTGGGTTAACACAGGATATTTCTAGAATTTCTGTGGATTTAAGCGAATTTTCAACGCAAGATTGGTTAGACGTTCCGACACTTAGCAAAACAGAGAATATCCCATGGAAGCTTTTTACGCTGGATGTAGGTAATGCTTATATTGCTGCTGCAGTTGCAACAGCTTTTCAACGTTATTTAGTCTGTTATGATGTAAAATATATTATTTGAATAGCACAGAAGTCAAATTTCAGTATGGTTTAAGTTTTACTTTTCTGTCATGGATACAGGAATTTCATTTTTAAATTTGGCTGCTTTTACACCTAAATCAATGAATGATAGCAATGGAATATCATTAGGGTCGCAAACGAGTATATGGGTTCTAAAGGAAGATAGTTTTTTCGTATAAACTTGAACAATATTTAAAGATTCTATATTCAATACATCGTTAATAACCATTGATCCTAATGTAAATGGCATTAATCCGGCTTCGCTAGATTCAAGCGAAATTGCCATGCCTGTTTGTAGTGCACAGTCTAATAAGCTGACTACGCTTCCTTGTGGGTTTAAAGATACTTTTGCTCGAGAAATATTTTTATATACATCGACATAGTCGATGCATCGAAAGTAGGTACCATAATCAATGCCTAATTCGGAAAAAGCATTATATACTTGTAACGCAGAATATCGGGTTAAATGGTTAGATTGTAATGTGTGCTTCACTTCCTCTAGCCATGATTTTGGAAAAGCTAAAAAGCTTTTTTCAATGAATTTACCAAATGAAAAGCTTATTCGCTGTAAATCCTTGAGCTCAATTTGATAACCCTCCTGTATAGGTTTTAATGTGATAGATAAAGATAAATTGATTTCATCGGCTTTGATAATGATAGGTCTTACCCAACAAAAATTTTCAACAGCAATTAATCGCGATTTATTGCCAGCTTGTTGAAGCACCATCATGGCTAGTTCAATATGAGCAACCCCCGGTAATATCTTTTGCTTGAAGACACGATGCTCCTCTAAAAACGGGTGGTTACTGGCTATATTTATTCTGTACTCATGAGGACTTAATTTTTCTAAACTAATATTTGCAAGTAAAGATTTGGCCGTGGCTTTATTGTTTAATAAACTTGTGTACCAGTAATTTTGCTCATCAAATGTATAGGGTGTTAAGCTAATACGTTGAAATGTGTTCTCTGTGAATAAGGTTTTCCAATTAATAGTTTCTTTATTTAGATACGCATGATAATAGGGGGCTAATTCGGGAAATTTTGTAAAATCAACTAATTTTTCAGCTTTTTTTTCTACGGTCTCCAACTGTTTTTGTAATTCTTCGAGATTTGAAGCAATAAATGCTAAGCGGTAATCAATAAAATGATCACGTCCTATGGCTAAGGTATAGGCGATATCTTTTAGACTAATTGACGGCGATAGGGTATGTAAGTCTTCAATTAAGCCAAGAACACGTGCTTTTAACGACATCTCACTTTTTGCTGAAAGAATAATGAGTGATGGTTGCTCATCTTTTGGTATTTCATTTTGTGTAGGGGTCGATAAATTTGATAAGACCACGTGAGCATTAGAACCCCCAAAGCCCATCGAACTTATCCCGGCTATCAATTCATCAGAAGCCCAAGCTTGGTCTTCGCTTAAAATTGCTAGAGAGGAAGTGCTAAGATCGATCAGTGGGTTTAGTTTTTTAAAATGTAAGTTAGCTGGGAGTTGCCTATGTTTCATAGATAATATTATTTTTAACAGTGATGCAAATCCAGCTGCCGCTTCCAGGTGACCAATATTTGTTTTTACTGATCCTAGTTTTATCGGATTAGGGTTATGGGTTAGAGCGCTATTTGCAAATGCTTTTAAGGCATCAATTTCTATAGGATCCCCAAGTTTGGTGCCTGTGCCATGTGTTTCTACATAACTTAATTTATTAGCTAAGCGAGCGTCATAGGCTTGTAATAATAATGCTAATTGTGCATCTATATTGGGTGCGCTAAGCGATTGAGCTGCTCCGCCATGATTTTCTGCAACAGATTCAATGACTGCGTGAATGGTATCCCCATCTTTTTCAGCATCCGCTAGGGGTTTTAATAAAAACCCAATGACACCTTCTCCTCGAACGTAGCCATCTGCCTCCTCTGAAAAGCTAGCACAACGGCTACGTTCGGATAAAAAATTACCGGCTTGCAGTGCTTCACTCAAATGATTATCCGCTATCAAATTAACTGCAGCGACAAATGCAAGCTTATCACTGGTTAAACAAAGTTGGTCACAGGCTCGAATGAGTGCAGTCAGTGAGCCGCTGCACGCTGTATCAAGCGTCATGGATGGTCCATGCCAATTAAAATAATAGGATATACGATTAGCAAGTATCGCGGTGGAATTACCGGATAAGGAATAAGGGTTTGCTTGCAACGAGTCTTTAATTTGTGCGAGTAAATAATCCATACCAGTGGCAGCGACAAAGCAGGCAATGGGAGAGGATCGTAACGCTTCCGCTGAATATCCAGCATGTTCAAGTGTCTTCCAGGTACATTGTAATAACAAACGTTGTCTGGGATCCATCCTGGCGGATTCAAGCGGAGAAAGCTTAAAAAAGCGTCGGTCAAAGCATTCAATATTATCGATATAGCCGGCTTTATCAGTACTGTTAAGCCAATTTCTGTGGTGTGAGGATACTAGATTTTCGTGGTTGATGAGTGAATGCCAGAATGATTTTGCATCCAGTCCTCCAGGCATTAAACAGTCATAACCAATAATAGCTATTTTTTTCGATAAGCGCCTTTTATGCGGTAAATGGTGGCTCGATTGTTCGACATTAGCTTGATGTTGCAATCGTTTTGCAACATCAGCGATATTGTCCGTTCTATAAAACTGATGTGCAGGAAAATCTATAGAAAATATTTGTCCTATCAACATCGATAAACGCGTAAAACTCAATGAATTGAAGCCATAAGCAGTGAGTGATAGGCTCGCATCATCGATAAGTATATCGAAATGATCTTTAATAAGCTTGCACAATCGATGCATATGACCCTCTATAGGGGCATTGGGCGTGAGTTTTTTTCTAGAAGAATGAACCTGTGGTGTCAGCTGTGATAAAGCCATATTGGCTAAGGCATTTTTATCAATTTTACCGCTACTGGTCATCGGAAAAGCAGGTAGGTAGATTAAAGCTTGTGGGCACTTATAATCGGGTAATTGGAGTTTTAGTTGAGATAGGATTTGATTATTATCAATTAAACGATATTCGCTGCTAGTATAAAAACAACATAGATGTGTCTCGGGTTGCGCTCGCATCACTGTAACAACATCAATACCCGGTAAAATAGTACTAATTTTTTCATTAATTTCATTTAATTCTACCCGATGACCTCTTATTTTAACTTGTTCGTCCATTCGATTGAGATATTGAATTTTATCTTGCCCAAATGCAACGACTTTGTCCCCGGTCAAGTAAGCTTTTATACCTGATTTTGTGGTAATGAATGCGTTACTCTCACGGTTATTATAACCTTTTGCTACACACTCACCGGTTATTAATAATTGACCAGGCATACCTAAGGCGGGTGTTTTTCCTTCTTTGTCGATAACATAAATTTCGCTATTGTCTACCACTGCACCAATACTAATGGGCCAATTTTTTTTTACTCTATTTACGGAAGCCCAAATAGTCGTTTCTGTGGGACCGTACATATTAAAGACTGTATGCCCTTGATTTAAAAAATACTCTGATAGAGAAAAAGGTAATGGTTCGCCACCAATCCACAGTATTAAGGTTTTTTTACTGAACCATTGGTGGTTTTTTAAAAGTAAATAGCTTGACGGAGTTGCTTGAATAACAGTGATGGATTGCGTCTCTATTATTTTTGCAAGCGCTGCCGCGTTTTTTCTTAATTTTTCGCCAACTATATAAAGCGAGGCTCCGCAAAAAAGAGGTAG
>CAZSWN010000015.1:17076-24390 GCA_964611135.1 uncultured Coxiellaceae bacterium | reverse complement strand
CTTAAATACCATGGATCTAAAAAAGTTGAAAAGATTTTGATAGGTGACCATTACACCTTTCGGTTTGCCGCTCGAGCCAGAGGTATAAAGTGTATAGGCAATATCTTGCTTATAGGCATGATTAAAAGACTCATAAATAGGTTTTTGTTGTGTTTTTAGCTTCAGAATTTCCTTGACATGAATTAATTGGTACTGTTCAGCGTCATTCTTAATCCGGTGTAATGTTTGGTCATCAACAATAATAAGCTTTAAATCGGTATCATGAATGATTTCATTAATAACAAAATCTGGTAATTCGATGGCAAGAGGGATAAATAAGCTAGAAGAAAAAATACAAGCTAGCATGGCTACAGGTAAATAATATTCACGCGCCAGATAAATACCTATGCCTTTATCTCGGATGGTGGCATCAAATTTTTTTAATTCTTGAGAAATGCATAATACAGCGCAGGCCATCTCATAGTAACTAATTTGATGTGTTTGCGATTGAATAGCTATTTTTGTTGCATATTGTTCAGTCATGGTAAACAGTTGTTCTGCTAATGTCATTTTTGGTAGAGCAGTGACGCGACCCACTGAGATAGCTGTTGCTTGAGTTGAAAATTTAAGCGAACTAATACAATTATTGGTGTCTTGCGTGATGAAATCTAGCGTTTTTTCAAAATTTTTGGCCAACTGATTTAATAATTCAATGATAAACTCACCACGGTTTGATTCAAGTTGAATCACCATTTTTTTTTCATTAAAATTATAGACTAGTGACAAGCATTTATGGCTGCTTTGACTGTCGATAGGGGTGACTGAAGAAAGTTTTCCTTTAATACGTGGGCTTTCTAATGGCAATAGACCAGGAGAGTGATTTACAAGTACATTAAATGAGTTTGGATGGTGATTGAGTTTCTTATCGAGCATGGAGAATAATGTAGAAAAGGAAATGCTTCCAGCTAAGCGATGTTGCTTCCTTTGCGTTTTGATTTCCTCAAGCACAGTTAATACTGTGCTTTTTGTACGGCATCTAATAAATAACGGTAATATAGTAAGATAACAAGCAATGGCTTGATGTGGCAGTCTCTGACTCGCGCAGTAAGAAAGCACTAAATCGTTCTCTGTATTCTCTTCATTAGTAGAATAAACATGGATAAGTATTGCGACCGCCGTCGTTATGACTTGAAAGAGTGTGAATTTATGTTGTTCTGTGAATTTTTTTAAGCGTGAAAAACTAGCGGGATTAATATTCCAACGTGTTGCTATAAACGATTTATCAGTTATTTCGGGTAAAAAGGGGAGTGTCTGGTAAACCGACTTATCTTGAAGTTGTTTCTGCCAATAATCCATAGCATTTTTTTTATTTTCTTGTATACGCGGCGTACTTAAATTTTTGTCTGTCAAGTTTATTTTAGCAAGTTTATTATTATTAAATACGCAGGATAATGCTTTGCAAAAATCGGGATAACAAGCCCCGTCAAAAATTAAATGGCTTAAATGAACGATAAGCGAACCACCCTTAGAAATTTTTTTCCATTCGAAGCAATACAATGGGATGCTATGGATAGTAAAAAGTTTTTTTACAGGTTTTTTAGTATCTAAAATTAAGTTTACCGGATTTAAACAGGGTTCTTGCTGCTGCTTTAATAAGATGAAATCTTTTTCAAAAAAACGATAGGTAAATCCTGGGCAAAGTTCGGTTAGTAATAAAAAAATAGCGGTTTGTATTTCATCTATTTCAATCGCTGCGGTGATATGAAATTGGTACGACAGGGTATTTGATAATAAATTCCCCTCTTTCTTCATGCTATCAAAAATTAACTTTTCCGATCCGCTGGCATGTAGAATTTCATGATTAAGTTTAGGCATGGGGGCTTTGAACCTTTAAGAGAAATGCTAATAAATCAAGGTTAAATTGATGGGTTTCAGTAAGAGGAATGAAATGACCACTATTAACGTAAGGCTTAATTTTCGCCCCTTTAATATAAGCGAGAAATTCATTTTGTTTGGTACTTAAGATGGGATCTTTTTCGCCATAGACAATGAACGTGGGTATATTGATCGTTTGCAAATCAAAAGCTGAAATATTTAATTCCATCAACGATTGATAGTAATAACTTAAAACACTCATTTCAGATTTTGCACAAATATGCTTATCAATATCCTCTTGCGTTTGATAGACAATAGAGAGAAAATTTTGCAGAGATTGAAGTTCATTTTGTATCGCTATTGTTTTAGCAAATAATTCACTGTCGAAATGTGTTGCGCTACTCACTAAGGTCATACTCTGCATCAAATCTGGTTTAGTTAATGTAACCAGTAAACTTATTATGCCGCCCAGAGACCAACCAATAAAATGTGCACGAATCTTATTTTTATCCAGATAATGAATAATTTGCTTAACGATAGTTTGCAAGGAAAAGGGCGGGTTACGATCAAATGCTGAAGGATAATGACCTGGGTAGTGGGGAATATGTAACTGATAAGCTTGAGCATGTAATAATGGGATTTGTCTTAACCAAGCGAGGTAATTAGTATTTAGTGGTGGCAATAATATAATAGGTATACCAGGCTTTTGACTGACTACCCAACGTAGCTCTGATGTAGAGGATAAGTATCCTTTTAAATATAAGACTAGTGGGTTTAAATTTTTTTCACTAAATGGACTGCTCTGTATTGTCACTTTATCCTTGTTTAGATCATCGGCAAATTTTGCTAGTGAAGAAGCATTCCAAACCGATTCTATTTTGACATCAATATTTTTCTCACGTAATGCGTTAATAAGTTGAATAGCCGTTAATGAATCGATACCTAACTCAAGCAGTGACTTATTTTCATCAATAGCATGCTTTTCATAATGCAGCAAAGAAGAAAGTATGGTTTTAATGAATTCTAGGCTTGTTTCGTGCTTCTCATTTTTTTTATCTGGCATGGAAAGCGAGTTAATTATCCAATACTCCTGTTTTAAAAAAGGATAGCTAGGTAATACATGGTGGCTTAAAGGCAAAGAGACTGCTGAGAGTTGTGTATTATCACCTTTTAGCCATGCTTGGATAATAGCGTGAGCACGGCTATCTTGTCCCTCTGCATAAAATTGAACAATGTTTGATTGTAGAGATATATTTTGCAAATTTAAAACCAAGCTATGACGGTCTTTTGCATAGACAGCTACTCGATGGGAAAAATGTTTTGGTTTTCTAATCAAGCGTGCACTCATATCAGCAAGCGAAAATTCAGTGGTTGCGATTAAGAAATCACATAGATTACTAATAATCACTTCAAGTTTTTCACTATTTTCAGCACTGAAAATAAAAAAATGCTCGAAAAGATGAGAGGGATTGACTGTTTTTTTATTAGGAAACTTTAGAATTAAGTGAGCATTTGAGCCGGTAAAGCCAAATGCACTGATCCCCGCATAGTATTTATCGTCTGGCCACTTGACCGTTGTCGGGTTAATCGTAAAAGGAGTAATCGAGGCGTGCTCACTGGCTTTCTTAAATAAGGGGTTAGGCGGAATAAGCGCGTGTTGATAGCTGAGCAAAACTTTAATGAGGCTCGCTAGACTCGCGCATACTAAGGTATGGCCAATGATAGTTTTGGAAGCGCCTAAATAACACGATCCCTTGACAATGGTGTCGCCTAAAGCACCGGCTAATCCTCTAAGCTCAATTAAATCGCCTAGTTTAGTACCTGTTCCATGTGTTTCAATCATGGCTAAATCATTGAAGCTAAGCTCGCTTTGTAGCGCCCGTTGTATTACAGATTGTTGTGAGCGTGAATTGGGCGCCATCAAGCCATTACTTAAACCATCATGATTCCAGCATAGTGATTCAATAAGACCATAGACATGAAGCTTTAATTCAATGGCATGTTTGAGCTTCATGACGACAAGCACTACAGCGCCTTCAGAAGGAACAAATCCATCTGCGCTCTCATCAAAGACAGCGCAATGTTGATTCGCTGAAATCATATCCGCATGGGATGCAAGTTGATGAAATTCAGAAGTAGAAAAGATAGTCGCTCCCCCCACTAGTGCTGCATTACATTCATCACTTTCGATCGATAAACGCGCGATATTTAGTGCCGACAAGCCGGAAGAGCATGCAGTATCTATGGTAATCGCAGGGCCATTAAAATCATAAAAATAGGAAAGTCGCCCTGATAAAGCGGAAGGGGCATTACCTAAAAAACTATAGGTATGAGAAGAAGCTTTTTGGTTTAAAACTAATAAATTCTTATAATCGCTAGGGAGACTAGAAGTGAAAATGCCAGTATTGATTGATTTTAATGTTTCAATGGAAAGCCCGCTCGCTTCAATGGCTTGCCAAGATACTTGTAGTAACAATCGTTGTTGTGGATCCATGCATACGGCTTCATAAGGGGATATATTAAAAAAAGCCGGATCAAAACATTTAATATCAGATAAAAAACCAGCTTTAGCCTCGTAGCCATCCTGCCATTTTCTCACTTGATTGGTGCATTCATTGCCTGCGATTAAATTTTTCCAATAAGCATCTAGGGATTCAGAGCCAGGTAGTTTACATGCCATGCCAACAATACAAGTTTTGTTTAAATCTTTTTCTGTCCAAGCATCTAAAATATTTTGCTCTTTTGCTAAGGCTGACATTAAATGCTCTCCGTCAATTCAGCTATGCCATTTAATGCAACGGGTATTTCGTCATCAAACCAATAAGGTTTAAGGTCAAAACAATATCCAGGTAGATGTAGTTTTTTTATAGAAGTATTTCCGTATAATTTAGGCCAGTCTAATTGTTTACCTTGCAAATAATCTTGCATGGCATCGTCTACATTCACTTGAGAAGAGAAATCATTTGCTTTGAGCTTGGTATTCACAATACCGCTATAGTGATTATTAGTTAATGTCTCAATGAAGTCACGCAAATTATCGCTGACCACTGCCATGCGATGTCCAAAATGTTCTCGTGCTGTATTTAGCGTAAATGAAATTGAGCATAGTGAGTGATCGCTACCTTCTTTTTTTAAAAAGTCGGCAAGTTGTAGCCGCATTTTAGCTAAAGAATTTTCAGAGGCTGCTGATAAAGTAAGTAAATAGCGTTTAGTTTCAGTCAATTGATGAGATATCGCCGGTTCATATTCACAGCGCATCATTACCAAATGCGCATTTGAACCACCAAAACCAAAAGAACTAACTCCTGCCACTAAGGGATAATTGCTCTGCCAGGATTTATTTTCTGTTAATAGAGCAAAAGGTGTGTTTTCTAATTGAATATAAGGATTTTGCTGGGTAAAGTGGATATTTGCAGGTAATTTTTTGGTTTTTAACGCATAAATAACTTTCATTAATGCGGGAATTCCCGCTGCGGGTTCCAGATGCCCGACATTGGTTTTAACTGCGCCAAGCTGAATGGATCCTTTTTCAGCATCAGGATTAAGAATAGCAAAAGCTTGAGTTAATGCGTCAATTTCAACAGGGTCGCCCAGTTTGGTACCTGTTCCATGTGTTTCAATGTAACTCACCTGTTTTGCTAATGATTGACTATACGCTTTAAGTAGTAATTGTTTTTGTGCAATAGGCTTAGGTGCGGTCAGTGAGTTTGCTTTACCACCATGATTTTCAGCAAAACTTTTTATTATCGCGTGAATCGGATCATTGGCTTTTTTTGCATCCTTTAGCCGCTTAATTAAAAAGCATCCAACACCCTCACCTCGGACATAACCATCTGCATCTTCGTCAAATGTAGCACATCGATATTGAGGGGATAATATACCCATGCTGTTTGCGGCATCCGTCACGATAGGATCAATAAGCAAACTTACGGCACCTGCTAAAACGGCTTCACATTCGCCACTTTTTAAAGCGATCAAACCACGATTAATGGCAACTAAAGCACTAGAACAGGCGGTATCAATCGTTTGACTCGGTCCATCAAAATTAAATAGATACGAAACACGGTTTGCAAGCATTGCATGAGCGTTACCGGTCGCTGCATAAGCATGGTTACTGTTTTGTTGTTGCAATAGTCCCAGATAATCATTAAATTGCACGCCAACAAATACGCCTACATGAGGTAGTTGTGATGGAGTATAAGCAGCATTTAATAAAGTATTGTAAGCGACTTGTAGAAATAATCGATGCTGAGGATCCATTAACATGGCTTCACGTTTAGAAATACCAAAAAACTTAGCATCAAAACCCCTAATATCAGCTAGCATTGCTGCATAATAGTTTCCGTTTCTCCAACGTTCTACTTTTTTAACAGCAGATTGATTATCTAATAAACTTTGCCAAAAGCGTGTGATATCAGGTCCTCCTGGTAATAAACCATCTAAACCAATAATGGCAAAATCATCCTCCGACTCATTAGCAATAGGGTGGGGATTTGTGATGGATGCACGGTTTAGATCAGCCAGTTTAATAGCAGAATCCGATTTTTTGAAAATATAGTCAGTGATTTTTTCTAAACTGTTGTAAGTAAAAAAAGCGCTTGGCGCCATAACAATATCAAAGCCATTTCGTATTTCGCTTGCCATTTCAGCTAGTAATAGGGAATTAAATCCTAAATCACTTATTTGCACCTGGAAATCTAAATTTTCGACAGAAATTTTTGTTATTTTTGCTATGATTTTTTTTAATTTTTCAAGTATATTTTCTTTATTCGATGAATGATTATCAGCCGTTGAAGAAGTATTTGATTTGTAAATTAAATTATCTTTTATCTTTTGATGGTCTCCTAGCAATGGAATTATTTGCGAGGCTGTCCTTTTATCTGACAAGCTATCAAATAAATGGACGCCTTCTTCTTTTTTCAATGGTCGTAGTCCCGTAGTTTCACTAATAAAATCAATCGTTGCTTGGTCAATGGCTAAGCCTTCCACTTGCCAGATAGGCCAATTAATTGAAATGCTAATTCCCGATCGTAAACCTGCATTAACTTGCCGTGCTCTATTATTCGAAAATAAATCTAAAAAGCTATTTGCGACACAATAATCAGCTTGACCAACATTCCCAAATACACTTGATATAGAAGAAAAACAGATAAAAAAATCGAGCGCTAAATTTTTTGTTGCCTCATCAAGGTTAATAGTGCCATCAATTTTACTACCTATGACTGCGTTGAAATCAGAAAAACTTTTTTCCTTGAAAAGAGCATCTTTCAATACCGAAGTGCTTTGTATGACTCCGTCTAAGCGCCCATGCGATTGCAGGATATGGGTAATGCATCGTTCGACTTCTGAAAACTTTGTAATATCAGTTACATGGTATTCAAATTTTCCTTGCGACTTGCTTAATTGATCAAACAGTTCCTGTTTGTGGGCAGTTAGAGTGGAGCGACCAATAATAATGAC
>CAZSWN010000015.1:0-17066 GCA_964611135.1 uncultured Coxiellaceae bacterium | reverse complement strand
ATATCGGCAATTAATATGCCGATAGCGCCGAGACCTCCGGCTAGTAAATAAATACCGCCTTTTTTTAGCAAGCCTCTTTGCTGATGTGTATTTAGTCCGTGAATTTCAGAGTATTGATGTTCATACCATCTATTTTCGGATAAAATGCAATGCTTATAAGGAATATCCTTTTGTTTGAAGCTACCTTGAGTGCTTTTAACTAAATCAGTTAATAAGTTCTCTGATTCTACAAACAGCATATGGAAGTTAGACTTCTCTAAAGTTATAACTCGAAACATAGCTGAGAGTGATTTAATGCGTGTAAGTTCGGCATTGCTATGATAGGGCGTACAATGTTGGTAATATAGAGTTTGATTTAAAGAATAAAGAAGTTTAGCGAATTCAAAATGTAATTTAGTGAATTGTTTTATATCTTGCGATGTTTCGTAAGCGCATAGGTTAACAATAAATACATTGGGCGAATCTATGGCGGCCATACTAGCGTGTAGTGCTTTTTCCCAATCGTTATTTTCTTCTAATACGATATAGTGATGATGAGTCTCTTTAAGTACCGTTTCGATAGTCGTTGCTTGACCTGTCAGGCATAAATATATTTTTGGTGTATCCTGTGCAAGCGCTAAGGGGCTGTGGCATTCGGTATGACTTGGCGTTAGTAATAGTGGATTAATGTTGATATTCTCTCTAATAGTCACATGATCTGTCTTATCAAAAATTCCTGTTGCCCAATAAGCTTGTTGATTAAAGATTTTATTGGGTTTTGCTAATACTTTACGTTGATGTGATGGGGGCGGACTTTTTAAAATTACATGAGCATTCGATCCCCCTGCACCAAATGCACTAATTCCTGCATAAAGGTAATTCTGTTCAGTTTTCCATTCACACAATTCTTTTTGTAGTTTTAAACGACTATTTTTTAAAGGTAACTGTGGATTTTCAATGCTGCAAAAAAGAGAAGGGACTAATGTGCGGTAATGCATTTGTAGAAGAACTTTTACAATAGATGCTAAACCCGCCGCTGATTCTAAATGGCCAATGTTACTTTTCAGTGAACCTATACCACATCGTGTTTGTGTTTCTGTTCCATAGGCGGTATTCAGGCCTTCAATTTCAATCGGATCGCCTAACGAGGTTCCTGTGCCATGAGCTTCAATGTAGCTGATTTTATCGGGAGAAATATTGGCTTGTTGTAATGCTTTAGAAATTACGCTTCCTTGGGCTTTAGCAGAAGGAACAGTGAAGGCGCTCGCGCGACCTACTGCATTTAATGCACTACCTCTTATAACACCATAAATCTTATCTTCATCAACGAGTGCTTGTCTGAGTGGTTTGATGACTAAGGCAACGACACCTTCACCAGGGACATAACCATCTGCGCCGATCCCAAAACTATTGCAGCGACCGGTAGGGCTTAAAAATTTCCCTTCATTCAAGAATCGAAATTTACCCGGGTGGCACATGATATTAACGCCACCGACTAAAGCGACTTGGCATTCCTGTAAATGTAAACTATTGATAGCTAGGTGCAGTGCGCTTAAAGAGCCGGAACACATCGTATCAACGCATAGGCTGGGTCCTTTAAAATCAAAATAATGAGAAAGATGATTGGCTATACCCGCAAACGAGCTATTAATTAAACCTTGTTGACTATCTAAAGCTTGATAATGGCCATACATAGCCGCAATAAAGACACCTACATTGGCAGTGGAATTCGAAAAAAAATCACCATCGCTTAGTGCTAAATAGCTTTGATGCAATAAACGGCGTGCTTGTGGATCCATTTTTTCTGCTTCGATCGGTAAAATTTTAAAAAACTGGGTATCAAATATTTCAGCCTGTGTGATGAATCCCCCATGTCTTGCATAACTAGGTTTTAATGAATCGTTAGTAAAATAATTTCGCCAATTCCATCGTGAGGAGGGAATTTCTTGAATAGCTGATTTACCTTCTTTAAGGAGCTGCCACAATTCGATAATATCGTCAGCTTTAGGAAATTCTCCGGCCATACCAATGATAGCAATATCCTTTTCACGATCGGCCTCATCGAGGGCTGATTTTTCTAATGCCGAGTGTTGCAAGCTATTTTCTTTCGCGTTTATGAAAGAATCAGTAGTCTTGATGGATATTAAAACTTTTTTTAGAGGAGAAGAATAATTTTCAATTAAAAATTGCGCGATAGCGCTTATAGTTCCATATTGAAATACTAAGGTTTTGGTAATGCTGATTTGCTTCTGGCTATTAGAAAGTGATTGAGAAATACGAACAGCTATATTAATCGCAATGATCGAGTCTATCCCTTTTTCTAAGAGATAGTGATGATTTTTTAAATCACGTAGCTTAGTACATTTTACGATGATCTCGTGAACCCATGTTTCAACTAATGGCAAAGATAGCGACTTTGAATCAGCTTGTGTTTCTAATGCTAAAGATGTTTTTTGGCTAGTCTTGGAAACAAGACCACAGTCTCCTTGGTATATAGCGCCTATTTCAATTTGTTGTGCCAATATTTGGCACATTGATGCTAAGGCTTTTTGGGGTAGCATGGCTTTCAGCAATGTTGTGTTTTCCATTTGCATGCCTGACTCGGATTGCCAGAGTCCCCAATTGATAGCATACCATTTGCTTAGCGTATTAGTTTTGTTGTTATGGCGGGCGATGGCGTTTAAAAAAGCGTTAGCCGCTGCATAATCTGTTTGACCTATATTGCCGATGATGCCGGAAAGAGAAGAAAATAATATCACCCAATCAAATTTAAAGTCCTTGGATAATTGTTCTAAAACTAAAGCACCGCCGACTTTTGGCGTCAATGTTTTTACATAAGTTGCTTTGTTTTTTGTTCTAAATAAACCATCGTTGATCCCACCGGCCAGATGAAAGATTCCGGTAATTTTTCCATATTTTTTTTCTAGGTAAGTCGCTATTTCTCGCATAGCAACATAGTTACTGCTATCTACTTTAAAGTAAGCTTTAGCACCGGTTATTTTTAGCTGTTTAGAAAGTATGGGATCCAGTTCACGGCGGCCGGTTAAAAAAACTTGACAATCAAACTCATTTTTTAAATACGTCGCTAAGGTTTGTCCTAAAGCACCATTTCCACCGGTTATGATCACATTTCCTTGAAGAATCTGAGGGTGAATGGGCTTTAATTCGATACTAGACCATTGTAGATAAAATAATTTGCTTTGTTGTAATTTAAATTGGTTATGACCATGCGCGAAACACGTCTCAAAATAAGTATGGAAGTTCTGCCAGAAACTATTATCGATTTCTAGCTGGCAATACTGCAACGTCGGAGTTTCTTGTGTTAGGGATAATGCGTTGCCATGAAATAAACTAGCGGCCATATTCGAGGAGGATGAAACCAATAATAACCTACAAGCAAGCGATTGCAAGACTTCGAGTAATTGATAATTAAAGTCTATGGCAGATAGCCACGTGTTTTGATCTAAGGACTGCTCTTTGTAAGCAAAGATTAGATTTTTTCCAAGCCCGGAAAGAAAATTTTTTAAAGCGATACACAGATTTTCTTTGGATGTAGCATCCGTATCGTCGACATAAAAGCTGGTTAAAGTCGGCGTTGACTTTTTAGCCTGTATATAGAGAGTTTCATCATTGGTAAAAAAAAACGTGGCTGAAAAAGGTGGGGGTGTTATTAAATCACAAGGAGTGAATCGTTCACCTAAAATATTATTAACTAAATGTTCCATTTTTAATTATTACTCATGCTAAACAGCGCATAGTTAGTTTTATAATACATGGACAATTATGTCACATCAACTGCTTAAATTACTTTAATAAAAGAATGACAGACTCTATGAGACTATGATTTAATAATATGGATAATGGACAACAATTTAAATCAACATGGACAATGTAGCTTATAATTCAATCTCGGGCTTTGAGTGCTCAGATAAGACTATTTTCAGCCCTAAATGGAACTCTTATCCCTTTTCTTCAGATAAGAAATCTGCCAATAAAGAATTAGTTTTTATTATTCCTCGAAATCAGTTTCATCTCAAAGAGTTGCTTTCCACGCTACTGCCCAATGCAGTTGTTTTTTCGCTTGCGAATGAATCATCGGTTCTAGACATTTCACAGCATATCAAAAAAATGCATGCAGTCCATGTTCTTTTTGTCTGTCAGACACCTTGGCAGCAAGGCATCGATGAATTCGCATATAGCTTGTTTCTTGCTTTGATACAAAAATTAGCGAATAGCCGGATCGCATTGCGTTTCGATATTGTCGCGACGAGCGCACTTTATAATCCGCATATACGTCACGTGATACATCCTTTGGATGGCATCTATATTGGTTTTGCTCAAACCATGCAAAAAGAGCTGTTACACTGGACCATACGAATATTTAATTTAGATGATTTTAATCAAGAAAATCTGAATAGAATTCGCTATCAATTTTTTGAAAAAAGTGCAACTGGTCCTATTCATATCGTTAATGATAAATACTATATAAGTAATTTAGCGGCATTTACATTTCCAGAAAATTTAACGCAAAAAGGTTTTAAAGAAAAAGGAACCTACCTAATTATTGGTGGAAATGGTGGCATTGGTTCCGCGTTAGCGGACTATCTCATCCAACGCTATGATGCTCATTTAATTTTAGTGGGTCGTACTGAAGCAAGTCCAGAGCAAAGGATGCGTTACCAAGATCATTCGGTTATTTTCGAAAAAGTAGACATCTGTTCGTCTGTTTGTGTTGATAAGCTTTTTTCTCGATATCCCACTATTGACGGCATTATCCATTCAGCTTTAGTCCTAGATGATGCGACTATTTTGACAATGACATCATCACAATTAATTAAGGTTATTGCACCTAAAGTGCAAGGTACTTTTAATTTGATGAATGCCATTCGTTTCCGATCAGTGGATTTTGTTTTATTTTTTTCGTCGATCCAGTCATTTATCGCAAATTCAGGCCAGGCTAACTACACAGCGGCTTGTGTCTGTAAAGATGCCATGGCTTATTTATTAAATGATGCTTTTTTAGTAAATAGTAAAATAATTAATTGGGGTTTTTGGGGAAGTGTAGGTATTGTTGCGGATGATTTTTATCGTAATCGCATGAAAGAACTTGAGATTGCTTCTATTGAAGTTCAAGAAGGGATGCGCATTATCGAAAGCTTTTTGCAAAGCGATGTTCGTCAAATCTCTGTTGTGAAGGGTTCTCATGCCGCTTTACAACGTTTAGGCATAGAATTGGGTGATGAGCATGCTCGAAGCCATTTTTCGTTAGGCACACCGTTGAACGATGATAATACGTCGCAATTTATTTCCTCAATCGTAAATAAATATAATCCTAGCAATGTTGATGTCATACGTAATAAAAAATCAATAAAAGCGCTGGATAATTATACTAAATACCGATTGCAGCAAGTGGTTTTGCCCGATAGAGTTATTCCGCGTTATAAACAATTGCAAGCGGCTATTTCAATAATGGATGTGGCCTGTTCCCCGCCCATAACGTCCATCTTAGATTCCTATCCTGAACTAAAACCACATATTACACTGCTTGAAAAATGTTTAGCTCATTTGCCACAAATACTCCAGGGGGAGCAGGATGCTTTATCCATACTATTTCCTGGCGGAAGCTTTGAGCTCGTAGAGCCTATTTACCGTAACAATCCTGTTGCCGATTATTATAATTTTCAAGTTGCAGAGACGGTGCTTAACTATATACGTGAAAAAATAAAGTTAAGCGATAAAACGATCAGAATATTAGAAGTAGGCGCGGGCACGGGTAGTACAAGTCACATCGTAATACCTGCCACTGCTCACTATAATGTAAGCTATTATTACACGGATCTATCGGTGGCCTTCTTAAATAAGGCGATGCGTAGCTTTTCTAACTATCATTTTATTAATTACGAAATTTATAATGTTGAAGAACCTTATAAAGAAAGTAATTATTTTGATATTATAATTGCAACGAACGTTATTCATGCTACTCGTGATATCCATAGGACAATTACTAATATTTTTGATGCTTTACGTAGTAACGGTATTCTTATTTTAAATGAAATTACGGAACGTCAAGATTTTGCGACGCTAACCTTTGGCCTCACAGAAGGTTGGTGGTTGAGTCATGATCCATTTCGAATTCCCAATAGTCCATTGCTTAATATACAGACCTGGCAAGAAGTTTTGACTTCCTGTGGCTTTCATGAGCTTGCTACGCACGGCGATGATGGACAACATATCATTGCAGGGTATGCCGATAAAAAAAATATAAAAATAGATGGTGAAACCTCTTATTTGTCATCAAACACCGGAAATAAACTGTATACCAACAACCATCAGACTATCGATCAGCATCCGATTAAAGTATGGCTAAAAGAATTAATCTCTACGGTTATGTTACTACCACAAAATGAAATCGAAGATGATCTGCCTTTTAGTCAATATGGCATTGACTCTTTGATTGCCATTGAACTGATTACACCGATGAGTAAAAAATTCGGTTATGTGCCGGCAACATTATTATTCGAATATCCAACTATTAACCTATTAGCTAATTATTTATCGCAGATTAAAATTGATTCAACTAGCAATGATATTACATCCTCTGAAGCGTTGGATTTGGCACCGGTAACTGCTGAAAACAAAATTATTGATGAGGATAAGCATGCGCTTTTAAAGGATGATATAGCAATAATAGGAATTTCCGGTCAATTTCCTATGGCGAAAGATTGTGACACTTTATGGTCTTTACTGAAAGAAGGAAAATGTACTTTCACAGAGGTACCGAAAGAACGCTGGTCTGAATCCTTAAGCAATAAATGTTATACGCAAATCGGTGCATTCCTTGATGATATCAATGCTTTTGATCATGCATTTTTTAATATTACACCCATTGAAGCAGAGCGTATGGATCCCCAAGAGCGGTTATTTTTACAAACCGTTTATCATGCCATTCAAGATGCCGGTTTATCGCTAGAATCTTTATCTGGAAAAGAAGTCGGCTGTTATGTTGGCGTCATGAATCACGGGTATTCTTGGTTTTCACTACTCGATAAAGCACAAGGGAACCCTAGTTCGTTGTTTTGGTCTATTGCCAATCGAGCCTCTTATGTATTTAATTGGAATGGCCCCAGTTTTGCAGTCGATAGCGCTTGTTCTTCATCACTCACTGCTTTGCATACAGCAATATTAGGCTTAAAAAATAGCGATTGTGAAATAGCTGTCGTAGGTGGAGTTAATTTAATCGCGCATCCGCGACAATACGAAGATTTATGCCAGCTGCATATGTTATCACCTCGTGGTCAGTGTGAACCTTTTGCAGCGAGTTGCGATGGCATGGTGGATGGAGAAGGTATTGTTTCTATTGTTATCAAACGATATCAAGATGCCATGGCTGACCAGGATAAAATTTATGGCGTAATACGCGGATCCGCTATAAACGCGGGGGGTAAAGCAAATGGCTATACGGCTCCAAATCCAGATGCACAAGCGACAATGATACAAAAAGCTTTACGGCGCGCTAAGCTTGAAAAAAGTGATATTGGCTATATCGAAGCGCATGGTACTGGGACAGTATTAGGCGACTCCATAGAAATTCGTGGTTTGACAAAAGCTTTTGCTAAGCTTAACAAACAGTCTATTCCGATAGGATCACTGAAGGGTAACTTAGGTCATTTAGAATCAGCGGCAGGATTAGCAGCAGTTATTAAAGTATTACTGCAATTTAAAAATAAAATGCTGGTGCCGAGTATTGCTTGTGCTAAAGAAAATCCTCATCTTCAATTAAGTGATAGTCCTGTTTATGTCAACAAATCGCTAACAAGCTGGCCAGAAACCCTACCGATGCGCGCGTGTGTAAGTTCATTTGGTGCAGGTGGGGCTAATGCACATGTCATCATTGAAGCATGCGATGATATAAATACGCTGCAAGATTTAGAGGAAGAGTCAGGATCTTATTGTTTATTTCCACTATCAGCACATAGCATGAAGTCATTACAAACACAAATTAATGATTTACGGCAATTTGTTTTAACGACACAGAGTAGTTTGGCTCAAATCAGTTACGGTTATTGTAATGTGCGCAGCCAACTGAAATATCGTACAGGTTTCATAGCGAATGACAAAGCTAGTTTAATTTCAAACTTAAATGTAAGTCTACAGCAAGTTTATAACGATCGCACAACATTTGAGTCAATAGATTGTGTTGAGGTTTTGAATAAATTTTTACGTAGTCAGCGAAGGGACTTATCTTTAGCAAAGATATTAATGGACGCTTTTATTGCAGGAAATTCTATTGCTTTTGACAAGCTTTTTACCGATAGAATGATTGCAACTATTCCAAACTATTCTTTTGACAAACACCGGCATTGGGTTGATGCAAAAGAATCTGGTTTTAATCGTCAGGAAAGTATCATTAGCCAGCATACTATTTTAGGCCATAGTATGGCCCCAGCTGCTTACTCAATTACAAAATTACTTGAAACTTGCAGCGCTAATGTTTTACAATCCGTGACATGGAAAAATATCATTTTAGATATTAATAGATTTGAATTGTCGATAACTGATTCTAGTTTTCAATTGCAAGATAAACTAGTCTCTACAAAAATTTATTGTGAAGGCCTGTTAAGCAAAGAAATACTTAATGATTATATGGTTAATGTACCTCGCGACAATCAAAGCAGATTTATAACGGATCGAGAGATATATCAGTATTTCCATGACATGGGTTATGACTATGGAAATTACTTTCAAGCAATTAAATGGGCTTATGTGAGTCAAGATAATATTTATTCTTTAATTGAAGTCAATCAAGATTGGAACTACAAATTATCACCGGTTATTATTGATGCCGGGTTACAAACCGCGATTTTATCTAGGAAACCATCCAAAGACAAAAATAATACGATCATGGTGCCTTATTATATTGAAAAGATCATTATTTTTCGCTTGCCTGAGAAAGAACCCATTTATTGTATCTGTAAACCTAAAAAACAAATGAATGATCTAAGCTTTATCTTTGATATTGAGCTTAGTGATGTTTATGGACGAATTCTTATTAAGTTGCTAGGAGTAACTTCTGTGCAGACGTCCATCAATAATTTTATGAATAAGCTTAGCGGTACAGCTCCCATGCAAGAAGCACAAATCTATGAGCTTAATTAGGGTGTCTTGATGCGTATTTATATGTTTCCAGGTCAAGGCTCACAAGCAAAAGGAATGGGAAAATCAGTATTTGAACATTTTCCAGATCAGTGTGATAGTGCTTCTAAGCTATTAGGATATGATATTGTTGATCTATGCTTGAATGATAGTAATAATCAACTTAACCAGACTTACTACACTCAGCCCGTGCTTTATTTTGTTTCGTCTCTAACTTTCCTTTCTGAAGATGATAAACCTGATTGTCTACTTGGGCATAGCCTAGGTTTATATGCTGCATTGTTTGCTGCAGGGGTATTTTCACTTGAAGAAGGCTTAGAAATCGTTCTTAAAAGAGCTGAATTGATGGCGGAAGTGAATAACGGCGCTATGATGGCTGTGCTTGGTGATGATCTTACCCAATTTGAAGATGAATTAATAAGGCTAGAGTTTTATGATATTGATATTGCAAACTATAATTCTGATCATCAAATCGTTTTAAGCGGAAGTCAGGCACGACTTACTGAATTGCAGCCGTTCTTAGAAGAGCTATCATATAAAGCTATTTTATTACCTGTTAGTGGTGCTTTTCATTCACGTTATATGCGACCTGCTTCCGTTGCATTCTTAGATTATTTATCTCAAAAAACATTTAAGGATTTTCAGTTGCAAGTTATTTCCTCAACTAATGGTGAAATATTAACAATAAGTCATTTAATCGAGGAATTAGCTTATCAATTAGTATCGCCGGTTCGATGGCGGCATATAGTTTCATATCTTAAAAAAAAATGGCGAGCGATAGAATTTAAAGAGATAGGCCCAGGAACTGTGCTTAGTACATTGAATAAACAAATAGTCTAAAGGATTTGAGCCGTGAGAAAAATTGCAATTATTGGCGGTGGTGCTGCCGGAAGCGCCGCTGCCTGGGCTTTAAATAAAAAAAATGATGTCACACTTTATGAAGCCGGTTCTTATCTTGGTGGACATGCTTATACGCATGAATTAACTATTGATGGAGAAAAGATATCTATTGATATGGGTGTTGAATATTACCATGAACGCTTGTCGCCAAATTTTTCAGCGTTGCTAAAATACTTTAATCTTGAAAGTTATATTGCACCACTTTCCTTTAGAGCATTTGATCCTATTGAGCCGAATACAGATTACTGGAGTAATAATCATTACGGTGGAAAACTCAAAAGTGAATTGTATGATGAAATGAATCGCTTTCACTTAGACATGATTGAAGTCATCCACGATAAGCAATCTAAAGCAATGAGTATGAAGGATTTTTTAGATAGTCGAGGATATTCAAATGAATTTAGACAAAAAGCATTATTAGCGTTAATGAGCACTTTTTCAGGGTGTAAGAAAGTCTCTCTAGATTATTCATTAACCTATTTTGCTTTATCTTTTAATATGAATTTACTTTCTTTTTTTACACCTTCGCACTGGCGGAAGCTAAAAGGAGGAATTCACGTTTATTTGAAAAATATTCAGCAAAGTCTGAAAGGGAGAGTCTTCCTAAATACTAAAGTTACTTCAGTTGAAAAAATGCCGCAAGGTATCAAGGTGACTTTAGCTAATGGTGTAAACCATTATTACGATGATGTTATTTTTGCTTGCCAAGCTTATATCGCGAAAAGTTTGATTAAAAATAGCAGTAAACAGCAACAGACTTGTTTAAGTGTTTTTGAATATGTTGATGTGCAAAGTACGCTGCATTCGGATAGTGCGGCTGTTAGTTGCCAAGCATTATCCGAAGAATATTGTCAATTTCAGATCTCTGCATCAGCAGACTCACTGAAAATAGGCAGTTTAACCCGCGTAAATCATCATTTACATCCTTATCAACATTTACTTAAACCCATCTATGTTAGCTTTGATAATCGAGAAATGATTGATCCTCTTAAAATCATCTGTAAAAAAGACTGGAAATTACCTAAACTTAGGCCAATTGATATGCAACATAAACATAAAATGAGCATGATTCAAGGTAAAGATAATTTATGGTTTTGTGGTACCGATTATTCATTGACCGGACATGAAGGGGCGATTGTTTCGGGTTTAGTGATTGCTAATCACCTTGGAGCAGATTATCCGTTTAAAGATAATTATTTAGCGAAAGCACAGTTTGATTTAATTAAAAGTTTTATGGGTATCTATACGCGTAAACAAAAACTGGCTGAACGCTTGATAAGCACGATCTTTACTGTTGCCAAGTATTTTAGTTTACATCAACGCTTATCCGGTCGATTTATTAAAGATCTATTATTTTAAGGTCATGTTATGTTAGTGAATAAGGACGAAGCTTGTTTAATTCTCTTTAATATGCAATTGGAATTAATTCCCCTGTTACATAATTCTTATCAATTAGTGCATGATAGTAGGTGGCTGGTAGATTTATTTGCCACACATCATTTACCCATAGTACTGACCGCACATAAAAAATTAGGTAATTTGATCGCTACTATTCAGGATACCGCGCTAAATGCTGAGGTTTTTGAAAAGCAACATTTTTCTATCCATAACGAGCCATGTATCATGGATTATTTATCATCGCTCAATAAAAAACAGCTAATTTTTGCGGGTGCTGAGTCGCATATCTGCATGCTTCAATCTGCATTTAATTTGCGGTCGCTAGGATATGAAATATTTTTTATATCCGACGCTATGTCGGCGCGAAGCCCGGTTGACAACGAAGCGGCCAAATGTCGTTTAAGTGATCAAAACTATCAGCTTATCACTAAGGAGATGTTGTTTTTTGAACTTATAGAACATTCAGAATTATCACATTATCTCGACTTAAGTTTAAAGTTTTTAGATGGTCGGTATATTAAACATACAGGGATTTCAACATGTTTACCAAAGGTGGTTCAAACAGGTTAACTATCGACGTCGTGGCATTATGTTTAATAATGTTTATTGACGGTATTGGAATGTCAGTAGTATTACCATTAATAGGGGCATTGTTCTCGAGTGGTGCGCAATCTATTATTGCTTTGAACACTTCGAATTTAGTCTATCAATTTTATTATGCCGGCAGTCTAGTTTGCTTTTCTGGTGCTATGATTATCGGCGCTACTTTTCTAGGCCAACTATCCGATTATATGGGTCGTAAAGTGACCTTACAACTATCACTCATCGGAACGATAATAGGGTATTTAATTTGTGCATTCGCAGTTATTGCTAAATCCCCGCTATTATTTTTAACAGGACGGATTATTGATGGTTTAACAGCCGGCAGTATACCCGTTGCGCAAGCTATGTTAATTGATAGGGATAGCAGAGAAAATAAAATGACAAGTATTGGCTTAGTTATGTTTGCAGTTACGTCCGGCTACATGTTTGGTCCGGTTATTTCAAGTATCGTCTTTAATTATCAATCGCTAGCTCATGCACTCTATCTGCCATTTTTATTAGTAGCTATGTTAAGTTTGACTTGTTTAGGGTTACTAAGCTTCATCAAAGAATCGAATATTAAAAATACAAAGTTAAATCTAGATTTAATGCTTACTTTTAGACAAATTAAAGCATTATTACGAGAGCAAACCATACTTCATGGTCTGTGTGGTTTTTTTCTTTTTCAATGCGCCTGGGTTTTGTTTTATCAATATTTACCCCGAATGCCGATGTATATGCCCAGCCTATCTTCAGCAAAAATAGGTCTATTATTAACTGAAATAGGTATTGGAATGTGTTTTGCTTTTTGCTTGCTTGTGCCCAAAGTACAAACTTACTTATCACCCAAGCAATTGATAATAAGTTGTGTAGGATTGTTCACATTATTAGGGTTTTCTTTTTCGGCCTGCAATGAAAATTGGGTGCAATTACAGTTAAGTAGTTTACTGATGGCAGTTTTATATGCGGTAGGCTACTCGGCTATGCTGGCTTATTTGCTTTCGATTGCTGATGATAGGCAAAAAGGTTTAATTTTAGGTTCTTTGGCTTCTATCTGTGCTATTTCGGCCATGTTAACGGCTTTATTAGGTAGTACATTAATGAGTATAAGTTATTTGGTGTTTTTTCGAGTTATTTCGTTTGCTAGCTTAATCGCATTATTACTTTTTTTGAAAAAAAAGCGAGTTGCTTTAAGTACAACGGTATAGATCCTCGATGTCTCGCGTTATGATCGAAGCGTCTAATCTAACTTGCCAGTTAGCTAGGCAATCGCTTAATTTGTTCACGGATCTTCGATTAATACTTAGTAATACTAGCTATTTTCTAATCGGTAGAAATGGCTGTGGTAAGTCCATACTTGCCGCCTTACTGGCTAAGCCTTCTAAGCAGGTTAAGCATTTCGGCAGTGTTGGTTATTTAGCACAAGGATTGGATCCATTTAATGGTTCTGTTGCCAAAAAATTAGGTATCGAAAAATATCTTGTGGCCTTAAATCGTATTGAAAAAGGCCTAGGTGGAGCAATAGATCTTTCCTTATTAGAGGGTAAATGGGATATTAAATTACTTATAGAAAAAGAGTTACAAGCTTATGGGCTTGCAAAAGATATTTTAAATGTTCCATTTAACCAATTGAGTGGAGGAGAACAAACTCGTTTAGCGCTTTTAGCATTACATCGCGAAAAGCATGATTTTTATATATTAGATGAGCCATCCAATCATCTGGATGGGAAAGGAAGGCAATACTTGTTAGCTTGGATAAAATCTCATCCTGCTTACCTTGTTATTAGCCATGACCTGTTATTGCTACAGCAAAGTAAAATTATATTAGAACTGACTGGATTGGGTCTCAATATCTATCGTGGGGGTTGGGAAGATTATCTTTCTTCTAAAAAGCAGTTAGAGTTGTCCATAGAACGTCGAATTATACAAACTGAAAAAGTGCATCAAGAAAACCTAAAAGCAAAACAAAGCAGTCAAGAAAAATTAGAAGCGAAGCGTTCAGCAGGCAGTAAGAGTAGAGTACACAGTAACCAATCAAAACTGATCTTAAATAAAAAAAAGGAACAATCGGAATCTACTAACAAACGCATGTCAATACTGAACCAACATCGGCTGGCTCATTCAGCCGAAGATTATCGGCAGGCGAAAGAAGCATTGGAAATAATTAAACCCCAAGCTTTTATTATGTCTGATATCGCGGATAAAAAAAAGAAGTCGCTTATTGTTGAGGATTTAGTTTTACCTTATGGTCAACGAGCACCGATCTCTTTTTCTTTGCCATTTGGCCAGCATCTTTGGGTTTGTGGTGATAATGGTACGGGAAAATCGACTTTATTTAAAGTGATCATGAGAATTTTGCAGCCACTATCCGGGTATATTTCGTCAACTAGCCGTATAGCAATGCTGGATCAGCATTTTTCTTTTTTAGATAGAAAAGCAAGTGCGCTTGATAATTTTGAACGTTTATCACCCGGTTGTTCACACGATCGATACAGAACTATTTTGGCCCAACTTAGGTTAAGAAGAGAAGCCGCCTTGCGCCCTGTTAAGACTTTAAGTGGTGGCGAACGATTAAAACTAGCGTTGGCTTGCATTTTTAGCGGGAGGGAATCACCCGCGCTGTTATTATTAGATGAACCTGATAATCATTTAGATCTGGAATCAAAGACGTTACTAATTAGTACGTTAAAACAATATCAAGGCAGCCTATTAATCATTTGTCATGATGACGTATTTATTCAATCAATTGGCTGTTATAGAAAATTATCTATGAAAATAAATTAAGTCTATAACATTCAGATGCGTATCGCAGTTCATTTCTTACACTTCTTAATAGATCGACTCTAGCCTAATTTTTTTCAAGAGGTGAGAATATATATGAATTTAAATTAATTTCTTTGGAAGGAAATAATTATGTTTAAAAAAATAACAAACTTAAAAAAATTTATTAACCCCTATCTATACAGTAATAAGTCTAATATAGTTAAGTTAAGTACGGGTTTTATTCTTGATATTTTGACTGCAACTATCAATATAGTGCCGATTATTTTAGCGAAAAATATCTATAAAAATGAAAAAAGAGAATCATCATCCATATCCATTGAATTAACGGATGATGAGATTTTAATAATTGGAATATTAAATAGCTCTTTAATTTTATCTAAGCTATTGCCGTATTTTCGCAACAGATTACTCGCAGGTGTACGTGCAAATCTACAGTCAGAAATTATAGCCGATATGCTACAAAAAACATTTGAGATAGAGTTAGATGAGCATTTATCCACACCAACAGGCGAGTTTGCGCAGTTACTGACGACTGTTTATACATCTGCAGATGATATTGTTCCAAGTTTATTCGGTAAAATGGTTCCCGCAAATATAGGTCTTATAGGGCTCGCAGGCGGTTTATTTTATATTGACTGGCCAATGGGGGTTGCGAGTATTAGTATTGCGGTTGTCCATACATTAAATGCATTTTATGGGGCTAAAAAGAGTGGAGAAATACGTGAGGAGCTTTTAGTAAACGTATATGCTGCTTATGGTGCTTTATTAGATTCAATTAAACGTTACCAAGTGGCCCATTTTTTCAATAATGTATCCTATGAAATTAAAATGGTACGTCATAATCTTGATGCGCAAGCGCAAGCATATATTAAAAGTCATATACAGGATGAAGCCAATATATTACGTGGTAATTTAATAGAATCCATAGGATTTACTATTTCGGTTCTTTTTTCGCTTTATCGATTTTTGAAAGGTGAAATTGAAATTGTCGATTTTACTGTATTGACTTATTTCTTAATGCAGACAGGAAGTCTTTTGAAGCAAAATTCCGAATCAATAGAAAAATTGTACACGGCATCCATAGAATGTAATAAAATTAGTGAATTTAAAGCGAAGCTATCGTCAGTAGCAGATGCGGATAGGGCAATAAATTTGATTCTTAATGAAGCTCCGAAGATTGAGTTTAAAAATATTAGCTTTACGTATAATAATGGAAAAGAAAACGCGCTTAACGATGTTTCTATTACGCTTGAACCTGGAAAAAAAACAGCAATCGTAGGTGAAAGCGGTTCAGGAAAATCTACACTGGTAAAATTATTGATGCGCTTTTACAACCCTACACAGGGTGAGATTACTATCAATAGCGAAAATATAAATGACTTACGTGCTGAATCAATGCGATCAGAAATCTCCATTGTTTCACAAAATTCTGATTTATTTAATGATAGTTTGGCTGAGAATATTCGCTATGGTTATTTATCAGCAAGAAATGAAGAAATAATAGCAGTTACCCAGCAGGTTGAACTACAAAATTATGTTGATACTAATGGACTTGAGGTTAACGTAGGTGAGAAAGGAGAGAAGTTATCCGGCGGTCAACAACAGCGAGTAGCCATAGCCCGCGCAATTTTAAAAGCAGGTTTTATATTTATATTAGATGAAGCCACTTCAGCTTTAGATATACAAACCGAAAGAGAAATTATGGATAATCTTGATAGGGTGATTAGCGGGCGCACTGTCTTGATTATAACACATCGTTTAAGCAGTATTATTAACGTAGATAAAATTATATATATAAAACGCGGAAAAATAATCGAAGAGGGTAATTTTCAACAATTAATGGATCAACAAGGTGAGTTTTTTAAACAGATTAATATAGAGTGTGAAAAGCTGGGTATTAATCCAAATAGTATCAGCTATATGGAACAAAAAGATAGAAAACCAACTACTGATTTTTTCTTAAAAAGGAGACAATTAGTAAGTCAAAATAATGAGATACACACGCGCGTTTATCAAATATGAATAAGAAAATTTGTGGGGCGTTGCTTGAGAATGCATGGCAGGAGAAAATGCTCAAAATTGCATCTTCTCTAGAAATTTTGGTAGAAAATTTAATTGCAATAGCAAAAAACAATAGTAGGTAAAATATTAAAAACAGCTGCTATAGGCAAGATTTGCTTGGACATAAGAGTTGTCGTATCACTACGCATTATTCACAAGTAGAATTGGGTAACTTGATTCGAGCAGCCAATAAGATATGTGGAGAAGAA
>CAZSWN010000014.1:17757-32188 GCA_964611135.1 uncultured Coxiellaceae bacterium | reverse complement strand
GCAAAGACGTTGGAAAGTAGTAATAATGCTCATTTTTTTAGACCTTAGTGAAAGGAGGAGGGTGATGAAGAGGGGGACATGTTGAGTGAGTTATTGAATCAAATGGATGAGTATATTTGGAGTTGATATGAGTTTTTTTAAGAAACTTAGAGCTTTTTTTAGCCTAAGTCATTTTTATAAAGTTATTAGTAATACTTATGAAGTAATAGCTTGTTTTATATTAAGAAGAACGAATCTTAATAAGGTGGATAAAAATGGATATACGGCGCTGCATAGAGCACTTGGGGTGTTTGTTTTTTATGAAAGAGTAAACCGACTTTTAAAAAGAGTAAACCGACTTTTAAAATGTGGAGCGGATGTTCATGCAGTGAACAAAAATGGAGATACACCTTTGCATATGGTTGCTGGTGCCTTAGGAGCGTGTGAAATATTAGCTTTATTAATAGAACACGGAGCGGATGTTAATGCGATCGATAAAACTGGATGTACACCATTGTATATAGCAGTTCTTAGGTCTGAGGGGAGATTTTTTTCTTTTCACCGTGAAGAGCTGACCTTATTGATAGAACACGGGGCGGATGTTAATACAGCTAACCACAATGGGTTTACGCCGCTGTTTGTTGCGATTGAAAAGGGTAACCCTGAACTAGTGGCTTTATTATTAAAAAATGGGGCGGATGTTAATACAGCTAACAACAATGGGTTTACGCCGCTGTTTAGTGCGGTTGAACAAGGAAACCCTGAAATAGTAGCCTTATTGTTAAAACACGGGGCAGATGTTCATGCGGTTGATCAAAATGAGTTGACGCCCCTGTTTGGTGCTGTTCGTAAGGGTAACCCTGAACTAGTGGCCTTATTGATCAAACATGGCGCGGATGTTAATGCGGTTGGCAAACTTAGCTGCCTTACAGCATTGTTTTTTGCAGGTTTATGGTTGAGGGAGAGACCAGGAGAAAAGGAGCTATCTATATTTAGAATACTGACAATCGCTACCTTGTTAGATAATATAGATGCAAAGAAATCTTACGCTTTCGACAGAAAACAAGAGATATTATTGGCTGATTGTAGGGTAGAAATTGAAGCCTTGAGTCAGGTAATTTTTAATAATAAATTATCGGGTACTACTTTATCGTTACTGGATCTTTGTAAAGAAAAAGATGAAAATAAATTGGCGTTCATATCGCAAAATGAAGAAGTAAAAAAGGTATTAGAAGATTTAAATCTTAAGGAGAAATATCCTTACTTGAACGAAAAAATTCAAGCTCAATTCCAGAAAGGTTTAGCAAGAAATAAAGCTTTAGTTACCGCATGTAATTCGGTTTTTACATTTAATACGCATAGACAATTAAATGAAGATTGTTGGAGAAAAATATTAAAAAACCTACCTCAAGAAGATTTAAAAAACGTGACGAAAGTTGCTTGTTTATTTTTTAAGAAATCGCCATCTAATGATAGCATTAATTTTTCTTCTTCGGACATGCTGGAAAGTAGTAAGACGTTGCACTTATGATTTGGATCCGCCGCTCATTTTAGGCGCCAATAGCCGATAACTTTTATTATCGGATTTAACGATGCCCTATAGATCGGGTACGCGTTTACATCACATTGAGTACACTATCCGCTACAGGGTCAATTGTAGACTCAGCCGCGTACTCAGTAGCCGGAGTATTGTGCCCGCTTACATGCGATAAATAACTTGCCTTACTTCGGCCGCCGCCAGTTAAAAAGCTAACTTTGCTAGTTTGGTCTGAAGTATGGCGTAATCGTGCTGTAGTTCGCTCTTCTTTTGCGCTAGTAATCGACGAACGGCGCGATTGTATATACGATCCTTCTTGATCGGAAAAACGACGTAAACGCAGATAGCACTCTTCTTGTTCAAAAGAGCACTCCGATCGCGGTGAAACGCTTTCTTTGACTGAAGATTGGCGCGACCATTCTACAGGATTTCTAGCTTGTGTTGAATCGATTAAGGCTTGAATTTTTTTTCTTCGTATGGGGTCAAAAGTGCAAAAATAGTTTAAAAATTCCTTATGGCTAAAGGCATAACTTCTATTCCCCGGTGTGCCATAGGTATGCACGAATAGGCATCCTTGGTAACCGTATTTGTGTTGCTTATAATCGTCACTGTCCTTAAACAGCTGAGGATTATATCTTTTAGTAAAACATTTTTTATAGGCATTCAATTGTTGGTGCGTTAATATCAGATTAGATTGATCCCGAGTACTACCGTTGAGTGCGTTTTCATCAATTTCCAGGATGTTGGTTTCTTTCATCAATTTGGCTAAGTTGATGCTATAAATTAAAATACAATCATACATATTTAGCCCGGCTATACGCGTTATTCCCTTCTCGTTGCTAAACTTTTCAGCCATCCGTGTAGCAAGGGTATGCGTATACATATGAAATAAATCTTTTCGAACGTATTCAGTCTCCGGTATAATTTCCTCTTGCTGATAGATTTTTTCCAGCGGCACAAGAACCTCCATCACCATCCTTAAGAAAATAGGCTTATCAATAATATTGTCTAAACTTGGAATTGCTTGAATGCGTTGATAAATTGTTTCTTCATCTTCACCCGCCAACTCAAAAGGTAAATTTTTTTTCTTAAATTTACTAATATAGTCTTTTTTAGCGAACGCATTAAAAGGGGCTACATAGACTATTTCTTCTTCTTTTTCTTTTTTTTCTTTACTAAGCGATATAAACAGATCGACTGGGATCTGTCCTAATTTAAGACTATGGGGATACGCCGTAAAAATACAATGACTGGATGGAAATTTATTATAAATATCCTCTATCAGGATACGGTTAAGTGCGGGATCTAATTCATCCATATCATCAAAAATAAAACAATAAACCTGCTGATGATTTTCAAATAAAAGCCCAATTTCTTGGCTATTGAAGTGGTAATAGTCTTGTAGCAAATACTCAATAGTCACCATGTTTAGATTTTTCGATTTGATACGAGATGATCGAATATAGAAAGCGAGTATGTGTTGATTTTGGGTTGAGAAAAAAGGATTTTTTAATAAAAACTGGGTTAAATGTATTAAGAAACTTGTTTTTCCCGATCCGGCCTCCCCTAAAAGCAATAGTTTTTTCCGCTGAGGATTTTCGATGAAAGCAATAACCTTATCTAATAAAGAAAAGCGATCAGAGTTATTTGGAGTAGCCGGATCATAATGAGCATCCAGCGGCGTGTAAAAACCTTGATCATTTGCAGCCTCTATCGTGTCCAAGTATTTTTTTACTCGATTGAGTATAGCGTTTAGAGAGGTAGCGATAATTTCTTCTTTTTTTTCCTCGCCTGAAGGGAATTTTTTTTCTTGTAAATACTTAACTTGTTGCTTAATATCTTCTTGTCCTTCTTTAAGTTTCGTTAAGCTTTCCATCGTGGCGATGATAACACTGTTTAGATCGGTAATATTTTTTTTAAACTTATTCGCTTCGTCTTTAAACTCATTACGCATGTATTCCGTTATCGCTTCCAATTCCTGTTTAAAAGCCTCACCTAACACATCCTGATACTGGCTACTTAAGTCCACAAGTATCTTTTGTTTTTTTTCTTCAAGTTCTTCTTCGCTTAAACGGATAAGCGTTAAGCCGTTTAAAGTGGTTTCTGGAATGGAGTTTATTTTTTGATAGGATCTGTTTCCAAAGAGCACGATTTTATCATCGTCCTCCCATTGTATGGGTGGGTCAACGGCTTCTTCCCATTCAAAAACAAGGCGAAAATCAGAAATATCTCGCGAGTTATTTTTTTTATAGCAATAATTTTCGTTAGTAGTCGTTAATTTTAATACCGGTGTTTCTTGATATAAACGCTTAGTTGTTAGGCCATGATCTAATGGGTAGCCTAAATGTCGATTAGGGATGGAATAAATATTTCGATATCTTTTTGATTTTCCTAAGATAACCGCCTTAGTAATATTTGAAGCAGTCAGGAAATCGCTTTCTTCTAATGCGGATGAATTTTCGTCAAAGAAATTAAATATTCTATCTACCGCATCATGCGCTAGTTTAAGTAGCGCTAACTCATGATTCGTATAACAAGTGACTTGCCCGAATTTAATTTCAAAACTTTTAAAGAGCTTAATTCCAGCGGCAATCAGATTTCCCCTTACTTTCATTTTGTTCTCTTTATCTTGCTGATAAATCACTAAAAGATTAATGATGCGGATCAATTTTTTTCTATGATAGTGAATGCCTAAATCAGACATAGCCAGCGAAGCAAGTGGTAGCAGCAATGAGGAAATAGTGGGAGCGCCGATGATAGCGCCCACGGGAGCGCCTACCGTTGCACCGGTAGCGCTTAGCAAGGTTCCTGTGGTGATTATTCGAATAATGCAGCTAAAAAAATCGGCCCATTTGCCAGGCTTTGATACTTGGTCTACTAAGTTACGGTGATAAGTCGTTAACGCTTCTTCAAAAAAAAAACAAACACCTTGGTAAAATCTTCTAAATGTTTGCCTACTTGAGGGTAGTCTAATGGCATAAATTTTAGTCTAGTAGTCCTTTACTATAAGAATGGTCTGCATTATACGGATAATAAAAAAATATTCAATAGGTAAATATTTAATTTTTAATCTTATTTTAATCTTAGCTATTTATACTTAAATATAAACTATTTTAAATAGTATTAGTTTATTTTGGGGGTTTATTATTACCAATCCTAGAGGGTTTTTTAATTCTAAAAAAGAGAATAAAAAAAAATTTTTTGAACCAGGATTATCGCCCGGTTTAAAGCATGAAAAGCAAGGGATTCCTTCGGCGGATTTGTTGTCTTTATCACATTACGCACAAGCAAAAAATATAATTATTCTTTTTAGACCCGTAGAGCTTATTGCAAAAAGCTTACATAAAGAAAAAAAATACCCGACTAAAGATTTTAATATTAAAGGAAAAAGTGCTTCCTGGGGGGCATGGGCAGGTTTTATTCCCATTGACCAAGCTTACAGCAAACTCGCTTCGGCTAGTATTGATCAGATTCAAAAATATAATAACAGTGTACAAGCTTGTATTCAGCAAGGTAACGCGATCGCCTGTAATTTACGTATTACTAAAAAACGCTATCAAGAATTAGTAGCGCTAAAAATTATTTTTCCACAAGATAAAAAAGAGGAAAATGAGTTTATAACACTTTACTGCCCTGCTCCTGCTAGAGATCAGTTAAAACGATGTTACGCGAAAGAAATAAAACAGACGTCCGAATATGCGATATACACCACCGAAAAAGAACCATTCCAAGTATTAGCGGATATTCACTTAAAAAGACCCTTTATTCCGGATTTTGATTTACTGGCTATTTTTAATCCTTGGGAGAATTTTGGACGAGAAAACATTCGCCCTAATCCCGATGTGACTTATGAAAAACGCTTAAGAAAACTTTCTACTAGAGAAAGAATCAATTTAGATGAAACTGAACGAGATTTTTATGCAAGAGAACTTCCAAATCTAGGTAATATTACCCGACAAACCTTAAAAACAATCAATGCGATGAATGATGCCTTAAATAAAGGCCCTTATTTACAATGCATACATCATAACGATGATGCTGGATCGCCGGCCAGTAACCCAAAACTTAATTACCCGATTACCGCCTTACTCCCACACCACTTTGGAATTTTCAGTTCCAGTTTATTATTGATAGAAACACCGGAAGCATTTGTCTATTTGATAGATCATGTCAGCCCATTAGGATATCGGGTAGACGTAACTCATCTATGGGAGGAAGCTATCCAATTCGCGGCTAAAAAATCCTTTAATCAAAAAAAATTTTTTTTTGATTTAAACCAAAAGAAGATCGATGAGGCTACAGTCATTTCTTTACATGAAATGCTAACCGCTATAGGTCTACACGCCGATAAAACACTGATGCATGAAATAATGCGTATATTTATACTCATAATACAAGCGCAAATTAATTTTCAGCTAGAGTATGTATTTGAGGTTATCCAGGCTTGTTTAATGGTTAATTCACGTTTACTGAGTCTCTGGTGTTTTGGTATAGAGCTATTATTAACTAAAAAATTATTAACGGAAAATATTTTATCCCATTATCTGCAATTTTTAGCTACGCTAGAAGATGATGCAAGTGGATTTCGAAAAATAATAAAAATATTAGATAATATCCAAAACACTAGGCTGGAAGCAGTAGAATTTAGTGCTGATGTAGAAAAAACTCTGCACAGATTGATCCCAGCCTTATAATGGATTCGCTAAGAAGTATACCGAATAGGTCTCGTTAGGTTCCCCCATGTTCTGCCATTAATAACTACATCTAATATATCCTTATCTTGATCTGTCTTGCTATCCTTAGGATGAGAAGGTGGTGAGAAAAAGCTAGCGGTGCCACCATTTGAATAAGCGACCGCCTCATTTTTGGCGTCTTTTGATTGGCCATCCTGAGGGGCCCGCAAGTTTTTCACTATAGCCGGGTTATTTATTAAATCTGGTTCCAAAAGCTTATTGACAATGGCAATTGTGACTTCAGCTCTTTTTATTTGGTTTACATCCTGTTCAGGTATATTCCCCGCTAAAGAGTTGAGACCACATGCCACAGCGCCTGCCGTTGATAACGGGGAGCCATTATAAACTAAAGCCGCATTACCCACGGCATTACTGACAAGCGCTACCGGCGCATAAATCCAAGATAAGGAAGATTTGATTCGGCTAAAGCGACTTTGTGATGTTGCAACGAGGTTATCGGTTTGCGTTGAGGAAGCTGCAAAAGGACGCACTAACGCTTTATTGAGTTTATCAATAGAGAGTACGGTAAATGCAATTTGCGCAATAAAAGCTGCAACACCGGTTACAATAGCACTAACTAGACCGGTTAAGGTCGATAAATCGACCCCAGCGGTGATCCGGAAATAAATCAAACCAAATAAGGCAACGGGTATTAATAAAGCGTGCATGATACAAGAAAAAATCTGACGAGCGCCTAATTGCCGGATTTTTTCTATAGAAAAGGCTTGTTTCAAATCGCCTAGCGAGGGAAGTGGTTTTTTTAGCATCTCTATAATGGCGTTAAACGTTGAAACACTCAGTACCACCAAAACACTGAACGCTAGTATAGCCACGATAACGATAGGGAGTGGCGGCCAAAGAACGGCTAACATCGGTAAAACGCTACTAACAAAGCCTAAAATGGCCGTATAGGTTAAAGCGGCACCGGATATCCCGACGGTTAGCGAGGCTAGTAGCGCCAGTGGTAACAATAGATACTTTTTAATACGGGAAAATTGCTCACGCTTTCCTTCTTGATTGATAAATTCAGTTGCACCACCCTTTTTTACGAGGCTGAGCAAAAAGTTAGGTAAATTTTGCGAAAAGAAACGAAAATTAGCAACATAGCCTACCGCAAAAATGAATACGCCTACAACGATAGCAGGTATCAATAAAGTAGGAAATAATAGATAAACAGCCCCTCCGGTTGAGATACCGGCCGCTAGTGAGGCAATCCATGCAATAAAGATACCAAGGTATTTTAAAGTCTTTTTCTTTTTAGTGGGTGTATCAAATGAGGAAATCGCGTGTTGAATGTTTCCTATCTCGCGTTTAATTGCTTCCTGAGATTTTTCAACAAGGTTCGAGTTCGGCTTAGAATTTTCTAAGGCGTTAATTTCTTTTGTTACAGCAAAAATTAACGCTTCTACAGAGCTAAACTTGATGGTATCGACTTCTGCGCTACTTGCATCCGCTTTCTCGAGAAATAGAGGCCCTAATTTAAGAAGCGCTTTTTTTATTGCCCGGCGATCGTGTTTATCAATTTTCCCTTTCGATTTAATGGACTGACGTTCTCTTTTTTTATCACCTATTTCTCGACTTAAACTGCTTTCCTCCCAAACTTCTAAAAAATACAGAAAGTGAGATAGTACCTTTTCTATTCCAATTTCATTCAGTAATTCCCTAGGCTGCTCTTGTGCCGACAAATTAATTTTTTCAGGGAAAAGACGCGCTTGTTGCAAGAATTGCTTATAATTGCTTTCGAACAAGGCTTGCGCACACCTTTGGACTACCAAAGAGTCACTGTTTGATGACATGGCCCCTCCCCTATTCTAGTTGATTTAAACGGATTAAGCGGTAAATAAATCGCTTCTTCTATCGATTGTAGACCTTGAAGCTTAAAGTAAAATTAAATAGCAAGGGTATAAGGGAAGCAGCTATCTCAATTAAAAAGTTAATTATTGCTACCGTTAATCTTATAGCGGTAAACACTGATAGAAGGTAAAAAAGGCGAAGATTCAATTTGTTTATCGGATCTCAGCTTACGATTTTCAGTCCGTTGCTGGCCAAAACACACTATCGGCCTGGGGAGTTGTTGCTGGTGCCGATAAAATAAAGGCAAGGCGGTTCGGATATCCTCGTATCTAGAACGCTTGTTTTCCTTAAAGGATCCTATATTGACCACCCATCCCGGTTTAATGTGTCGATGTTTAACTAACTTAATCATCGGATCTAAACCCTTTAATTTTATTCTTTGTAGATCAATATGTTTGCCTTTAGTCCAGGCAATGCGGCGTGGATGGTAGGGAACAAAAGGGATATGTCGAATAACTTGCTTTAACTTGATACCCGGGTAACCGGCATACTTTAATGTATCGCGAACTAATTGACAGCTATCTCGATTCATCGCTTGATGACACGCACTAAGTAATGTTTTAAAAGCGTTTTTGGCGGCATTTACTTCACTTATTAAATCCAAGGTATCCAAGGTGCCGGCAACTACCCCAGGACACTTAAAGGTCTCTTGTGGGGATAAACCATCGCTAGGGCCAAAGTTGCCTAGTGCATAGATAGCTTTATCACGATTTGGCGCGAAACCATCTGCTCCATTGTCTATCCAGAGTGGGAATTCGCGTAAATCAAATCGGATATGCCTATTAAGTTGTTCGAGCAAACGTAATAAAAATTCAAATTGACGGATTAATTGCGGAGCATAATCTATAAACACGCGCCCTCCTTAGCTTGTATCGACCACGTTAAGTTAATCTATAAAGTTTATCCCATAACCAATTACATAATAGCTTAACCTCCAACCTCTGCAAATGTAGATAGCCTTTATTTAAACGATAATCCAAGTCCTATATTTTACCTTAAAATAAACAGTGCTTACCTTGGATTGGTTATGGGATAAACTTTATGTGTTAACTCATAAGCAAAACTAAAGATATTCGAACTAACTAGGCGTTACGCTTATCAATCCGAGGCTCATGCCCGCTTTAACGATAAATAGACTGCGACAGATCAGAAAACCGAGAGAGACAAAAATCAATCGCTTGCGCTAAGGCTTTCTGAGAAAAAGGTTTGATAAACACCACATCTGCCCCTAAATAGAGGCATTTTTGCTGCATCGTTGCATCAGCATGTGCCGTGGCAACGATGAGCGGTGTTTGTTGATTGGCTAAATAACTACGTGCCGCAGTAATCACTTTTTCACCTGATTGGTCGGGCAAACCTAAATCCAGCACGATTAAATCATAGGTATTATTTATAACTTGCTGAATGGCTGTTTGAGCATCACTGACCATGGCTACCTGATAACCCAGTTCCATTAAACAATGACCCTGAACTTTTTGGCAAAAAACGTCATCTTCTACGAGTAAGGCGTGGCGAATAGTGTTAGCGGCAGCTAATTTTTTTTTTAATATAACCATAAAATCGTCCGTTAATTTTAATTATTTTAATACAGAAAACGATCCTTTACTTTAGCTTAAAAAATAACCCGGCTAAATGCGCTTTAGCTTATTTTCTAGGCTATTTCGCAGTAAAGTTATCTTCTAGAGATATGCTATGTTCTTTAAAGAATTGTGTCAAGCCATTCAATAATTTTTTAAAACCTAGCTCGCCAAATAAATAGTCCACTCATTTTTCACACGATACGTGCACTAATCACCTAAATTGTTGTTAAGGCGATGAAGGTAGCGCATTCCAAGGCCTAATTTTTTCTTGCGTTCTAAACAAAACCGCCGATAATACTAAGTTAATTCGAGACGCCTAGCCACTGCCTTTCAAAGATGATAAAACTTCTTAACGTCGAAAAAACTTATTACAGTTCAGATAAACCTGTACATGCCCTGCGTAATATCAATCTTGATATCCATCCAGGCGAAATTTTTGGCATAGTAGGTCAAAGCGGTGCCGGTAAAAGTTCGCTGATACGTTGCGTTAACCTGTTAGAAAGGCCTAGCAAAGGACAAATTTACATCAATGGACAAGAATTAACCGCTTTAGACGGCTCGGCCTTACGTACTGTGAGGCGACAAATCGGCATGATATTTCAGCAATTTAATTTGCTTTCTGCGAAAACAGTCTATGAAAATATTGCCTTACCATTAAAATTTGCGCATTGTGCAAAATCGAAAATCCATGCAACGATTGCCCCCTTATTAAGGCTAACTGATCTAGTTGATAAACAACACGCCTATCCTGCAGAACTGAGTGGTGGACAAAAGCAACGGGTGGCTATTGCACGCGCATTAGCCTGCCAGCCCAGTGTATTATTGTGTGATGAAGCCACTTCGGCGCTCGATCCTGAAACGACGCGAAATATTCTGGAGTTATTGAAGGATATTAATAAACGTTTAGGTATTACTATTTTATTAATCACCCATCAAGTCGAGGTTGTAAAGTACATTTGCGACCGCATTGCTTTACTCGATAGAGGATCCATTATTGAATTAACCGATATAGTTAGTTTTTTCACTCATCCGGTCACTGCTTTAGCGAAGAAATTTGTACACCTATCCTTAAATCAAGAATTACCTCCTTTACTGCAAAATCGACTCAATCGCGTAAAAAAACCACATAGCCATACGGTGCTCAGGATATTTTTTCACGGCAAGGTTGCCGCAGAACCTTTAATAGCCCATTTAATGCGAGAAATAGGTATTCATCTGAATATTTTACAAGCTAATATTGAATTACTCAAAGAAACCACCTTAGGTATCATGGTCGTTGAAGTCATGGGCGATCAAACGCCTTTACAACAAGGACTACAATATTTAGTCCATAAAGGCCTTCAGGTAGAGATTATCGGTTATGTCAACGAATCTATTGTTTGAATTATTCAGATCGACCTGGGAAACACTGTATATGGTATTTGTCTCAGGAATACTTGCTTTCTTAATGGGCTTACCTTTAGGCATTATTTTATTTTGCACCCGTCAGCCGAATCTGTTAGCCAAACCCCTGCTTAATAAAAGCTTAGCGATCCTAATTAATATGCTACGCTCTATTCCTTTTATTATTTTGATGTTGGCGATTATCCCGCTAACGCGCTTACTGGTTGGAACCTCGATAGGCACCACGGCCGCCATTGTGCCATTAAGCTTAGCGACCATTCCTTTTTTTGCACGTATGGTAGAAAATAATCTTAATCAATTACCGCCCGGCTTGATAGAAACAGGCCAAGCGATGGGCGCGAGCACGCTGCAATTAATACCCGCTATTTTGTTAAGCGAAGCCATGCCCGGGATAGTCAGTTCACTGACCACCACCCTCATTACCTTAATCGCTTATTCGGCGATGGCAGGTGCTGTCGGTGGCGGTGGCTTAGGTGATTTAGCGATACGCTATGGCTATCAGCGTTTTGATGCCCGCGTTATGTTAATGACCATTGTAATCTTAATAGCGCTGGTACAAATGATACAATATATGGGTGACTATTGGGCAAAACGCTTAACCCATCCATAATGACTACTTGCCTAAATACAAGCTTTTGTTTAACTTCTGCCTAAATATCTTTTAACCAGGTGGGCGTATTTTAATGATGATAAAAAACATCGGTATTTTTGTTACTAATCTTTTTATAGCCAGTTTACTCCTTTTTAGCTTAACGGCCTGCCATCCTCGTAAGGATCCGCACCAAATTCGTTTAGGCACGATAAGCGGTCCTGAAACCGAATTGATGCAAATTGCCAAACAAGTTGCGCTACGTAACGCTGGTTTACACCTTAACATTATCGAATTTTCCGATTATTCCTTACCTAATACTGCCTTAAATGAGGGCAGTTTAGAGGCGAATCTATTCCAACATCAGCGCTTTTTAGAAAATGAAGTCCATAATAGAGGCTACCATTTAGTCGCCATTGCTAAATTGTTTGTTTACCCGATGGGTATTTATTCCCATAAAATCCAACAGTTAAACCAACTCAAATTGCATGCTGTCGTAGCGATTCCGAATGATCCGAGTAATGAAGCACGTGCCTTATTACTCCTGAGTAAAGCCGGGTTAATTACACTTAATACCGGTAAAGGCCTATTGATAACACCGCGCGATATTGTGCAAAATCCTAAACAATTAGTGATTAAAGAACTCGATGCCGCACAGCTACCGCGTGTATTAGCCGATGTTGATTTAGCGGTCATTAACACCAATTATGCCGTGTTAGCCCATCTTTATAGCCAACAAAACGCATTGTTTGCCGAAGATAAAAACTCAAGTTATGCTAATCTTTTAGTGGTCAACCTAAAAGATAAAGATGATCCTAGATTGATTGAGTTAATCAAGGCCATACACTCTAAAGAGGTCTTAAGCGCCGCCGAAAAATTATTTCATGGTGAGGCAATCCCCTCCTGGAAATAAATTAAAAAACGGTTAGTTTAAACTTTTACCGCTTACTTGATAAAAAATAATAGAATGGAAAAACAGATCAAAGCTATTTTAAGCGCACTCGGCGAAGATCCAGAACGAGAAGGTTTAAAAAAAACACCGGCTCGCGTGGCTAAATCCTTACGTTATTTAACCAGTGGAGCACGGGAATCATTAGCAGCCATTTTTAATGAGGCGCTCTTTCAATCGAATATGGAAGAAATGATCTTGGTTAAAGATATTGAATTATATTCCTTATGTGAACATCATTTATTGCCTTTTATGGGGGTTTGTCATGTCGCTTATATCCCCAATGGTCAAATTATTGGCTTATCAAAGATCCCGCGCCTCATCAATTTTTACGCACGACGCTTACAAATACAAGAAAATTTAACCCGGCAAATTGCTGACACCTTGATGGCAAAATTAAACGCGAAAGGTGTGGCTATTATTATTGAAGCCAAGCACCTGTGTATGATGATGCGCGGCGTGGAAAAACAACAGGCTACGATGAAAACTTCAGTGATGTTAGGCCTCTTTCAACAAGACGTCCGTATACGTGCTGAATTCTTTAGTTTAGTTGGATAGCTATTTAATGCTTAAAATACTTTACATAAAAAAAGCTAGGCGCATGCGGTAAATACGGCGGATCGATCCAATAGGTATCGTTAATCGATTTTAATACCTTCTCTCGATAGCGGGGGTAATTGAATTTACGCCCTACTAAATAATAGAAAGTAGCTCGTTCAATTTGAAAGTGATGCAAGGATATTTGGTGAAAATAGGGTTTATAATCTGCTGACATCAAGGGCGTGCGCGAAAAAATTAAAAAGTTTTTATGATCAAAGTGTTTAAAATTACTAATTAAATCATCTTCACGACCATGATACGAACCGCTTAAAAACACCGATGCATAATGATGGGTATCATAAAAAAATAAGCTTGCATCGGCATAATTAGGACTTGCATAGATGTAATTTTGCGGATAATTATTTTGTAAGCAGGCATTGACTTTAGCATGCTCAAAGAAGTAAACGATCTTATTATAACTTAGATGGGGGATAGATCGATGTGACAAGGATTTTAACGGTATCGCTAACAGACCAAAGATAATAACGAGCTGGATAGCGCTCCAATAGGCGGTAAATTTCAGTAACTTCTTTAAATCCACGTCAGTTAAATAGGTTCCTGCCCAAATATAGATAAAGGGAATAAAAGAAAGTGGCCAATGCAATCCTATCGGTTTAAAACAACTCAACAGAAAAAATAGACATAGCGGTATCGTAAAGAAATAAAATAACGCTTGTTTTTTAAGTTCCTGCCTCGGAAACCTAAGCAGTGCATTTATCAAAGGCGGCGTAATAAGATAAAACAAAATAAGCCCATAGCCTAAGATTGTTTTAATACTAAAGCCGATATCATTATTTCGATTGTAAATGTTAAATAAAATATTCGACCAGTCGTGTTGGTAATTCCAATAAGCATTTTGCAAGGCAAAAGGGAGTGTCAATAAGGCCAACAACCCTAAGCCAATAAGGCGCTTACGATTGGGTGCAATAAAAAGAAAGTACACCGCATAAGCCAGCGCTAATAAACACGCAAAATACTTAGAAAAAAAGGCGAGGCCTAAAAACAACCCACCTAAAGCAAACCAACGCCAGTCATCATGATGCCTCAACGCCAGTAATACACAGATAACCGACAAAAATGAAAAGAGGAATAATGGCGTATCCGTAGTAATGATAATATTGAAAAGACTCATTGGCGCCATCATCAGCAAGATACTGCTTATCGCGGCACGTTTAGGATTCTCTTTTTTAAAGTAGAGATACGAAA
>CAZSWN010000014.1:11776-17747 GCA_964611135.1 uncultured Coxiellaceae bacterium | reverse complement strand
GGGAAACGTACAATAAGCGCATGATGACCTAGTTGCAACAGCGGGTATAACACAAACCCTATCATCGGGGGATGGTCATAGCCGCCGCCGCTTAAATAAGTACCCCATATCGCATAATAAGCCTCATCCGCCGTAATAGGGATAAACCAAGCCAAGAGTAATTTAAGAAATAAGACCACGATAAACGCGATCGCAACGCGGGCGGCAGGAGAAATGGAATGCTTCACGGTATTGTTATTTTTATTAGTCTATTGAGCCATAGAAACCTAGCCGATAGAGTACCCTCAGCCAAGCGTAAAAACAAGGTTTAAGCAGACCTATTTGAGCAAATTTAACCCTTTTCTTTGTCCCTTATCCTTTTTCCCTCATTAAGGGAGGGGTTAAATCCCTAAAACTACGCGCTCCCCTATTACGCTAAAATTTGCTTTATAATTGAATAAGATTATTCTTTAGCCCTATTGACGAGAAAACGCGTAAAAACTTAGTTTTAGAAAGGAAATTTAATGAAGTATGTAATAATGACATTATTTGCTTTAAGTATCTTTTATATCCAACAACGCGGTAAGGTACGCTATAAATTTTGGCGTCAACTCTCCGATCACTCTACTTTTTTCGCGCCATTAAATGCCTTTATGTATCTGTTTTCGGCTGTCCCCACGACTCCCTATTTAGCCCTTGAAAATTTCCCCGAATTAGCGCTATTACGACAAAATTGGCAGCTTATTCGCGATGAAGGCATTCAGTTAATGGCACAGCAGAAAATTAAGGCTTCCGATAGCTATAATGATGCCGGATTCAACTCTTTTTTTAGAACCGGTTGGAAGCGTTTTTACCTGAAATGGTATGTCAGTCATCATCCTTCCGCTGCCAGCTACTGTCCGAAAACCACGGCCTTATTAAAAACACTGCCTTCGATTAAGGCCGCCATGTTTGCCGAATTACCCGATAATAGCCGTTTACCCCGTCATCGTGATCCTTATGCCGGTTCTTTGCGCTATCATTTAGGTCTCATTACCCCCAATGATGATCGTTGTTTTATTAATGTAGATGGAATCCACTATAGTTGGCGTGACGGTGAAGACGTCATCTTTGATGAAACCTATATTCATTATGCCGAAAATAACAGTGGTCAAAATCGCTTGATCCTGTTTTGTGATATTGAGCGACCTTTAAAATATCGTTGGGCGCAATGGCTTAACCATTGGCTGGGGCGTCATTTAATCGGCGCTGCGGTAGCGCCTAACGAGGAAAATGATCATACCGTTGGTATTAACCGAATATTTAAATATTTTTACTTTATTCGCCGAGTCGGAAAACGCATCAAGGTATGGAATAAACCGATTTATTACCTCCTCAAATGGTTCCTATTTGGCGGAATCGCCGCCACTATTTTTTGTTACCTCTAAGCAATAGCGCCCATGTTTAAGGCTTATTTTTTACTAAACTGCTTTTCAAAGTGTATAAATTGCTGTTCTAATTTCCACTGCAAATCCGCTTTTTGGTTGGCCTTTAAGAACTTTTGACAATCCGAAGCGCGTAAAGCGGTTTTCAAACTGCTCGCACAAACGAGTACCGCCTGTTGATAGTTATCATCCTGCCACAATCGGATCCCGGGTAAAAAGCTATACTGAATACTATTGCGTGCTAATTTTTTCAAGGTCAAATAAGAAAACTGATAGTTTAAAACCGCTATTTGATATTGCTCACTGAGACTGGTTCTCAATACCCCTTCATCATCGGTTGATAAAGCCACCGGGACGTGGTATCGCCTGTAGAGTAACAAGGGATGCGCATTACCTTTTATATTTAATACCGCCGCATTACTACTGAGATTTATTTCAACCAGTATATGTCGTTTCGCCATTTGCTTGAGTAATTGCGCCGCCTTATCTTCATAAGGAATATCCACCCCATGACCGATACGATCGGCGTGCGCTATTTCTACCGCTTGACGAATGTGAAAACGTAAACCTTGCGCAGGCACTAAACCAGGCACTAATTCCCCAGCATGTAAACTGATCCCTACTTTAGGATATAAATGATGTAAAAATCTTAGCATCTGCATCTGCACGGTATAATCACGCATCGCTATTGGGCCATCTTCGGCTTGAACCAAATTAACGCCGACTACGCGCGGATCGCGGGCGGCTAATTCAAAGCCCGTTAATAACTGCGCAAAAACGGCTACAGGCGCTTGCTCGCGTAACACTTGATAGAGATAGCGCAATTTGAAATCAGCACAAGTATTTTTTTCTTTTGTTGCCCCTATCGTATTGAGTTCTTTATCATAACGCGCGAGTTGACTTAAAATATCCGTGATGATGGGAACTAAACCGTTTTTTAAAAGCGTTTCTCGCAATCGACTTAAGTTAGGATCCCACGCTATCTGACGCGCTAAGCGACCCGATCGATTATTATCTGGCATGATCATCAACTCCAGATAAAGTAAATTTTCTTGGCAGGCTTTTTCACTGACTTCACGCAGCATTTCAGCAGAATGCTTTTCCAAAAGTGGTAAATATTTCTCAAAAGTGGCAAAAAAATGATCGTGGCCGGATTCTTTACCTGAATGAAAGTTACGCATCGACCAGGCATCGATAATGGCATTATAAAGTGAGGGATTTTTTTTAGACGCTGCTAATAAATAATTCCTAGCACAGCGTGGATTCACGTACACGGAAAAATTTTTGCCATTGAGGCAAAGTAAATCATCTTGCGCATAGCGCAACATATTCTCTGCCCTACTTGCGCCGCCGAGATGATTATGCAAATCACCGCCTTTGGGCATGTCGTGTAAAAAAATAGCTAATTTTTCTGGATGATGCTGAATCGATTCAAAATATCGACTCGTTGCGCGTTCCGAAGGGGTTTCCGCCGCAAGCGTCAGACAGCTGAACAAGGTGATCAAAAAAATAAACGACCGTATCTTCATTTAAAAATAATTCACCTTTTACAAAATAAGGGATGATAAGTCGACAGCACGGGTACCCAAGGCCTGGTGACGGATTATTTTATAAAAAAACTAGTGAGGGCCCAAGGTAGATTTGGCGTCTTTAAATAAGCTGAAAAAATTAGCTGTGGTTTGTGTCGCCACTTGTTCTAAAGGACATTGACGTAGTTCGGCCAAGGTTTCCGCCACATAACGTACATAAGCCGGCTGATTCGGCTTGCCTCGAAAAGGCATCGGTGCCAAATAAGGGGAATCGGTTTCGATCAAGATGCGTTGTAACGGCAAATGCTGCGCAATCGATTTTAACGCAGTGGCTTTTTTAAAACTTAGGATCCCTGAAAATGAAATATAAAAATTCGCTTCAATCGCCGCGTCGGCCATCGCTAAATCCTCGGTGAAACAATGCAATACACCGCCGACTTGATGTGCACCCTCCTCCTTTAAGATCGCTAAGGTATCCTCCTTGGCCTGCCGGGTATGTACAATTAAGGGTTTATTCACCGCAATAGCCGCCCGTATATGCTGACGAAAGCGCGCTTGTTGCTGTGTTTTGGAGGTATTTTCACGGTAATAATCCAGCCCTGTCTCACCTAAAGCAACCACCTTGGGATGCTCCGCTAAGCGAATCAGTTCGCGGAGTGTGACTTCTTTTACCACGTGCTCCGTCGGATGAACGCCCACAGAGGCAGAAACATCGGTAAATTGCTCGGCAATCGCCAACACGGCGGGAAAATTTTCTAAATCAATCGCAACACAAAGAAAATGCCCGACCCCCTCGGCTCTGGCAAAATCGAGTAACTGGGTTAAATCTTTTTTGTAATAATCGAGGTCTAATCGATCCAGATGGCAGTGGGAATCGACTAACATGGTTTACCTTGTAGAGCCCAACGCGCAAAAAGCGCTTCACACATTAATTGCGCATTCAGCGTTATTTTATGGAGATGCCCTTGTAAAGCGATCAAGTGATCAAAATATTCAAATAAAAAAGACGTTGATAAGGATTTCGCTAAACAAGATAACGCCGGTTCCAATACGACATATCCACTCAATAACTGACATTTAATCAGTTCACTGGTTAAGCGCAACAAGCCAGTCACTAACTGGCCGGCATCGTTTTTTAGATAACGGCTCGCACACGAGACAGGATCGATTTCTTGAGTCAATAAAGCCGTTAACACATGCAGTAAATCGATATAAAATTGATAATAGTCACTTTTAGCATAAGCCAACGCTTGTAACGGCGACCCGGCCGATAGCTGATAGAGTTTATCCAGCGCGGTCGACTCTGGCAGTTGCTGTGCTAACCAAGGCATCGCCAGCGCCTCTCGGGGTGGAGAAAAGCGAATCACTTGGCAACGGCTACGAATAGTCGGTAATAAGTGTTCTATTTTTTCAGCGATTAAAATAAATAAGACCCGATCACTGGGTTCTTCTAAACTTTTTAGTAACGCGTTACTCGCCGCCAGCAACAAACTGTCGGCTGGATTGATAATAACGATCTTATACGCCGCTTGTGTGGTGCGGTTCAATTTTTCAATCACGCTACGTATGGCGTCAATCTTAATACCTTGACTCGATTTTTCCGGTGCGAGGTAACAAAGATCTGGGTGCGTATCGGCGGCCACTAAGACACAATTTCGACAATCTTCGCAGGCAAAACCATCGACAGGCTGTTTACACAATAAGGTTTTGGCAAAATGGGCGGCGAATAAGGCTTTACCTAAACCCGCCTGACCTAGCAACAATAAAGCCTGCGGTAAACGACCGTTTTGATGCGTTCGATACAATTGCTGCCATTGTTGCCTTTGCCACGGCAAAGGCGCTGTGCATTTATTCATTAGGCGACCCCAGCCATACGGCTAATAATTTATCCAATACCTGTTTAATCTGCGCTTGCACATCCTGTAAGGAACGGCTGGCATCTATAATATGATAACAATCGGGCATTTGTTTGGCACGCTCGAGGTAGCTCGCACGAACTCGGGCAAAAAAATCCTGTTTTTCGGCTTCGATGCGATCCAAGTGTTGGCGATTATGGGTACGACGCAATGCGATATCAACCGGGGCATCCAGTAATAAGACCGCATTGATCTTTAGGTCTTGCTGCACCCACAATTGCAAACTGCGAATAAAAGCGGGATCAAGGCCCCTGCCGCCGCCTTGATAAGCGTAACTGGTTTCAGTAAAGCGATCACACAAGACCCAATCACGGCGTTGCAAGGCCGGTTTGATCACATAGTGAATATGTTGCGCGCGCGCGGCAAAAAACAATAATAATTCGGTCTCCGGAATAATGGTTTCCGGGGAAAAATCAGTTTGTAGCACTAAGCGACGTATCGCTTCGGCAAGCGCTGTCCCGCCCGGTTCACGACTGACTGTTAATGCAATGCCTTTTTTTTGTAAGTAATCGCTAATAAACTTTAACTGGGTGGACTTACCAACCCCTTCTATCCCCTCTAATGCAATGAAGCGCGCCGTTTGATCGTTTTTCATAGCCATTCCAGAATACTTAAGCGTAAAGACTAGGATTATACGTGAATTTTAGATTCATGCTTTAAGTCTCGGTTAAGAAAACTTAGGTATATTGTCCTACATGGGAATAATTTAAAGGTAATATGAAAGAAATCATTCAAGCGCTAAACGCGCTTAAGGATGATAATAACCCCTTACCCGAGCTAAAGTTCAGATACCAGCGACTGAGCAGGAACTTAATCCTGATAAATCAGCGTGTAATAAGCCTAAACCTAAATGCGCCACCAAAAGTTACAAATCATTTAATAGGCGGGCAAAAAAATGCGCGCATCGATGAGCTAACAAACCAAAGATTTTGCGGTATCTCCTATTGATCCACAGGGGATACCGCACTATTATAGCCATAATAGGTCACACAGGTTTATATCCCATGAGAACTGATACTGTCCGAGCTAAAGTGAGCCACGAGACTAAAGTAGGTGCTGAGCTTATTCTTAATAAGCTAGGTTTGTCGATGTCGGAAGCTATTAATTTAATGTTAGTTCAAGT
>CAZSWN010000014.1:0-11766 GCA_964611135.1 uncultured Coxiellaceae bacterium | reverse complement strand
CACTATGCAAAAAGCGCTTCCCTTCGCGCTTGCTATTCCTAAAGTACCTAATGCTGAAACAGAAAAGCAACTAAGAGCGACCGATAAGGGTAAAGGTCTTATTCAATGCAAAGATATCGATGAACTTTTTGACAAAGTAGGAATTTAATCAAATTGTTAGACCTCATCTATCGAAAAAGTTTTGAGAAGGATCTCAAACGCGCTAAAAAACGTCAGAAAAATATGGTTAAACTAAAAACCATTATCACCCTACTGCTTAAAAAAAAACCTTTACCTCTTCGATGTCGTGATCACGCTTTATCGGGGAATTATCTCTATCATCGCGAATGCCACATTGAACCTGATTGGTTATTAATTTACAAACCTACCGAAAGCGCCATTATTTTAGAACGAACCGGTTCACACGCCGATTTGTTTCGGTAACCCTGTAAGATAATAGGTTTATATTACAGCCGTGCTAGGTTTTATTCAGAAATAATTTTTTGTCAACTAATATAGTGCGTTTAATTGGCAGAAAAATGTGCGCATCGATGGGCTAACAAACCAAAGATTTTGGCAATTTAAGCCACTGCTTTTTTTCTTTATGTAGGGATAACGTTGATCCAGCTGATAAAGCTGCACCGCCAGATTATGTTCCGCTAAACGCTCAGAGAATTGATGGCTGCCGTCACCTTTAGCGACAAAATAAAGGTTTCGACCTTGATCCGGGTGCAATGCCGCTGTTATAGAGGCCAAACTAGGGCTCGCGATAGGTGTAGGCGGTAAACCCCGACGTGTATAGGTGTTATACGGTGTGTCTTTACGCAGATCTTCAATCGTTAATTTCCCAGTGTAAGCGGCACCTAAACCGTAAATAATACTGGCATCGATCTGTAACGGCATACCCGCTTGCAAACGTCGCACGATAACACCGGCTATCATCGGTCGTTCTTTGGCGATGGCCGTTTCTTTTTCCACCAAAGAAGCTACAATCAGTGCTTGATAAGGTTTTTTATAGGGTAAGTTGGGATCACGCGCTTTCCAAGCTTGATGTAATTTTTTTTCGAGTAATTGATGAGACCATTTTAATAAATCACTGTCTGTAGTCGCTAAGCTAAAATAATAAGTGGCCGGATAAAACAAACCTTCCGGATTTTGCGCCACTAAACCCAAACTAGCGAATACCTGCGCTGCCGAGCGATCATTCAAGGAATGTTTAACAGACGCTAAGGCATTGAGTGCGGTCATTAATTGTTGAAAAGTCCAACCTTCTACAATAGTAAAACGGTGATAAATCGCCTTACCAGCCAGCATTTGATCAAACATCTGTCCGGGCCGGGTCCCTGGGTCAAACAAATACTCACCGGGTTTTAGCTTATTTGTCGCCCCTTTAAAGTAAGCCAGTAATAAGAAAAAACGCGGATGATCGATGTAACCTTGGCTTTGTAGATCCGCCAGTAAACGATGCGCCGACGAGCCCGGCGTAAAGACGATATGGATAGTTTGTGTGGGGCTAAACGGTGTTTGTAAAAACCGATAATAATGCTTAACAAAATAAGTTAAAGGAACAACGCAAGCAAGAATGACACATGCAATGAATGTCAATCTTTTAGGCATGAATTTTATAATCTGGCAAAAAGTAATGAGGCATTTGTACCTCCAAATCCAAAGGAGTTAGACAGTGCATAATCCATTTTTAATTCTTGTGGGACATTCGGGACAAAATTTAAACCGATGTAATCATCGTCGGGAATGTTGAGATCCGGCGGATTCCCGGGATTATCGAGATTAATCGTTGGCGGCGCTTTTTGTTCTTTCAGCGCTAAAATAGTAAAAATAGCTTCGACCGCACCGGCCGCTCCCAGCAAATGACCGGTCATCGATTTCGTTGAGCTAATCGCCAACTTTTTAGCGTAATCGCCGAACACGCGACGAATAGCGCGTAATTCAAGATGATCACCCATTGGCGTTGAAGTAGCATGCGCATTGATATACGCGACTTTTTCTTTATCTACATTCGCATCATGCAAGGTATTCAACATAGCGGCCATCGCACCCTGACCGTCAGGTGCTGGGCTGGTCATGTGATAAGCATCTGCACTCATGCCAAAACCTACCAATTCGGCATAAATCGGCGCATTGCGCAGCTTGGCCCGTTCGTATTCTTCTAACACTAAGATACCCGCACCATCTCCTAATACAAAACCATCTCTGCCTTTATCCCAAGGACGACTCGCTGCCCCAGGATCCTTATTACGATTGGATAAGGCACGACAAGCTGAGAATCCACCCAGACCTAAAGGGGTCGTCGCCATTTCGGAGCCACCTACAACCATGACATCGGCATCACCATAAAGGATCGTACGTGCACCTAAACCAATATTATGCGTCCCGGTGGTGCAGGCAGTGACAACCGCAATATTGGGCCCTTTTAATCCATGGCGAATAGAGATTTGACCCGCCAACATATTGGTAATCGCACCCGGTATAAAAAAGGGTGATATTTTACGGACTCCTCCTTGCTCCAGTCGAGCATGATTCTCTTCAATAAAAGGTAATCCACCAATCCCAGAGCCGACCGCAACCCCAATGCGATCGGCGTTTTTTTCGGTGACTTCAAGCTTGGCATCCGCTATGGCTTCTATCGCGGCTACCAAACCATATTGAATAAACAAATCCATTTTACGCCCATCTTTAGGCGAAATAGCGTAATTCTCTGCTTTAAAATCCTTAACGCTCGCCGAAATTTGGCAAGGAAAAGTAGAGACATCAAATAGACTAATAGGCGCTACACCACTTTTACCGGCCAATATTGCTTCCCAAGTGGTTTTAGTATTAAGGCCTAAAGGTGTCATCATCCCAACACCTGTCACCACGATACGTCGCTTTTTTTTCACCGCTACTTTCGCCTCTTTCATGGTTACCGCTTTGTCTATTGTTAAGCTTAATTTTTATGCTGCTTCTGAGGGATGTTTTTTGATGTAATCCACGGCTTGCTGAATGGTTCGAATCTTTTCCGCTTCCTCATCCGGAATTTCGGTATCAAACTCTTCTTCGAGTGCCATGACCAATTCAACCGTATCTAAAGAATCGGCACCGAGATCATCGACAAAAGAAGCTTCCATCGTTGCCTCTTCTTCTTTTATATCAAGTTGATCCACCACGACCTTCTTCACACGTTCTTCAATTGTACTCACTACGAATATCTCCTATTTAAATGTATCAATAAAACCAGTCGCTTAGTTTATTCAATTCTTGTATGAACGCAAGTCACTTCTTAAATTAAGCTATTTTACTAAAGCTTAGCGCTCAACAGCGCTCAACAAGGTTGTTCAATTCATATACATTCCACCGTTGACATGTAAAGTGAGCCCGGTCACATAATCGGCCCAATCGGAGGCTAAAAAAACACACGCTCGTGCCACATCAATCGGTTGACCTAAACGTTTTAGCGGGATTTTCTCTAATAAAAATTTTCGCTGCGTCTCATTTAACGAAGCCGTCATATCGGTTTCGATAAATCCCGGCGCTAACACATTCACGGTAATATGGCGTGTTGCAACTTCTTGTGCTAAAGATTTGCTAAAACCCATTAAACCGGCTTTTGCCGCCGCATAATTAGCTTGACCGGGGTTTCCAGTACTTGCAACGACAGAGGCAATATTAATGATACGTCCAAATTGCGCTTTAATCATGGGTTTTAAACATAACTGGGTTAATTTAAACACCGCATTTAAATTCGTATTAATAACCGCATCCCATTCTTGGGCTTTCATACGTAATAAAAGATTATCCCGCGTAATGCCCGCATTATTCACTAATATATTCGGTAAACCAAAATCGTGTAATTCGGTAAATAAGCGTTTAATAGAGAGATCATCGCTTAAATCTAAAACAAACCCCTTGCCTTTGAAACCTTCTGCTTGCAAGCGCTGGGAAATATTTTCAGCACCGGCCGCGGTGGTTGCCGTAGCGGCAACGGTAGCCCCTTGTTCTGCCATCGCCAAAGCGATAGCCGCGCCAATACCGCGGCTTGCTCCGGTAACCAGTGCGACTTTGTTTTCAAGTAAACGCATAAAAACCCTTAACCCACTAAGGCATTTTGTAATATTTCCGGATCCTGTATCGACAAGGTTGGAATAGCCGTAATACGTTTGTTCAAACCGGCCAATACTTTACCAGGGCCACACTCGATAAATTCATCTATCTTTTGTTGCTCCATCCACTGAATAATTTCGACCCAGCGAACCGGATGAGTCAATTGGTTGACTAAGGCTTTTTTTATCCGAATCGGGTCATCGACCATTTCAACATCGACGTTATTGACAACCGGTATTTGTGGCGCTGAAACATGTATCGTTTGCAATGTTTCCGCCAAATGCTCAGCCGCCGGCTTCATTAACGCGCAATGCGAAGGCACACTAACGGGGATACGTTTAGCTAATTTAGCCCCGGCTTGTTTCGCATTCGCCACCAACCTATCTACTGCCGCGCTATCACCGGCGACAACCGTTTGTCCTATTGAGTTATAATTAGCCGGCGCTAATACTTGGCCTTCGGCCAGTGAATCGCACAAACTAAGCAATTTGTTGTTTTCTAATCCGACAATAGCCGCCATTGCCCCTTTGCCGACAGGAACAGCCGCTTGCATGAGTCGTCCTCGCTCTGCAACCAGTCGCACGGCGGTGAGAAAATCAAGCGCACCCGCACAAACCAACGCAGAATACTCACCTAAACTGTGACCGGCCATATATAATGGCGTCACCCCCTGTTGCTGTTGCCAAATACGCCATAAAGCCACACTCGCTGCCAACAAAGCCGGTTGCGTATTTTCAGTTTGGTTTAAAGCGATAATCGGACCTTGCTGACACAGCTCCCACAGATCAAATTTTAAAACCTGCGAAGCTTGGGCAAAAGTCTCTTGGATTATAGGATAGTGGCCCGCAAATTCCGATAACATACCGAGCGTCTGCGAACCTTGACCTGGAAAAATAAAAGCAATTTTTTTAGACATCGTAACTCATGTAAAATTTAACAAGCTACTTTAGTAGCGTACTAAGGCAGAACCCCAGGCTAAACCCGCACCAAAACTTTCCATCAACAATAATTGTCCGCGCTTAACCCGCCCATCCCGTATAGCGCGATCTAAAGCCAAAGGAATGGAGGCCGCCGATGTATTGCCCTGTTTATCGAGTGTCACAACCACTTGTTCCATCGTCATTTTAAGTTTCTTCGCCATGGCTTTAATAATACGTAAGTTCGCTTGATGAGGAATCAACCAATCGATATCTTCTGTCCTTATTTTATTAGCCGCTAAGGTTTCTTCTAATACTTCACTTAATTTATTAACCGCCACTTTAAAGACTTCACTGCCCTGCATTTTAAGATGCGGCGGTTCACCGGTTTTTTTTAAACCGGTTCCCAGTGATAGTAAATCTTTATAAGAACCGGCCGCATGTAAATGTGCTGAAATAAGACCCGGGGCATCAGCGGCTTGTAACACAAGCGCACCTGCCCCATCGCCAAATAAAATACAGGTCGATCGATCCTCCCAATTGATAATATTCGACATGCTCTCACTGCCTATCACTAAAGCTGTATCGAGCATGCCATTGCGAATAAATTGATCCGCCACACTTAAGGCATAATTAAATCCCGCGCAAGCGGCAACGATATCAAAAGCAGGACAACCGTCTTCGCCTAATGCCGCTTGAACTAAACAAGCGGTGCTGGGGAAAAATTGATCCGGTGTACTGGTGGCGACAATAATTAATTGTACATCCTGTGCCGTCAATCTGGCCGCGGTTAAGGCTTTTTTTGCCGCCTCGGTCGCCATGGTAGCCGTGCTATCATTAGGACCTATGATGCGGCGCTCGCGAATACCGGTACGCGCCACTATCCATTCATCATTAGTGGCCACCATTTTTTCCAGCTCGGCGTTGCTTAATACCTTTTCAGGTAGATAGCTCCCTGTTCCGGCTATGCGCGAATATTTCATAAAGACTGTTCAGATTCCTTCAATAAACCGGTTACTTGCTCTCGAATACGCTCAGGAATATTTTTTTTAACCTCTAAGATAGCTTCATTAATCGCATTTTTAAAGGCCAATACAGTAGCGCTACCATGACTTTTTATCACGATACCGCGTAAACCAACTAAACTGGCGCCATTATAACGGGCTGGATCCAATCGATTACGTAACCCTTTTAATACATGCAACGCCATTAAACCGGAAAGACGTGAAAACCAATTACGATTAAAGGCTAATTTAATATAGTGGCTGACTAATTTAGCCACGCCTTCGGTGACCTTCAAAGCCACATTCCCGACAAATCCATCACAAACAATCACATCAGCAATACCCTGATAAATCGCATCCCCTTCGATGTAACCGATATAATTAATCTGTGCGTTTTTTAACAATTCAGCCGCCTTTTTTACCTGCTCATTTCCTTTAATTTCTTCCGAGCCAATATTTAATAAAGCCACGCGTGGACGTTGAATATTATCCACCTCGGCACTGAGTACAGAGCCCATGATGGCAAATTGGAGCAAATGTTCAACCTCAGAATCCACATTAGCGCCTAAATCAAGTACGCGTACCTTCGTTTGTTCTTTCATGGTCGGTAACATCGCGCTAATTGCCGGCCTATCAATACCCGGAATGGTCTTCAACACGAAACGCGCTGTTGCCATCAGGGCGCCGGTATTACCCGCACTCACACAAGCCTGCGCAAGACCCTCTTTGACTAAATTAATCGCCACCCGCATGGAGGAATCTTTTTTATTGCGCAACGCAAGTGCAGGCGGCTCATCCATAGAGACGACCTGCGTTGTAGCGTGTAAGGTTAATTGTTCGGGTTTTACGGGCGTCTTCGCGCGTTTGAGATGCGCTTGCAAAACATCCCGATCGCCAACCAGAATAATATGCAGCCTAGGCTCTCCCTGCAGCGCTAAAAGCACCGCCGGCACGGTAACAGAAGGGCCATAATCGCCCCCCATTGCATCAATAGCCAGTGTATAAGGTGACATGATAAGGGGTTATTCCTTAGCCTTGAGTACCTTTTTTCCGCGATAATAGCCATCTTTAGTGATGTGGTGACGTAAATGGGTCTCGCCACTGGTCGGATCAACTGCAATCGTGGCAGAAGTCAAAGCATCATGCGCACGTCGCATGCCTCTTTTTGAGCGAGATTTACGTGATTTTTGGACTGCCATGGTGGGCCCCTCTAGTGTAAACGATTCTAAAAAATCTGAACTTTCCTGAACTTAATAGGTGAAAAACAATTTTTCCCATCCGCCCAGCGAGCATATTATGCGGGGTGATGCTGGAAAAAACAACCAGCGCCTTACAAACTTCTATACCGATGGGTCCTTCATTAAAGCGTGATATTTTAATAACAATTGTTCGGGCGTTTCAGGACAGGCCGGATTGCTCACTATACAGGCAACCGGGCAAACCTGTACGCATTGCGGCGCATCAAAATGCCCGACACATTCGGTACATTTATTCGCTTTAATTTCGTAGATAAACTCACCTTGAACGATTGCGGCATTGGGACATTCGGGTTCGCAAACATCACAGTTAATGCAATCATCCGTTATTAATAAAGCCATCTTCTACCTATCTATTTTTTATATTACTTTATTTTTTCCTTCATTTAACTAAACTTTACGCGTAGCGCTTTGGCAACAACCTTAGGAACAAACTGTGCTACATCGCCACCTAGACTGGCAATCTCCCTGACCAAGTTTGCCGAAATAAAGGAATGCTGCTCGGCGGGTGTCAAAAATAAGGTTTCCAGATCCGGCATCATATTGCGATTCATACTCGCCAACTGAAACTCATATTCAAAATCCGATACCGCGCGTAAACCGCGTAAAATAAGCTGTGCATTATGTTGCTTGGCACAATTTATTAAGAGTCCATCAAATCCACAGACCGTTACGTTAGATAAATCCTTTAACGCCTCTTTCGCTAAAGCGATGCGCTCATCAATCGCAAAAACAGGTGCCTTACTAGGATGTTTAGCGACAGCCACAATAACCTGCTCAAATAAACGCGAAGCACGTTGTGCCAGATCCAGATGTCCGTTCGTCATGGGATCAAAAGTACCCGGATAGATCGCTTTGTTTTGCATAAATAAATGAGACCTCTTTTCAAAACCACGCATCGGTTTTATTTCAGGCTTAAACAGCGCCGCCATGCAAGCTTAAGAAAAATCCTAGAAATATCAACGCCCCTATCCATGCATTATTCAAAAAGGCCTTGAAACAAGCGGCTGGTTTTCTATCTTTAATCAGCGTGTGTTGATAATACAACAAGCCAACGACCAGCGTCAGCATGCTATAATAAGCGAAATGCAAGTGCAATCTTATCCCGATTAGGATTAATAATAAAACAAAAATTGACTCTACCACGGCTATAAATAAGACATCGTAACGATCCAATGCCAAGGCACTTGATTTAATACCTATTTGCCGATCCTCTTCTCTATCGACCATTGCGTATATCGTATCGTAGGCTAAACACCATAGATAACCGGCCATAAAAACCAGCCAAGCAATACTCGGTATCTTTCCAGTTTGCGCCGCAAAAGCCATTAAAATTGACCAAGCACCAAATATTAGGCCCAAAAACAACTGCGGCCAGTAGGTATAGCGTTTGGTATAAGGGTAAATACAAATCAACACCAAACCCAGGCCAGCCAACTTTAGGGTTAAAAGATTAAATTGGAGTACGACAAGCAAAGCCAGTACCGCCAATACGATAAATACTCGCTTCGCTTCTTTTAAGCTCACCTTCCCCGTCACTAAAGGTCTTTGTTGGGTTCGAGCGACGAAACCATCTAACTTTCTATCGGCAATATCATTGATCACACAACCCAAGGATCGCGTTAACAAGGTTCCTGCAACAAATAGCGCCACATTTTTAAAATGAGGCGCACCGGCACTGGCAATCCATAAAGCCCATAGCGTAGGCCATAAGAGTAAAAATAGGCCGATAGGTTGATGTAATCGAAGTAAAGCGACGTAACTACGCCAACGAGGTAGGTTGTTCATGAAGCTTATCGTATAATAGGCTTTAGCTATTTGCAAAAACTTAAACCTGCCGGGCTTAGCGCGCATAAAGTAGTTTTTAGCATTAGCTTTTAACCCGTTAATTTTCGCAAGGAGCATGGTTCATGTTTAAAAAAATCGGGACAAATCTAGCGTTGGTTTTTTTCTGTTGCTTTCCACTGTTAAGTTATGCCTCTATCCCTGGATTTTACCTCTTAGGTGAACTCGGAACAGCCGACACCCATCAGCAAGCCAGCAATGCCGCCGCACTCTCTATTAACGGTAAAATGTCTTTTACCGGCCGCATCGCCGGTGGGTATCAATTTAACCAAAATGTAGCTTTTGAAATCGGTTATACCCAATTTTCTGACGTCAATTTTTCCGGTGTCGCAGGGGTAAATAATAAAGATGTGTCTTTAAGCGAAAAAGCCGTGGATTTTTTGGCCAAACCGATGTTGCCACTTTCTAATAATTTTAATATCTATGCCAAATTAGGTTTAGCCTATTTTAAAGCCAACGGATCCAGCCTGGTCAATAATCGCTCTTATTTAGGTTATTCCGATAGTTGGGATCCCAGTTTTGGTTTAGGACTTAGCTATGACCTAACGCCTTTTGTACCCATAGAATTGGCGTGGACGCGGATACAGAACGTCGGTGGAAATAATACCACGCCAAGTACCGATTTTTATTCCATCGGCTTGGCCTACTATTTCGGTTGATCAAAAAAGATAATTTTTCGACGCACCTAAATTATTTTTTGCGGGAATAAAATAGCCCTAGACGCGCTGCCATTTTACACTTTATCATGCTTTGGTTTTTACATTTTAATCGAAGGAAGCATTATGCTAAAAAGAAATGCAATCACCCTCCCCTTATTATTGGCGTTGGCAACACTAGGTCTTGCACAAACCGCGAAGGCTGAAATGGCTGGGTTTTACGCCAATGCCCAGGTCGGTTATGTGAATCCGCATATCCATACCACGGATTTAATAAGCATTACAAACGCGAATACACCGGTTGCTTTGCCGGGGCTCAATGACTTTCTTTTAGCGTATCGATTAGGTTTTGGTTATCAACTCGATTCGCATTGGGCGATAGAATTTGGCTATCGTCATTTTAGTCATAATAATACCAGTGTTAGCACCAATAATTACAACGCCAGTGCATCGACGAAGGAAAATGCTTTCGATCTAGTCGGCAAAGCGATAGTCCCGGTAAGTGGCAAACTAAACCTGTATACCAAACTCGGCGTAGCTTACTTACGACCTAATTCGCAAGGATCCTCTACGTTTACCAATAGCCCTTACAGCGCATGGGCTAACAGTTATTCCAACACCTTAGAACCCACCTTCGGCTTAGGGATTAGTTATGCGCTTAAACCGAATGTGCCGATAGAGTTTTCGTGGAATCGTATTCAAAAATTAGGCGGGAGCAATCATGCTCCGAGCAGTGATTTCTATTCACTCGGTGTTTCTTATTATTTTGGCTAGCATCCGTTAATTTAAGCGTCCAAATTGACAATAGCCTCTATTAACGATTAAATAGAAGCTCTAATAATAATGTTTTCCGGAGAAAATAATAACAATGTTTAAAAAAATAGTACTCACGAGTGCATTAGCCAGCAGCGCATTCGCGATGATGACTGCGAATGCCGCGCTTCCTTCTGGTTTGTATGTTAGCGGTCAAGTCGGTTACGCCAGTACCCACATGAAATCTCGCCTTCCATTCCTGCTAGGGCCCAGCTTAGCCAATGATGGACTGGCAGGTCGCTTAGCGATTGGCTACAAGATCATCCCAAATCTTGCCGTAGAATTAGGCTACTTACAGTTACCTCAAGAAAAAGCAAACCTTGCTTTACCGAAACTTCCCCCCCAACTCGTTACGTCGCTTAAGCAACATGCTATCGATGTAGCCGCCAAAGGGATCTTACCCATTACCAGTAATGTCAACCTCTACGGTAAACTCGGCGCCGCTTATTTAACAACTCAAATAAAAGGCAAAATTACAGGTGCTAGCCTGCCTAGCACTATTGATCTCAGTTCCACAGTAGGGATTGATAAACATCAATGGGCACCTGAAGTTGCTGTCGGCATGGGCTACGACATTACACCGAATGTCTCTGTAGATACCTCGCTTACCCACATACAAACGATGGGGAACCACCGTCCCGGTAATATCGACTTTCTCGCCGTCGGTGTGGCTTATACCTTTGGTTAATAAACGCTAAATACCTTACTTCATTGAAAAGCCCCGAGTTGGGGTTTTTCAATGTTTAAGTGTGTATTTTCTTTACACACCTTCCGCTTCTTAGTAGAAAATTTTAAAATTAAAAAATTGGATAAATTTAAACCTAAACTAACAATTGAGTACATTTTATTAAGCGATAGATTATCTTAATTTATTACTTTTAACGATTGACACCAGTTGACAATTTAACAATCTGATTGTTAAATAGCCATTCGTTTAACTAGTTAAACTCTTTCAGGAGAATAATAATAATGTTTAAAAAAGTTCTAAGTACAACGGTTTTAGGTATTTCTGCATTAGGTGTTATGGCCGCTAATGCCGCTGCACCCGGCGTTTATGTAACCGGTCAGCTCGGTTACGCCAATACGCATATGGGCAGCAAAACCAATATTGCGGACATCAACAAAAAAATACCTGCATCCAGTGTCGTTACACCGAATGATGCGGATGGCAAAGAATTAGGAAATAGAGGTTTAGGCG